>NZ_JBEZFI010000040.1:0-58375 GCF_040649295.1 Micromonospora sp. NPDC048999 | reverse complement strand
CCCGGAGCCGGGCCTTCGCCCGGTTCGCGGAGTCCTTCTGTTTGCGGGCCAGGTCCCGCTGTGCCCTGGCCAGCTTCCGCCGGTCGGCCTGCCCGAAACGCGGGTTGGCCACCTTCCCCTGCTCGTCGCTCAGTCCGGGGATCGGGTGGGACAGAGTGAGCAGGCTGGTGATACCCGCATCCACCCCAACCTCCGCCGTGACCGGCGGCAGCGGCCCCACGGCCGGGTCCTCCACCAGCAGAGACACGAACCAACGGCCGGCAGGATCCCGGGACACCGTCACCGTGGACGGCTCCACCCCCTCGGGCAGGGGCCGCGACCACACGATGTCCAACGGGCTGGTCATCTTGGCCAGAGTGAGCCGGCCGTCCCGCCAGCGGAACGCCGAGCGGGTGAACTCCGCCGACACCCGCGACTTGCGCTTGGACTTGAACCTCGGATACCGGGACCGCTTGTCCCAGAACGCCACGAAACCGGCCTGCAAATGCCGCAACGTCTGCTGCAACGGCACCGAGGACACCTCGTTCAGAAACGCCAACTCATCGGTGCGTTTCCACTCGGTCAACCACGCCGAAGACTGCACATACGAGGTGTGCTGACGATCAACCACCCACGCCCGAGTACGGGCCTCCAACGCCCGGTTGTACACCAGACGCACACACCCGAAGGTGCGGTTCAACTGCCCAGCCTGTTCCGGGGACGGGTAGAAGCGGTACTTGTACGCCCGCTTCACCACCTCACCCATAACCGACAATCTACCAACCGTCCATGTGAGACGATCGCGGAGGGGAGGGAGCGGCGTTTCCTCCCGGCCCTAAACGGCCGGGTATCCACGCCGCAATTCTGATGAAAATCATGGGCCAAGGTTACGGGCCCGCCGCGACATGCGCTGGCCGCGCTGTCACACGGTGGGCGGCTGCTGGCGGCGCCGCCGCCGGACCAGCAGCAGTGCGCCGACCGCAGCGGCGACGGCCACCGCCAACGCCACGACCGCCGGCACCCGGGCTGGCCCCGACGGCGGCGGCACCCCGGTCGCCTCGGCCGGCGACTCCAGCGGCGGATCGGTGGGCGGGGGTGTCGGCCCCGGAAGGACGTAGGCGTTGCTGGCGACCGGGGCGCCGGTCGTGGCGGACTCCACCGCGGTGACGGTCACCCGGTTGCGGACCACCGCGCCGGGCGGCGTACCCGGGCGGACCCGGCCGCTGATCGTGATCCGCGGCGCCCCTGCGGTGGTGCCCAGGCTCAGGTCACCGAGGTCGCAGACGACGGTACGCGGGGACGTCGTGCAGTCACCCGGCTCGGCCCGGGCGGTGACATCGTCGAGGTCGGCTGTCGTGGTGAAGGTGACCCGCGTGCTTGTGAGGGCGCCGGTGCCGGAGATCGTGACGGTGTGCGTCACCCGCTGCCCGGGCAGCGCCCCGAACGGTGTCGACGTCAGCACCGGCGCGAAGTTGACGGCGGGAGACGGTGTCGGCGTCGGGGCAGTCGCCGCCATGGCGGCCATGAGGCCCACCACCGGCGTGGCAACCGACTCCCACATCCCCACACTCTAAGCCGCCTGGCGGCGGTACGCGGGGGTTGTCGGCGGGGAACCACCACTCGTCCTGGCCGGCTGACGTGACAGCGCGGCCCGCGGACGGGTTGTGGCGGGCAGCGTCGGATAACTACGATCGTCTATCGAACCGCTTCAATAAAGCGGTCGTCCATCTCGTCTCCGAGGGTCCGGGCCACCCGCACAGGGGTGCCTCGCCGGCGAGCTCACGACGGGCGTCCTGCCCGTCGTGCGGCATCCCACCACCGAGGAGATTCCGATGAATCGACGATCCTTGCGCCGTACCCTCGTGGGCCTGCTGGCAACGTCGGCGGTCGTGGCGGGCGGGGCGCTCGTCACCGACGCGCAGGCGGCCGCAGCCGGTTGCCGGGTCACCTGGACGGTGACCACGCAGTGGAGCGGGGGGTTCGGTGCGGACGTCGCCGTCACCAACCTCGGCGACCCGGTGACCGGCTGGACGCTGCGCTGGACCTTCTCGGCCGGGCAGACCGTGACCCAGTCGTGGAACGCCACCGTCAGCCAGAGCGGCAGCGCGGTGACCGCGACCAACGTCGCCTACAACGGCGCCGTCGGCACCGGCGCCACCGTCTCGTTCGGCTTCAACGGCACCTGGACCGGCAGTAACCCGGCCCCGACGAGCTTCACGCTCAACGGCACGACCTGCACCGGCGGCACCACCCCGACCAGCGCGCCGCCCTCGCCGACCCCGACCAGCACCCCGCCGAGCCCGACGCCGACGCCGACCGCCACCACGCCGCCGAGCAGCGGGTGGAACCCGCCGGCCGCGCTGGTGCAGCCGCTGGACGAGGTGTGGCGGCACCAGGAGAGCACCTACAACAACCTGTACGGCTTTCGGAACTACGGTTGGGACCAGATCATGGCCAACCGGGGCTCGATCAACTACTGCGTACGCTGGGAGTCGACCGCGCACGTCACCGCGGCCCAGCGCGACGCCGTGCACGCCGCGTTGGCCCGCCAGTTCGGCAAGTGGATGGCCGTCATGGCCGGGCACAACGGCTGGCCGTACGCGCAGGTGCCGGTGAAGGTTGTCGGCTGGGCGGTCCGCGACCGCGCCCAGTTGGAGTGGACCGACAACTCCGTCGACATCTACGTCAACAACATCCGGGAGAACGCGCCGCAGTGCACCGAGCCGTGCGGGCGGTTCTTCAACCAGAGCGGCAACTACCCGAACTGCCCGGGTGGGGCCTCGCACCACTACGACATGTCGCTGTGGCTGACCGCCGGGTTCGGCGGTGGTGCCGGCGGTGACTGGGGCCAGCGGATCAGCAGCGAGTACCTCATGAGCAACCTCAACACCGACAACGTCCACATCCTGCTGCACGAGATGGGGCACAGCTTCGGTCTGGACGATTTCTACGACTGGACGCCGACCGGCCAGTGCTGCTTCATCATGAAGGCCGGCAGCGCCACGCAGATCACCGAGTTCGACAAGTGGATGTTCCGCGACTGGTGGCGGCACCTGAAGAACCGGTACGGCTACTGATCGCGTGATCGCCGGGCGGGTCGGCCCCGCCCGGTGATCCGCCGGCCCGGTTCCCGCAGCCGCGGATCTTCCGGTTCCGCCCCCGTGCCGCCGCCGGGTCGACCACAGTGATGGCGGGTGTAGGAGGTGGTGTGACCGGACTGCGTACCGACCTGTACGAGCTGCGGATGGCGGCCAGTTATCTGCGCCGCGGCATGGTGGAGCCGGCCACCTTCAGCCTCTTCGTCCGCCGCCTGCCGCACCGGCGTGGTTTCCTGGTGGCGGCCGGTCTGGCCGAGGCGCTGGCCTTCCTGGAGAGCTTCGCCTTCCACGATGACGAGCTGGGCTACCTGCGCGACGTCGTCGGGCTCGACGAGCCGACCCTGGCGGCGCTGGCCGGGCTGCGGTTCACCGGCGACGTCTGGGCGGTGCCGGAGGGTCGGGCGGTGTTCGCCGACGAGCCGCTGCTGGAGGTGACCGCGCCGATCGCGCAGGCGCAGCTGGTGGAGACCGGGGTGCTGAATCTGATCACCTTCCACACCACGGTGGCCAGCAAGGCCGCCCGCTGCCGCCTCGCCGCCGGTGACGCGCAGCTGATCGACTTCGCGTTCCGTCGTACGCACGGCCTCGAGGCCGGGGCGGGGGTGGCGCGGGCTTCGGCCATGGTCGGCTTCGTCGCGACCAGCGACGTGGAGGCCGCCCGGCGCTACGGGCTCACTCCCTCCGGGACGATGGCCCACTCGTACGTCGAGGCGTTCCCCGACGAGCGGGCGGCGTTCCGTGCCTTCGCCACCGACTTTCCGGTGAACCCGATCTTCCTGGTCGACACCTACGACACGCCCGCCGGGGTACGGGCCGCCGTTGACGTCGTCGCCGAGTTGGGACTGACCGGGCCGTTGGCGGTCCGACTCGACTCGGGTGACCTCGCCGCGCTGGCCCGGGAGGCCCGCGCGATCCTCGACGGCGCCGGACTGACCGGGGCGCAGATCGTGGCCAGCGGCAGCCTCGACGAGGACGTCATCGCCGGCCTCGTCGCCCAGGGCGCCCCGATCGACGCCTACGGCGTCGGCACCAAGATGGGTGTCTCCTACGACGCGCCGTCGCTGGACAGCGCGTACAAGCTGGTTTCCTTCGGCGACCGGCCGGTGCTCAAGCTGTCGCCCGGCAAGGCCACCCTGCCGGGCCCGAAGCAGGTCTTCCGGGACCCCACCGGGCCCAGCGGGGACGTGATCGGGCTGCGCGACGAACCGCCGCCGGCCGGCCGGGAACCGCTGCTGGTGCCGGTCATGCGCGGCGGACGCCGGGTCGAGGCGGCCGATCCGGCCGGCGAGGTGCGCGCGGCACGCGACCGGTTCCACGCCGATCTGGCCTGGCTGCCCGAGACGGCGCGTAGCCTGGCCGACCCGGTTCCGCTCACCGCCACGGTGAGCCCGGCCCTGACGGCGCTGCACGACCGGGTGCGGGCGCGACTGGGTGGCACCTACTGACCACGACCATCGATGTACCATCTGGTACATGGATTACGAGCAGACGATCTCCACCACGGCGAGCATCGACCACTGCTGGGCGGCACTGGAAGACGTGACCACCTATCCGCAGTGGACGGCGTCGATGTCGCTGGTAGAGCCGCTCGACGGCCCGGCGCTGCGGCCGGGCAACCGGTTTCGCATCCGGCAGCCCGGCCTGCCGACGACGGTGTGGCGGGTCAGCGAGGTGGTCCCGGGCACCTCGTTCGCCTGGGAGGCGCACGCACCCGGGGTGCACACCATCGGCCACCACCGGGTGGACCGCCTGCCGGATGGCACCACCCGGATCCGCATCGGCATCCGGCAGACCGGCCCACTCGCCTGGCTGGTCGCGCTCTTCATCGCGGCGAAGACGCGACGGTACGTGCGGCTGGAGGCGGCCGGGCTCAAGGCGGCCGCCGAGGCTGCCGCCGTGGCGGCCGACGACGGTACGGCGTCCACCGGTGGCCGGTGACGCCCGCGAGGCGCTCCTCGACCGGTGCGTCGGCTTCCTGAAGGAGGGCGGGTTCAGCCAGCTGAGCCTGCGCGAGATCGCCTCCGGCGCCGGCACCAGCCACCGTATGCTCATCTACCACTTCGGCAGCCGAGAGGGCCTGCTCGCGGAGGTGGTCCGGCGAATCGAGGCAGAGCAGCGCGCGGCGCTTGTCTCGCTCGCCACCGAGGCCGATGATCCGGTCGAGGTGAGCCGGCGCTTCTGGCGCCGCCTGGCCGATCCGGCGTTGGCCCCGGCGGAGCGGCTGTTCTTCGAGATCTACGCGCAGGCGCTGTTCGACCGGTCCTGGACCGAGTCGTTTCGCGCCTCGGTCATCACCGCCTGGGCAGGCCCCGTCGAGGAGTTGTTCGGCCAACTCGGGTTCGACGCCACGGAAGCCCGCCGGCGGGCCCGGCTGGGCCTTGCTGCGACCCGCGGGCTGCTGCTGGATCTGCTGATCACCGGCGACCGGGACGTCCTCGACGCTGCCGCCGACCTGTTCGCGCGGCTGATCACGGAGCCGGCGCAGCCCTGACTGGCCGACATCGGGTTTGTCGCGCCAGGAACGGGGAAACGGCACCTCGCCGTGGAAGAGGAGTACGGGGTGCCGCCGGACGTGGACCCGGAATGTGAGCTGTGCAGCCGGCCTCCGCCGGCTGGTTGGGTGTTGGCGTACTGCGGTGAGGCGCCGGGTGAGGAAGGCACTCGGGAGACGATGCTGACCCTGGGCAACGGGTACCTGGCCTCCCGTGGGGCGGATCCGGAGGCGTGGGCCGACGGCGTCCACTATCCGGGCACGTACCTCGCCGGTTTCCACAACCGGCTCGCCGGCCCGGGCCAGTCGGACGGCACGGAGAGCATCGTCAACCTGCCCAACTGGCTGCCGTTGACATTCCGGACGGCCGGTGGCGAATGGTTCGCGCCGGGACAGGGGCAGCGGGTGCACGAGCACCGGCTGCTGGACCTGCGGCGCGGGGTGTACCTGCGGGAGGTGCTGGTGGTCGACCGGGACCAGCGGCGTACCCGCGTACGGCAGCGGCGGCTCGTGTCGATGGCGAATCCCCACCTGGCGGCGCTGGAGACGAGCATCGTGGCGCAGAACTGGTCCGGCCGGCTGGACATCAGGTCGGGCCTCGACGGTGGGGTGGTCAACGCCAACGCGCCGACGGAGGCCGGTAGTTGCGGCCGGCATCTCACCCGGGTGTCCACCGGCGAGGACGACGCGGAGACCGTCTGGCTGACGGCGTTGACCACCAGTTCCCGACACCGGGTGGCCGTGGCGGCCCGCACCAGGATCATCGGTGGCGGCCCCCAGCGCCGGCAGGCCGCCGTGCATGGGCCGGACGACGTGAGCCAGGTGATCGCGGTCGAGGTGATACCGGGGGAGCGGGTGTCGGTGGAGAAGACCGTCGCGATCTTCTCCAACCGTGACCGGGCGGTGTCCGAACCGGTGCCCGCCGCCCGCGAGGAACTGCGACAGACGGGGTCGTTCGACGTGGTGCTGGCCGAGCACGTCGCCGCGTGGGCGCGGCTGTGGGCGCGCTTCCGGCTCGACATCGGCGAGCAGCACGCCTGGCAGGCGCCGGTGCGGGTGCAGACCTTCCACCTCCTGCAGACCCTGTCCCCGCACGTGATCGACCTGGACGCGGGTGTGCCGGCCCGGGGCCTGCACGGCGAGGGCTACCACGGGCACATCTTCTGGGACGAGCTGTTCGTCTACCCGTACCTGGATCTGCGGATGCCGGAGCTGACCCGGGCCCTGCTGGAATACCGGTACCGGCGGTTGACGGCAGCGCGGCGGCAGGCGGCCGCGGTGGGGACGGCGGGCGCCCTGTTCCCCTGGCAGAGCGGGGAGAGCGGCTGGGACGAGAGTCCCGTCCGGTCCCGGTCCCCGGTCACCGGCGAGTGGGTGGACGACTACACCGGCCGGCAGCAGCACGTCAACCTGGCGGTCGCCTACTGCGTGTGGCGCTACTGGGAGACGACCGCCGACCTGTCATTCCTCGCGGCCAGCGGGCTGGAGCTGCTGGTCGAGACGGCCCGGTTCTGGGCCGGCCTGGCCACCTACGATCCCGTCGATGACCGCTACGACATCCGGGGGGTGATCGGGCCGGACGAGTACCACGACGGATACCCGGGCCGGCCGGGCCAGGGGCTGGACAACTGCGCCTACATCAATGTGATGGTCGCGTGGGTGTTGGGCCACGCCGAGGAGGCGTGCGGGGTCCTCGCCCGGCATCCGGGGATGCGGCCGTGGCGCGACGTCGCCCCCACCGACGATGAACGGCATCGGTGGGCGCACATCCGGCGCCGGCTGCGGCTGGTCTTCCTCGACGACGGGATACTTGCCCAGTTCCAGGGGTACGGCGACCTGGCGGAGCTGGACTGGCATCGCTACCGGCAGCGCTACGGCGACCTGCGGCTACTGGGGCCGCTGCTGCAGAAGGAAGGCGACGACGCGAACCGCTACCGGGTCTCCAAGCAGGCCGACGTGCTGATGCTGCTGTATCTGTTCAGCGCGGAGGAGCTCACCGATCTGGTACGCGGCCTGGGATACGAGTTCGACCCCGCCCGGATCCCCGCCACCGTCGACTACTACCTGTCCCGTACGAGTCACGGCTCCACGCTGAGCCGCGTCGCGCACGCGTGGGTGCTGGCCCGGACCGACCGCCGCCGCTCGTTGGAGATGCTGGTGACCGCGCTCGGCACCGATCTGGCGGATCCGCAGCACAGCTCGACGCGCAACGGCATCCATGTCGGCGCCAACGCCGGAACCCTGGACATCCTGCAACGCTGCTACACCGGCCTGGAGATCCGCGGCGACGTGCTCCGGCTCAACCCGCAGCTGCCGGACGGGCTCGACGAGCTCGACTGCGTGATCCGATACCGCAACCAGTTGATCACCCTGCATGTGGACCACGAATCGGTGCGGGTCACCGCCGCCCCGGGCGCGGACCAGCCCGTCCCGGTGGCCGTCCGGGACAGGTCCTTCCCGCTCGACCCCGGCTCGACCGTCACCGTCGCCCTACCACCTAAAGAGAAGTCCCTGACCTGAGGAGACACCGATGACCGTCACCGTTCCCGACGTGATCGCCCGCTACTACCAGCTCATCGGGGAGCCCGACGTGGACGCCTTCGTCGCCTGCTTCGCCAACAACGCGATCGTCGCCGACGGGGACCGCACCTACGACGGCCCGGCCGCGATCCGCGCCTGGCGCGAGCGGACCGCGGCCGAGTACGCGTACGACGCCGTGCCGGAGACGGTCGAGGAGCAGGCCGGCGGCAACCTGGTGGTGACGGCGCTCGTGTCGGGCACGTTCCCGGGCAGCCCGGTCCGGCAGCGGCACCGGTTCACGCTGCGCGACGGCCTGATCGGCGCCCTCGACATCCGGCAGTAACGGGCATCCGGCTCAGGCGTGGTCCTGGTCGGTCACCTCGTCGGCCCAGAACACCTTGACGCGAGAGTCGTCGTCGTGGTCGATGACGCACCGAAACTCGGTCCCGTGGGCGACGTGGCCGCCCTCGATGACGTTCAGGGTGTCGCGGATGGTGACCTCGTAGCCGTCCGCTGGGCCCTCGTCGGGCTTCACCCGGAGCCGAAACTCGAACTGCTGCTCGTGGTTCAGGACGACCTTCGTCTCCTTGACGGACAGCACGGTTGCGGTGCACGGCCTGCCGTCCTTCTCGCTGGCGGAGTCCACACCGAACAGCAAGTTCGTCACCCAACCGAGGCCGAACCAACAACATACGGACAGCAACGAGGCCCCGGCGATCAGGAGGAGAAAGCCCCCGCAACCGAGAGACTCGTCTTTGGTGTCCTCCGCCATCCGTAACCCCCGTCGCTGGAACCGGCGGCCAGTGTAGGGGATCTTGACAACGGGCTGGACGTGGGAAAACAGCACCGTCGCCGCTGGTACCGGCTCATCGGCGAACCGGACGTGGAGGCCTTCGTCGCCTTCTCCACCATCGCCTCGGCGAACTCTGAGCATCCGCCACCCCGTTGGTCTAGAGGCGGTGGCGGACCCAGACGTTGGGCTCGACGTAGACGGCGTGGTCGTGGGCCACGTCGCAGTGCACCGGCACCAGCGCGCCCGGCACGTGCACCGGTCCGCTGGTGTCGAACGGCAGGCCCGTCCAGGAACGCCAGTCGGCGAGCGTCCCGCTGATCATCATGGAACGGGTGGCGACCCGCTCGATTCGCCCACCGGCGCGCACGTGCACCCGCAGCCACGGGTCGACCGGCAGGCCGTCGTCGCGGACCTGCGCCGCGTACTCGGTCATCGGCAGGTCAGGCTGGGTGTGCTTGCCGCTGGGGCGGACCGGGGCAACGAGGGTGTCGTAGCCGAGTTTCGCGACGGCCTCCCGCATGGCGGCGAGCATCAGCGCGGACAACCCGCCGCCGCGCCGGTCCGGGCGGATGCAGATCTCGATCGCCGAGACGATGTTCGGGCTGCCCTCGGTGAGCCGGTTGATGAGGGCACGCTGGATCACCCGGTCCCAGCCGCCGTCGGGAAGCTCCGGCTCCGTCCAGCGCAACGGCACGGCGTACGCCCGCGCGACGGCGCGCCCCGGCTCGGCGGAGTCGACGGCGGCGAACACGAACTCCGGGTACAGGTCGTGCGCGACGCTGTAGTAGACGGAAGCCATCGGGTCCCAGAGCATGAACTGCGGCCACGCCCCGTCGAAGTCTTCGTCCAGCCGCGGGCCGAGGTCGGGACGGTCCGCCAAGCTCACGATGTCGATGGCCATGGCGGCACAGTAGAGCGCCGGACGGTGAGAGAGCATCTCAGTTTCGGGACCGTCCTCGGGAGCACCCGCCTGCCAGGAGGAGAGCAACGGATGGAGCAGTTGGTGACGGGGGAGGCCGCGGCGCTGCTGGGTCGCGCCCGGCGGGTCGTGATCTTCACGGGCGCGGGCATGTCGGCCGAGAGTGGCGTGCCGACCTTCCGGGACGCCCTCACCGGGCTGTGGCAGCAGTACGACGCCCAGGCGCTCGCCACGCCGGAGGCGTTCCGCGACGACCCCGCACTGGTCTGGGGCTGGTACGAATGGCGGCGCAGCACGGTCGGGCGGGCCCGGCCGAACCCGGGACACCTGGCCGTGGCCGCGATCGAGGCCCGCGTACCGGACAGCGTCCTCATCACCCAGAACGTCGACGACCTGCACGAACGGGCAGGCTCGGCGGCACCGGTGCACCTGCACGGCAGTCTGTTCGCGCCGCGCTGCTCGGCCTGCGCTCATCCGGCGCCGATGCCGGACAGGGTGGCCGAGGAGCCGGCCGGCGGTCGGCGGATCACCCCGCCCGGGTGTACGCGCTGCTCGGCGCTCATCCGGCCGGGAGTGGTGTGGTTTGGCGAGGCGTTGCCGGAGGCGGCTTTGTCCTCCGCGGTTGAGGCGGCGTCCGCCTGTGATCTGCTGCTGACGGTGGGCACCTCGGGCCTGGTGTATCCCGCTGCCGAGGTCCCGCAGGTGGCGGCCCGTTGTGGTGCCGCGGTGATCCAGGTCAACCCGCAGGAGACGCCGCTGGACCGGGTGGCCGAGGTGAACCTGCGCGGCCCGGCCGCCCGGGTGCTGCCCGCCCTCGTCGAAGCCACGTGGGGCGGCGCCGGTCGCGGGTGAGCCCGCCTGACTATCCTGATCGGATGGATCTGGAGTTCGACGGCGAGCTGTGGTTCTGGAGGGGCCCGGCGCCGTGGCACTTCGTCACCGTCCCGGAGGAGCAGTGCGGTGACCTGGCAGCGGCTTCCGCGTCGGTGACCTACGGCTGGGGGATGATCCCCGTGACGGCGCGGATCGGGAGCACCGGATGGCAGACGTCGCTCTACCCGAAGGAGGGCCGGTACGTCGTGCCGGTGCGGGCGTCGGTGCGAAAGGCCGAAGGGCTCCAGGTGGGTGACGTGGTGACGGTCCGGCTGACCGTCTGAGTGGGCGGCCTACATCCGCGGCTGCGTGGCGCGGGCGTACGTGTCGGCCGGGTCCTCGCCCTCGGTGAGGTCGACGTCCTCGACGATCCGTCCGTCGCCGAGCCGGATCAGCCGGTCGCAGCGGGCGGCGATGGCGCGTTCGTGGGTGGCGAGCAGGATCGTCATGCCGTGCTGGTCACGCAGGTCGAGCAGCAGGTCGAGGATCTGCGCGCCGGTGGTGGAGTCCAGGTTGCCGGTCGGTTCGTCGGCCAGCAGCAGGCGGGGTGCGCCCATCAGGGCGCGGGCGATCGCCACCCGTTGTTGCTGGCCGCCGGAGAGTTGGGCGGGTAGGGCGCGTTCGCGGCCGGCCAGCCCCACGGCCTCCAGCAGGTCACGGGCGCGGGTCGCGTGTCCGGCGTGGCCGCGCCGGGGCAGGACCGGCGCGATCACGTTGTCCAGCACGGTGAGCGCTGGCAGCAGGTGGTAGCGCTGGAAGACGAAGCCGACCCGTTGCCGGTAGCGGGCCAGGGCGGCCCGGCGCAGCGTGGTGACCTCGACGTCGTCCACCGTGATGGTGCCCTGGTCGGCCTGCTCGATCGCGCCGATCAGGTGCAGGAGGGTGGATTTGCCGGAGCCGCTCGGCCCGGTCAGCGCCACCACCGACCCGGCGGTGATCTCCAGCGACATGTCGTCGACTGCGGTGAGTTGCTCGGTGCCGGTGCGGAACTGCCGGACCAGTCCGGCCGTGCGGACCGTGCTGCCCGTGGTCGCGTCCATGGTCAATCCTCTGCCAGTAGTCGTGCGGTTGGGAGGCGGCGCAGCAACGCGGCCGGCACGAGCGCGGCCAGGCAGGTGACCAGCGCGCCGGCGAGCGCGACGGCGGCCGCCACCAGCATCAGTGCCGCCGGTAGCTCACCGACCAGCCAGGCCGCCCCGGCCAGGCCCAGGCCCGCGCCGGTGAGCGCGCCGAGCGCGCCGAGGAGTAGTCCTTCGTATCCGATCAGGCGGCCCAGGGCGGCGTCGGTCCAGCCGGTCGCGCGCAGCGTCGACAGCTCGGCGGCGCGGTCGCGGATGTTCAGGTAGAGCACGTCGGCGACGGCCGCCGCGCCGAGCAGCACCGTCGCCACGGCCGCCATGGTGTCGGCGCCGCGTACGCTCAGCGACACGGTGTCGCCGAGCAGGCTGCCGACGATGGCGCCCCGGAAGGCGTACGAGGCGGCGGCGACCAGCGTCAGCGCGGCCACCCCGATGGCCAGCGCGCCCGCGCCGAGCAGGGTGCGGCCGGGGGTGCGGACCAGGTTCACCAGGGCCAGGCCGGGCACGGTACGCGGTCGGCGTACCCATCGGGCGGTGGCCACCGGCGGGCGCAGTGCGGCGGCCGGGTGGGCGCGTGCGGCCCGCAGCGCTGGCGCCAGGCCTGCGGCCAGCGCCAGCAGCAGGGCCACCGGTACGGCGAGCAGCGCCCGGCGCCAGTCGACGCCGATGCCCAGCGCGGCGCCGAGGGGGAAGGCCAGCCCGACCGCGAGCAGCCCGGCGGCCAGCCCGAGCGCGGTGACCTCGCCGAGGATGAGCGCCGCGATCCGGCGGGCCGGCCAGCCGAGGCAGGCGAGCACCGCCAGTTCGGGGCGGCGGTCCCGCACGGCGGCGGAGACGGCGTTGCCGAGGAACAGCACGCAGACCACCAGCACGAGCACGAACAGCGCGGCGCTCTTGCGGTCGACGGCCTTGGTGATCGTGGAGGCGACTCCGAGCGCGGACCAGTTTTCGGTCAGCCGCAGGTCTGGGCGGCCGAACGTGCCGGCGGGCAGCTCCACGGTCTGCGGTGCTGGCGAGGATCCGAGCGTGATGTCGACGTCCAGGCCGGTCTCGGTGGCGATCCGCTCGGCGATCAGCCGGACCCGCTCGGCGGTGCGCTCGCTGTAGCCGTGCACGTCGGCGACCCGGACCCGGATCGCGCTGATCGGGGCGGTCAGCTGCGGGCTGGTGCCGCCCTTGAGTAGTTGCGGCACGCTGGCCAGGCTGGTCAGCAGCAGCGGTGGGGCCTGCAGGTAGCCGGCGGGGTTGCCGCTCGGCTCCAGTGGCTGCCCGCCCAGCGCGGCGCGGCTGCGCGTGTCGGCGCCCTCGGCCACCGGCGGTTCGTACGTCTCCAGCGGCACCTTGCCCAGGTCGCTGAACCCGGTCAGCTTCTCCGGGTCGAAGACCCCCACCGCGCGCCAGAACCGGAACGCGTTCGGATCGTTCGCGAGGGCCAGTGGTCGTCCGGTACGCGACCCGCGGTCGTCGGCCAGCCATGGGCGGGGCAGCCAGTTGCCCGTGAACTGAGTCCCGTATACGTCAGGCGGGACGGGTGGTTGTGCGGCGGCGCGCAGACCGCCGTCGGGCAGCCGTTCGTACTGCACGTCGCCGGACTGCACCACCGTCTGCAGTTGGCCGACGCAGCATCCGGTGTCCCTGAGTCCCGCGGCGAGTGTGGCCCGGTGCCCGTCCGCCACCTCGGACCGGCTCTCGCCCGTCGGGATGCCGGCGGCTGCACTGAGGGTCTTCTCCAAGTCCAGCGCGGGCACTCCGGCGGGACTGACGTTCGGGAGCCGGGTGAGGCGCGCGGTCAGCGCTTCGTCGATGAACGGTCGGCTGGTGAGCAGGACCGGCACCTGCCGGTTGACCGCGGTGCCGCCTCGGGTCTCGGTGATGGTGTCGTCGGTGCGGATGGCGCGGCCCGCGACCACCGCGTCGGAGAGGCCGACGAGGCGTTGCTCGGTGGCCGGGTCGACGGCGGCCAGCAGGAACGGCACGGTCATGTCGTACGCCATCACGAGCCGGTCCGACGTGGTCGTGGTGCGGTCGCCGCCGGCCGCCAGGACGCCGCGGTCGGCCTCGAAGCGGCCATCAGGCAATAGCCGGACGGCGTCGACCGACCAGTCCTCGCGCTCCGAGTAGGTACCTGGTTCCCCGATCAGTGCCGATCTCGGGTCGCACACGGGCAGTGACCGCCCATCCGGCAGCACCTCTCGCGGGACGACGCCGCACACATCGTCGATGGGGTACGTACGGCCGTCGGTGTATCGGCTGGACTGGATGTCTGTCTGTACGTCCAGGCGAGGGAAGATGAGCTGGTTCTTTGTGACGTACACGTAGCGGGGTTTGCCCGGTGCGGCGGAGAGGCCGCGTTCGGCGACGAAGGTCGGGTCGACCCGGATCACCTGGCGGGTCAGCGTTCGGTCCACCGCGTCGGTGAGGTCCAGCGGGGTCGGCACGGTCGTGGTGGAGTATCCGAGCATCGCTATGGGCGCGGCCACGTCGACCCCGGCGACCGCCTTCACCTGGTCGTACTGGGCAGTGGTGATGCCGCCGTAGAGGCCGGAGAGGTAGTTGGGGCGGACCAGCCCGCGTTCGGCCTCCAGGGGTGTGCGCGTCCCTTTCGGACGGACGAGGATGTCGTACGCGGCCCGGGTGTTCCGTTCGACGGTGCCGGTGACCGTCAGGCGGGAGGTGGTGGTGGCGCCGGTCAGGACGACGAAGCCGGTGGTGGCCACCAGCACGCCGGCCAGCAGCGCCACCGACCGTCCCGCACGGCCGCGTAGCTGTCGCCAGACGAAGTTGAGCATGTCGCGCCTCCCCGTGTGCTGACCACACTGTGCGCGATACATTGTGACAATGCAAGACCCGTGCGGGCCGGATGTGTCCGGTCCGGATTGGAGGACATGGTGGCGATCCAGCACGCGGTCCTGGCCCTGCTCGCCCGCGGCCCCAGCTACGGCTACGAGCTGAAGAGCGCCTTCGAGGCGGCGGTCGGCCCACAGTGGGGGCCGCTCAACATCGGGCACCTCTACCAGATCCTCGACCGGCTCTCCCGGGACGAGCTGGTGGTCGCTGAGCGGCAGGCCCAGCCGGTCAAACCCGACCGGGTCGTCTACGAGATCACCCCGGCCGGCCGCGTCGAGCTGGACCGCTGGCTCGCCGAGCCCAGCCCCCGCAGCGGCGGGTTCCGGGACGACTTCTTCCTCAAGGTCACCGCCGCGGCCCGCTCGGGCGCGGCGGTCACGGTCCGGGCGGTGCTCGGCAACCAGCGCGGCCATCTCATGCGGGAGCTGCGCAACCTCGACGCGCTGCGCCGCAAGACCGACGACCCGGTGGTCCGGCTGTTGCTGTCGGCCGCCAGCCGGCACGTCGAGGCCGATCTCGCCTTCGTCGACGACGCCGAGTCGGCGCTGCTCGCCGACGGCGGAGCGACCCTCGCCGCGCTGGCCGACCGTCCCACCGGGCCGACGGCGCACGACGCCGGGCCGGCGCGACCCGGTGTGACGACGGCGGACGAGGCCCGCGCCGTCGGCTGACCGCCGGGCCGGCCCCGCCTCAGGAGCCGTGGCGGCGCAGGTAGGTGAGCACCGCCAGCACCCGGCGGTTGGTGTCGTCGCTGGGCGGCAGGTCCAACTTGGTCAGGATGTTGCCGACGTGCTTGCCGATCGCCGCCTCGGTGACATGCAACCGTGCCGCGATCGCCCCGTTGGAATGGCCCTCGGCGAGCAGCGCGAGCACCTCGCGTTCGCGGGCGGACAGCGCGGCGAGCGGGTCGCGCGGTCGGTGCAGCAGCTGCCGTACGACGTCGGGGTCGATGGCCGTCCCGCCGTCCACGACCCGTCGTAGGGTGTCGGCGAACTCGGCGACGTCGGCGACGCGGTCCTTGAGCAGGTAGCCGATCCGCCGGCCGTCGCCGCTGTCGAGCAGCGCGGAGGCGTACCCGCTCTGCACGTACTGGCTCAGCACCACCACCGCGAGCCGCGGTCGTTCGGCCCGGAGCGCGACGGCCGCGCGCAGGCCGTCGTCGCGGTGGCCGGGCGGCATGCGGATGTCGGTCACCAGCAGGTCCGGCTCGTGCGCGCGCACCGCCTCCAGCAGCGCCGGCGCCGAGCCGACGGCGGCGACCACCTCGAAGTGGAACCGGGTCAGCAGGCCGACGAGGCCCTCGCGCAACAGGACCTCGTCCTCGGCGAGCACGACCCGGATCACGGGCGGCATGGCAGCTCCACCCGCACCAGCGTAGGGCCGTCGGCTGGGCTGGCGAGCAGCAGCCGCCCGTCGACGGCGGCCACCCGGTCGGCGAGGCCGGTCAGACCCGTACCCCGGGCCGGATCGGCCCCGCCGCAGCCGTCGTCGGACACCTCGACGACGAGGTGGCGGCCCGACCGGGTCAGCCGTACCTCGGCCCGGGTCGCCCGGGCATGCCGGGCCACGTTGCCCAGGGCCTCCGACACCACGAAGTACGCGGTCGTCTCGACCAGCTCCGGCAGGGGCTGGGGCAGGTCGGCGTGGACGTCGACCGGGATGGTCGCCGCACAGGCCAACTCCCGCACGGCGCCGGCCAAGCCGAGCTCGGTGAGGTTCTGCGGGCGGATGCCCTGCACGATCTGCCGAAGCGTGACCATCAGGTCCTTGGCCTGTTCGTGGGCGACGGCCAGCGGCCCGGCGGCGGGCGAGTCGTCGGGCACGTCGAGCCGGGCCAGTCCCAGTTGGAGGGTGAGGCTGGTCAGGCGCGGCTGCGCGCCGTCGTGCACGTCGCGCTCGATGCGCCGCCGTTCGGTCTCGTACGCGTCGACCAGCCGGGCCCGGGAGCGGGTCACCTCCCGCAGCGCGGCCCCGTCGGACGCGCCGCCGAGCAGCCATCGGGCCACGACGGCCTGCCCGGCGACGAGCAGGCCGGCCAGGTACCACAGCGCCGGGACGAGGAGGACTCCGACGATCGCGTAGGGGATCGCCTGGCCGGGTGTGTCGACCGTGACCCACACCAGGACCACCTGGTCTTCGTCCTTGGCCAGCCAGGGGCCGGCGATCAGTGTGAGGTCCAGCAGCACGAGCAACGTGAACATCCAGTACGCGATCGGCACGACCCCGCCCAGCCAGCAGGCGTACGCGACCTCCCGCCACGCCGCCGCGCTGGTGTACCGCGCCGACA
The DNA here is from genome assembly GCF_040649295.1 of Micromonospora sp. NPDC048999. NCBI lineage: Bacteria > Bacillati > Actinomycetota > Actinomycetes > Micromonosporales > Micromonosporaceae > Micromonospora > Micromonospora sp. NPDC048999. The sequence goes on along the minus strand of NZ_JBEZFI010000040.1, from coordinate 41,489 downwards.
GGCCGCCGCGCAGGCGCTGCCCGGGCAGCGGGCGTGGGTCGACGAGGCCGAGCCGCCACCGCTCGAACCTGGCGACGGGCATGCTCACGATCGGGGCAAGGGCCAGCATGACCAGGCCGGTGACGGCGAGGCACAGCATGGCCGGCAGCGAGACCGGACGGTCGTGCCGCACCGCGCCGACCACCACCAGCAGGGGCGCGCCGACGATGAGCAGCCCGATCGCCAGCGCCCCGGCTATCGGCACGCTGCTGACGGCGTATGCCAGGGCCCGCCAGGGCCAGGCGGAGATCAGGTAGTCGCGCCGGCGCAGCGCCGTGGCCAGATGCGGGGATACGTCTGGGGTCATGTCGCCAAGCTATTCGTGCCTCGTCCGCCCGGCCCAGCCGCTTGAACCCCCAATCGGGGTATGCCTGGCCCTACCTGAGATTGACCGGCTGTGCCCAGTGCGCCGTCCACCCGCCGGCCGCTGCACTGGGTGAATGCGTATCCCTCACCTCGGCGCCTGCAGTTGGCTGCTCGCCGCACCCCTGTTCCTGGCCGCGAACCTGGTCACCGGGCTGGCGTGGCGGCACCCTTCGTTCAGTTGGGCAACGAACAACATCAGCGACCTGGGCAATGTGACCTGTGGTCGGTGGGACACCACCCGGCCGCGCGAGGTCTGCTCGCCCTGGCATGTGGGCATGAACAGCGCCATGATCACCACGGGCCTGCTGCTCGCGCTCGGGGTGCTGCTCACCTGGTCGGCGCTGGGTCGCGGTGCCGCCACGACGGCCGCGCGGCTGCTGACGCTCGCCGGTGGGGGCGGGTATGTCCTGGCCGGCGCGTACCCGGCGGACGTGGACGAGAACCACCACTTCCTCGCGGCGCTGCTGATTTTCGTACTGGGCAATGTCGGGATGGTCGTGGCGGCGCTGGCCCGGCGGTCGCCGGTTCTCGGCTCGATGCGCGGGAGCAGCCTCGCGCTGGCGCTGACCGGCCTGGCCGGAACGGCGCTGTTCTGGGCACAGGTCGACCTCGGGCTGGGCGTCGGCGGCATGGAGCGGGTGGCCGTTTTTCCGCTGCTCGCCTGGGTGGTCCTGGTCGCGGTGCGGGTCCTGGGGGAGCCGGGCCGGGGGCGTCCCGCATGATTTGTTAAGGAGCTTGCCTTATGAAAAAATGCCGGCTACCTTGACTGCTAGCGACGAAGGTCGATGCGCGGTGAGCGTTCGAAGTCCGCTTCCTGCGGCATCGTTGGGCTCCGGAGGCAGTCATGACCATCCCCGGCGTACGTCTGCTCACCACCGTCATCCTTGCTCTCACCTGGGGCGGTCCCGCCCCCACCGCCGCCAACCCCGCCGTCGGCACCAGCACGGTCTCGTTCGCGTCCGTCGTGCCGGCGCCAGCCACCGTGGCCCCGGCGGGCGGCGTCACCTATCGGATCACCGCGACGACGACGATCTGGACCGAGCCTGGTTCGGCCGCGGCGACGGACATCGCCGGTCAGCTTGCCGCCATCCTGCGTCGCTCGACCGGCTACGCGTTGCCCGTCACCGCCGCGTCGGGCAGCACCCCGGCGGACGGCATCGCGCTGCTGCTGTCCGGAGCGCCGACCGGTCTCGGCGCCGAGGGCTACCAGCTGGACGTCACCACCGCGTCGATCGTCGTGCGAGCCAACGCCGCGGCCGGCCTGTTCGCCGGCGTGCAGACCCTGCGGCAGCTCCTGCCGCCCGCCGCCGAGAGCGCGACGGCGCAACCCGGGCCGTGGGATGTGGCCGGCGGACGCATCGTCGACTATCCGCGGTTCGCCCACCGTGGCGCGATGCTCGACGTCGCACGGCACTTCCTGCCGGTGTCGGTGGTCCAGCGGTACATCGACGAGATCGCGCTCTACAAGGTGAACCGCCTGCACCTGCACCTCTCCGACGACCAGGGCTGGCGCATCGCCGTCGACAGCTGGCCCAACCTCGCCATCTATGGCGGAAGCACCCAGGTCGGTGGCGGCACCGGCGGGTACTACACCCAGGCCGAGTACCGCCAGATCGTCGCGTACGCCGCCGCCCGGTACGTCATGATCGTGCCGGAGATCGACATGCCGGGCCACACCAACGCCGCGCTCGCCTCGTACGCGCAGCTCAACTGCAACGGCGTGGCGCCGAAGCTCTACACCGGCACCAAGGTCGGGTTCAGCTCGCTGTGCGTCAGCAAGGAGATCACCTACACGTTCCTCGACCAGGTCCTGGGCGAGATCGCGGCCCTCACGCCCGGGCCCTACCTGCACATCGGCGGCGACGAGGCCAGCTCCACCACGGCCGCCGACTACGCCACCTTCCTCAACCGGGCGCAGCAGATCGTCGCGGCGCGCGGCAAGACCGTGGTCGGCTGGCACGACATCGTCAACGCCCCGGTCCTGCCGTCGACCGTCGCCCAGTTCTGGGGGACCACGACCTCCAACGCCGCGGTGGCGTCGGCCGCCCGGAACGGCACCAAGATCATAATGTCTCCGGCCAACCGCACCTACCTGGACATGAAGTACAACTCCCGTACCCGACTCGGCCAGCGCTGGGCCGGCTACATCGAGGTCCAGGACGCGTACGGCTGGGACCCGGGTGCATACCTGACGGGCGTCGGCGAGGCGTCGGTGCTCGGAGTCGAGGCCCCGCTGTGGACGGAAACGATCGAGACGCTCGCCGACGTCGAGAACATGGCCTTCCCGCGCCTGCCGGCGATCGCCGAGCTGGGCTGGTCGCCGGCCAGCACCCACGACTGGACCTCGTTCAACCAGCGGCTCGGCGCCCAGGGCCCGCGCTGGCGCGTCATGGGGATCAACTACTACCACTCCACGCAGGTGTCCTGGCCCGCCGGCTCCTAGGCGCCGCGCAGAGGGACTGCGCGGCCTGCACCCTTGACCACCTTGAGGAGGCCATCCATGCCAACGCCCCTCATCATCGACCGACCTCGCCTGCTGACCCGCCGACTGATCGCGGCGCTGTTCGCAGCCCTGACGCTCGGGGCGAGCGTCGGGCTGGTCCACGTCCCGGCCGCAAGCGCCGCCAGCGTCGGCTCGACCGAACTGTCGTCGGGTTGGGCGCTGCGATCAGCCAACAACGTCACCGACGCGGGCTCGACCATCTCCCAGGTCGGTTACAGCACCACCGGCTGGAACCCGGTCTCGCTGCCGTCGACCGTGCTGGCCGGCCTCGTGGCCAACAACGTCTACCAGAACATCTACGTCGGGACGAACCTGCAGTCGGTGCCGGACCTGACCGGCCAGAAGTGGTGGTTCCGGGGCCAGTTCACCGCGTCGGCCACCACCGCCGACCAGGTGTACTGGCTGCGCTTCAAGGGAATCAGCTACCGGGCGCAGATCTGGCTCAACGGCACCCAGCTCGACGCCAACGCGGTCGGCACGATGGTGACGCACGAGTACAACGTGACCGACCTGATCAGGCCCGGTGCGCTCAACGCGCTGGCGATCCTGGTCACGCCACCGCTGCACGACTGCAAGGACCTGTCCTTCTGCACCGTCGACTGGAACCCCGAGGCCCCCGACATGAACGCCGGGCTCTGGGGCAAGACGCTGCTGGACACAACGGGGCCGGTCGCGCTGCGGGATCCGTACGTCCGGACCGTCCTGCCGCTGCCTGCGACCAACGCGGCCGACCTGACTGTCTACGTCGACGCCGTCAACGCGACCAACGCCCCGGTCACCACGACGGTCAGCGGCACGATCACCAAGGCCGGCTACCCGAGCATCTCGGTCAGCCAGACCGTCACCCTGGCCGCCAACGAGCGCCGCGAGGTCACCTTCGACCCGGCCGGCTACCCGCAGCTGCACGTCACCGCCCCCGCGCTGTGGTGGCCCTACCAGTACGGCAGCCCGGAGCTCTACCAGCTGTCGACCTCGGCGGCGGTGGCCAGCGCAACCTCGGACACCAAGTCGATCAACTTCGGCGTCCGTCAGTTCACCGACTACCGGACCACCGTGAACGGCACGTCCTTCGCCGGCTACAAGGTCAACGGACAGAACATCTTCGTCCGCGGCGGCGGCTACGTCTGGGACATGCTGCAGCGCTGGGACTCCAGGACCAATGCCACCCACGTCCAGTACGTCAAGGACATGGGCCTCAACACCATCCGCCTGGAAGGCACCATCGGCAACGAGGAGCTCTACGACCTCGCCGACCGGGCCGGCGTCATGATCATGCCTGGGTTTGTCTGCTGCAGCGCCTGGGAGAACGACAACACCTGGACCGCCGAGCAGACGCAGGTGGCCAACGCGTCACTGGAGAGCCAGCTGCGGGCACTGCGCGCCCACGCCAGCCCGTTCCTCTGGACCTACGGCAGCGACCAGCCGCCGACCGCCGCCCACCTGAGCACGTACAAGAGCACGGCCACCAGGCTGCACTGGCAGAACCCGACGGTCGACAACGTGGCGACCTATTCGAACGCCAACGCGGGCATGAAGATGGACGGCCCGTACAAGTGGGAACCACCGCTGCTGTGGTGGGACAGCCCCGCCCGGGCGGGCAGCGCGTTCGGCACCACCGGCGAGGAGGGCACCGAGGCGCCGCCGCCGCTGGAGAGCCTGAAGAAGTTCATCCCAGCCGCCAACCTGTGGCCGATCGGCGCGGCCTGGAGCTACCACGCCGGCAAGCCGAAGAGCGTCTTCGACAACATCCAGGTCTTCACCGACGGCGTGAACAAGCGGTACGGCACCACGACGAGCGCCGACGACTACTCCCGCAAATCCGAGCTGCAGAACTACGAGAACACCAGGTCATTCTTCGAGGCCTGGAACACGCACGAGTACACCCAGTCGTTCGGGGTCATCTTCTGGATGCTGAACAACGCCTGGCCGGCCGTGCACTGGAACCTGTACGACTACTACCTCAAGCCCGGCGGCGGCTACTTCGGCAGCAAGAAGGCCAACGAGCCGGTGCACCTCGCCTACGACTACAAAACCAGAAACGTGTACGCAGTCAACTCGACCCTGACCGCACGTAGCGGTCTGACCGCCACCGCCACGGTGTACAACATTCCGAACCTGACCCAGGCCTACACCACCACCGTCCCGGTCAACGCGGCGGCGAACGCCTCCACCCAGATGTTCACGCTGCCCACGCTGACCGGCCTGTCCACGACCTACTTCATCCGACTGCAACTCAAGGACGCCGCCGGCGCGGTGCTCAGCAACAACCTCTACTGGTACTCCAGCCAGCCGGACGCGCTGGGAAACAAGTCGAACTGGTACATGACATCGGTCAAGACCTACGCCAACCTCACCGGGCTCAACAGTCTGCCGTCCAACCCCAACCTGGCGGCCAGTGTTACCCGGGCCGTCTCCGGCGGGCAGGAGACCGCCACCATCCGGCTGACCAACAACAGCCCGACGAACATCGCCTTCTTCCTGCGGCCGGAGGTCACGGCCGGCAACGGTGGCGACGAGGTGCTGCCGGTGAACTACACCGACAACTACGTCTCGCTGTGGCCGGGGGAGTCGACCACCATCACGGCTACCTACCAGACCAGCGATCTCGGCGGCCTACCCCCGTACCTGCGGGTGCGGGGCTACAACATCCCGACCGCATCGATTCCCGTGCCGTAGCCGCAACGAGCCGGCAGCGGGGGCGGCGCGCTTCGCCGCCCCCGCAGCTGCACTTGTCAACCCTTCACTGCGCCGGCCGCGAGACCGCTGATCCGGCTGGCCAGCCTCCTGAGCGTCACCGTGACCACATGGTCGATCCCATCAACAAGATGGATTCTCCGAAGGATCGATGGAATCCAGCGCGAGCGCGAGAGCGCCGAGCAGCGGCGCGTCATCGATGAACCGGGCCGTCGTGATCGTCGGTGGGAACGGGACCGTTCGGCCGACCTCGGCCCTTATACGGGGAAGGATGTGGTGGGCGGCCCGCATCATGCCACCGCCGACCACGACCCGTTCCGGGTTGAGCGTGATACACACGTTGGCCACGACCATCGCCAGTGTGGCTGTCGCGTCGTCGAGCAGCGGTCGTACGGTGGGGTCGTCGTGCATGGTGAACAGGTCGTGGGCGGTGACGGGACGTCCAAGCGCCGCCGATCCTCGGGCTGCGAGCGCGGCGCCGGAGACCAACTCCTCACATGGCGCGCGGCCATCGGCGAAGCCGCTCTCTCCCGCCGAGCTGATGAGATAGGCGATTTCACCGGCGGCCCCGTGTGCGCCACGTACGACCGTGCCGCCCACCACCAACGCGGTCGCCAGCCCGGTGCCCAGGTTGAGGTATACGCCTACATCGACGCCACGTAGTGCGCCCCAGCGCAGCTCGGCTCGGGCCGCTGCTTTGACGTCATTGTCGATGGCGACGGGTATGGTCCCAAACTCCTCCCGCAGTAGCCGGGGCAGCTCCATGCCATCCCAGCCGGGGACGTTTGGAGCCAACTGAACCCGGCCTCCTCGCACGACGCCAAACGTTGACACCCCGACCGAGGCCGGCGCGGCGATGAGCGTCCGCGCCGCTTCGAGTGAGCGCCGTACGACCTGGTCCGCGCCAGCCGAGGGTTGGGTCTGTAGCCGTAGCACGGTGCCGAGACGACCCAGCGATGTGGCGGTGGCGGTGGCCATCGCGACCTTGGTGCCGCCGAAGTCGATGGCTAGCACGCGCCCATCGGTCATCGTGGGTTGCCGCGTCGGGCGAGCGAGTCGATGGCGACGGCGATGGCCAGGACGCCGCCGGTGACCATGTACCGCATTGAGGAGTCGATGTTGAGTAGCAGCATCCCGTTGGTGATCGACTGAATGACCAGGATGCCGAGCAGGGCCGCGTAGGCGCGGCCGCGCCCGCCGAAGAGCGAGGTGCCGCCGATGACCGCCGCGGCGATCGCCATCAGCAGGGTGTCGCTGCCGCCCGAACTCTGATTGACCGCGGCAAGCCGGCTCGCCGCCAGCATTCCGCCGAGAGCGGCGAAGAAGGACGCGGCCATGAAGGCGATCACCCGGATCCGCCGCACGTTGATGCCAGCGCGCCGCGCGGCCTCGGCGTTACCGCCGACCGCATACATCCACCGACCAAAGGCGGTGTGCTGCAAGACGAGGTCGGTGGCGACGACCAGGGCGCCGAAGATGACCAGCAGCAACGGCACGCCACGATCGGCGGACAGGATCATGACGGCGGCGCCCAGCGCGAGGGCGAGGGTAGCGAGGTTGATGGCCAGCCGGAGCGCTGAGTGGTGCGGCAGTCCGGCGCGCCGCCGTACTTGCCGGCTGATCAGGCCACCTGCCGTCCACGCCCCGACGATCAGCGCCGCCAGCAGCCACCCGATCCAGTTCGGCAGCCACGTGTCACTCAACCTGGCCAAGAGGCCGTCGAACGGCAGATTGATCGTGCCGCCCTGTCCCAGCAGGTAGAGCAACAGTCCCTGCCAACCGATCAAACCGGCCAGGGTCACCACGAATGACGGCATCCCGATTCGGGTGACCATCAGCCCGTGCAGCAGTCCGATGGCGAGTCCGAGCGCCAGGGCGACCCCGATGGCTGGGACCGGATCCCAGCCATGGCGCACATGCAGAACCGCCATGGTCACCGCGCACAGGCCACTGACCGAGCCCGCGGACAGATCGATCTCACCCAGCAGCAGGACCATGACGATGCCCAGCGAGATGGTCCCGGTCGCGGCCATCTGTAGGGCGAGGTTGGCGAGGTTCTCCGGGGAGAGAAAATGGTTGTTGATCGAGCCGAAGACGACAGCAATGACGGCCAGCCCGGCGACGACGGGCCACATGCCGGCACCCGAACGCCGTGGCGCCAGTGCCGAGCGGACCTCTTTGGCGGGAGCCGGGGCGACGACGCTCATACGGCGGCTCCGGTGATCGCAGCCACGATGGCCTCCTGAGTCGCATCGGCAGTACGGAACTCTCCGGCATTGCGCCCGAGCCGGAGCACGGCGATGCGGTCGCTGACCGCCCGTACGTCAACGAGGTTGTGGGAAATGATCAGGACGGCAAGCCCGCGGTCGCGCAGCCGCCGGATGAGGTCGAGAACCTGAGCAGTCTGCTCCACTCCCAAGGCGGCGGTGGGTTCGTCGAGGATGATCAGGCGCGGCTCGCCGACCAGGGCCCGCGCGATCGCCACTGACTGTCGCTGGCCGCCTGAGAGGACAGCCACGGGCGCCTGGATGTCCGCGATCCGCACGTCCAACGAGGCGAGGAGGTCCCGTGCCGACCGCTCCATGCCGGCATGGCGCAGCAGCGACCACCGCCTGCGTTCGGCGCCGAGGAAGAGGTTCGCCACGACGCCGAGGTTCTCGCAGAGGGCCAGGTCCTGGTAGACGGTCGCAATGCCGAGGGCCTGGGCATCGTGAGGGTTGGCGATCCGGACGGTGCGCTCCTCGCACTCGATGCGCCCCTCGTCCGCGACGTCGACGCCGGAGATCACCTTCACCAGCGTGGACTTGCCGGCTCCGTTGTCACCGACGAGTGCGACGACCTCGCCGAGGTGCAGGTCCAGGCTCACACCGGTGAGAGCCTGGACCGCCCCGTACCGTTTGTGCACATCCCTTACGGAGATCACTGGATGCCGTGCTGCTCGCACGCCGCCTTGACAGCGTCCACGCAGATGTCGGAGGCCGTGTAGAAGCGGTCCTTGACGATGCTGTCGTTGATCTTGTCGGCGGTTACGGCGATCGGGTCGAGCAAGAACGACGGAATGTCATTGGTTCCGTTGTTGACGGTCGTCGGTGCGGCCGGCTTCTGTCCCTTGGCCAGCGCGACGGCCAGTTCGGCGGACTTCTCGGCCTCGCTACGGATGTCGAGGTAGATGGTCATGTACTGCTCTCCGGTGAGGATCCGCTGCACCGCGGCCAGCTCGGCGTCCTGACCGGTGATCGGCGGAAGCGCGGCGTATCCGGCCCGCTGCATCGCGGCGATCGCTCCGCCCGCCATGCCATCATTCGCGGACAGCACGCCGACGATATTGTCTCGCCCGAGCGCGGTGATCGCCTGTTCCATCTCCTGCTGGGCCTTGTCGGGGCTCCAGTCGGGCGTGTCGAACTCCCGGCCGATCTCGACCTTGCCGTCAAGGACGCTGTGCGCGCCGTTCTTGTAGTCGGCAGAGCTCGGGTCGGTCGGGGCACCGTTGAGCATCACGATCTTGCCCTTGGCGGTCGTGCCCCGGGCGTTGAGCGCGTCGAGCAGCGCCTGCCCCTGCATCTCCCCGACCCGCACATTGTTGAACGAGACGTAGTACTCGTAGCTGATACCGGAGATGAGCCGGTCGTAGGCGATCACCGGGACCTTCTTCTGCGCGGCCTGGTGTACAAGCGAGGCGACCGCGTCGGCGTCGACCGCGTCGAGGACGAGGACATCGGCCCCCTGCGCGAGCGCGGCCTCTACCTGTTGTTGCTGCTTTACCGCGTCTTGGTCGGCGTTGGAGTAGAGCAGCTTGCAATCGCCGCAGAGCGCCTTGACCTTCGCCTCGAACAACGGACGGTCGAACGCCTCGTACCGGGTCGTCTTGGACTCCGGGAGGAACAGCGCTATCGTCGGCGGCTTCGACGAGTTCGGCGAGTTGGTGGCGGCATCCGTCCCGCAGGCGCTCGCCAGCAAGGCTACCGCCACGGGGAAAACGAACCAGCGGGCTCTCATCGCAGATACCTCTCCTTCTGGGGTCCGTTGTCAGCATGCTGAAGGATCCCGATGCCGAAAGGCAAGGTATCTAACGAAGTTGGTAATAGACCTTTACGAAACTGGTGTGGCAGCCTAGGCCTGTGTCGACGACCGGGACGGCCAGCACGACCAGCGTGCTACGGGTGATGAACGAGCGCGCGGTCTTAGCCGAGATCTTTCGCCTTGGCAGGGTCTCCCGGCCCGAACTCGCCCGGGCCACGGGCCTGTCCAAACCGACGATCTCGGTGGCCCTCGCCAACCTCGAGCGCGCCGGCCTGCTGCAGTCCGTCGGCCGACGCGCCGGTGCCGCCGGCCGCTCGGCTCTGTTGTACGAGGTCAGACCGGAGGCCGGCCGGGTCCTGGCGGTTGACATCGGCCGGGCCTACGTCCGGCTCGCGCTCGCGGACCTGATCGGACAGATCGTCGCCCGCCGGCAGGCCCCCTCACGTTCCGCGCGCGCTGGCGACCTGGTGGCCCAGCTCACGGCGCTCGCCGACGAGATGGCGGCCGAAGCGGGCGTTGGCCGGGACGAGATCACCCTCGCCGTCTTCGGCACACCCGGCATTCACGATCGGGCGAACGGACGGCTGCACCTCGCACCGAACCTGCCGGGCTGGGACCGGGCCGGCGCGGTGCAGCGACTCGCCGAGGTCGCAGGCGCGCAGTTCCTGGTGGAGAATGACATCGATCTCGCTGTGATGGGTGAGGCGGCCTACGGCTTGGGCGCGGGAGTGTCCCATTTCGCGTATGTCTCCATCGGCACCGGGACCGGCATGGGCATCATGATCGACGGAAAGCTGTACCGGGGCTCTCAAGGCGCAGCCGGTGAGATCGCCTACCTGACCATCGGCGAGGGTGACCCTGTGCAGAGCGGGCGCGACTCGCGCCGCCGCGGGATGTTCGAATCTGTGGCCGCGGCTGACGGCATCGTCGCCGTCGCCCGACGGATGGGTATGACCACGGCGATTACCGCCAAAGAGGTCTTCGACGCTGCGCGCGAGGGCAACCGCATCGCGCGGCAGGTGGTGGCGATCGAGGTCGACCACATCGCCCACGCCATCGCGAATGTGTCTGCTGTTCTCGATCCCGAGTTGGTGGTGCTGGGCGGCGGCATCGGCGCACAAGCCGGCGACCTTCTCGCCGGTCCCATCGTCGAGCGCCTGCGCAACCTGGTCGCGCTGCGGCCGCCGCGGATCCAGGTCTCCACATTGGGTACGGACGCCGTCCTGCTGGGTGCCCTGGCAGTCGGCCTTGCGGCCGCCCGCGACCTGGTGTTCGACCGGGCGGTCGCGGGTTGAAGGTTGTCGGTGAGCTCGACCTGTCCGGCGAGGACGCCAACGGGTTCCGGTTCGGTGCCCGGGCGCTGTCGGGCTGGTCGGGCCCGGCGCAGGCCGAGCCGGGCGCGAGAGGTTACATACTTCGAGTGATCGAGATTGTGCGCTGGGTCAATGCCGCTGCTCGCCTGGACGGTCGTGGTCGCACTGGGGCTCACGCGGGAAGCGTTTCGTGATCTGTTATTTAGCCGGTGACTATTGACCGGTTGACGACTGAGATATCGGTCACCATGCCGGCCAGAGAGCCCGTAGTTGCCACTTGAGCAGGTCTTTTGTTAGCGGTATGTCATTCGGGTGACAGATCGAAAAGGGCAGAGCTACTGACGGGCAGTGAACTGTCGGCAAGCCGTCCGCAAATTCGCTTTCCTAGCGGCGTCGTCGTGCCGCTCACTGTAGACATCCATTCGATGAAACGGAGTCAACCGTGTCCACCACCAATGAGATGCGGCAGGCGCTCGTCCTCGGCGGCAGCATCGGCGGCCTGCTCGCGGCGCGGGTGCTGAGCGAGTCGTACGCGAAGGTGACCGTCTTCGACCGGGACGAGTTGCCGGCGGTGACCGCCGATCGCAAGGGTGTGCCGCAGGGCGAGCACACCCACGGTCTGCTCGCCCGGGGGCGGCAGATCCTGGAGGAGCTCTTCCCCGGCCTGGTCGCCGACCTGACCGCCCAGGGCGCCGCCGCCATCGACGTCCAGCGTGACTGTCTCTGGGTCAACGACGGCCACCGGATTCCCCAGGTCGCCTCCGGGCTGGACGGGCTCTGCGTCAGCCGGCGTGCGCTGGAGACGTACATCCGGGGCCGGGTCCGGGCCCTGCCCAACGTGGAGGTTCGCGACAGGTGCGAGGCGTTGGGCCTGCTCACCGACGCCGGCGGCGGCAGGGTCACCGGCGCGCGGATCCTGCCCCGGGGCGGCCGGGAGGAGCGCCACGACGCCGACCTGGTCGTGGACGCGACCGGTCGCGGCAACCGTGGCCCCACCTGGCTCGCCGAGCTCGGCTACCAGCCGCCCGTCGAGGACCGGGTGGACCCCCACACGGTGTACGTCTCCCGTGACTACCGCCGCACGCCCGGCGAGGCCGACTTCGCTGCCATCGTCTGCAGCCCGTCGCCGGCCGTCCCGTACGGCGGGGTGGCCGTGTCGGTGGAGGGCGACCGGTGGATGGTCACGCTGCTCGGCGTCGGTCCGGGCCAGGCCCCGCCGACCGACCCCGAGGGTTTCCTCGCCTTCGCCGGGCGGCTGCCCGTTTCGGAGTTGCACGCGCTGCTGAGCCGGGCGGAGCCGCTCGGCCCGCCGAGGCGGATGCGGCTGCCCGTCAGCATGCGCCGCCGCTACGAGCACCTCGCCCGTCTCCCGGAAGGCTTCATCGCGGTGGCCGACGCGGTGTGCAGCTTCAACCCGGCGTACGGGCAGGGCATGACGGTGGCCGCGGCGGAGGCGATGGTGCTGCGCGACTGCCTTCGGCAGGGCGGGCGGGGACTGCCCCGCCGATTCTTCGCCGCGGCGGCGAAGGTGGTGGACGTGCCCTGGGACATGGCCGTTGGCGCCGACCTGCGTTACCCGCTGGTCGTCGGGCCGCGCAGCCGCCGGACCCGCTTCCTCAACGGGTACGTCAGCCGGCTGCACATCGCCGCCGCGCGGCACCCCGTTGTCGGGCGGCGGTTCCTGAGCGTGGCCAACCTGATGACGCCGCCGCCGGGGCTCTTCGCGCCGGGGATCGTCGCCCGGGTGCTCTGGTCCGGCCGGCGGGCCATGCCCCAGGTGGCCCACCTCGAGCCGACGGGGCGGGTCGAGAAGGTGGCGGCCAGGTGAGCGGGGCTCTGCTCGTGGGCGGCAAGCGGGGCTGATGCCTAACCACGCACCCGCAGGCGCAGCACCTCGCCCTGGCCGACCAGGGTGCTCTTGTTGGAGATGTAGATCGTGCCGTCGTGGGCGACCGCGACGGCCGTGGGCGTGACGAGGCCGGCCCGGGCGAGTTCGGTGCGCGAGCCGTCGCGTTCGACCCTGATCAAGGCACCGGTCGGGTCGCCGCTGAGCAGACTGTTGGCGAAGATCTCGAGGACGAGCAGCCGGCCCTTCTTGTCGAAGGCGATGTCGGCGATGTTGGTGAAGCCGCCGGCGGCGACGGTGGGCGACTGCCCGGGTACGATGCGCCACACCTTCGCTCCGCCGACGGGGAACGGGAATCCGGTCAGCTGGCCGACGTAGAGCGCGCCGTCGGGCCCGGCCGCCACGGTGGTGGGCACGAACTGCATCGGGAGGTCCGGTCCGCCGAACGGGTTCGGCGTCGGCGTCGTCGGGAAGACGGCGAGTGTGGAGATGCGACCGCGGCGGTCGAGCCGCAGCAGGTCGTTGCCACCGGCGTCGGTCACCACGGCGCCATCGCGGTACGGCAGGAGGCCGTACGGGTTGCTGTCCGGCCCGCTGCCGGGCTGGTCGCGGTCCGGGTCGTTCGCCGCCTCGTACCCGGCCAGATCAGCGAAGGCACGGGCGCCCGAGGGTCCGATCCGCACGGTCTGGCCGATGAGCGCCCCGGCGGGACCCAGTTGGGCGCGGCGCGCCGGGTCCGTGCCCAGGCCGATGGTGACGAGCGGGCCGGCCTTGGTCAGCGCGATGTCGTGCGGCCCGAGCACCTCGGACTGGTTCGTGGTGCCCAGTGACGGAAGCCCGGTCACGATCCGCCGCTGATGCTGCCCCTGGATTGCGGTGATCGCGCCCGTGGCGCCGAGACAGAACGTCTCGTCCTGCCCGCCGACGATGCACGGCCCGGGGCCGCCTCTGCCGGCCTCGGCCACGAGCACCACACCGCCGGGCGCGACCGCCAGCCCACGGGGATTGTCGAGGCCGGTGGCCAGCACCGTCAGGCCTTCGACGCCGGGCTTGCTCGCGGCCGCCGTCGCCGCGGCGGGCGCCGATGCGATGACGAACCCGGCGACCGCGACGACCGCGCTGGTAGACCGGAGCGTGAGCACCATTCGTTTCCTCCTGGCTTCCCTGCCGACCCTGACATGTGCTCTAACTGGGCAGGACGCCAACGGGTTCCGGGTCTGCGCCCGGACGCTGTCGGGCTCGGCCCGGGACCGCGCAGGCCGAGCCGGGCGGGTGCGCGTCGACGTCCCCGAAAACAAGCGTCAAGATTGAGCACCATCGGCGGACGTTCAGGGCAGCGCATCGCCAGGGATCTCGATCAGCTCTCCGCCGACCTCGAACACGAAGGTGAGGCACCGCCGGGCGTGCGTCAGCACCTGCCCCATGTGCTCATGGCCAGCCGCCTCACCGGCGAGGGCGTCCATCGGGCGGGTCATCACGTCGGCGTCCATTGTCGCGTTCGGCGGGACGACCCGCCGATAACCGGTGATGCCTGGTACCCGCCGCGCCTCGGCGACCCCACGGACCTCCCGCAGCCGGTACCCGAACGGCGGCGACGGGTGGTTGTGCAGGAAGTGCACCCGGTCCGGGCGGACCGGGTCGACGCCCGCCGGCTCTCCCAGCGCCGCCCGGCCCGCCAGCTCCACCAGGTCCACCCCCGCCGCCCGGATGCTCAACTCGTTGACGAATCCGCCGAGCCGGCCGTTCACCTCGATCAGGCGCGGGCCGTCCGGCGTCAGCTTGATCTCGGTGTGCGCTAGCCCGGTTCGTACTCCGAGGGCACGCAGCGCCCGACCGGTCAGGTCGAGGATCCGCTCGTGCTCGCCGTCGTGCAGCACCGCCGGCCAGAAGTGGCCGCGTTCCCGAAACGGCGGCAGCAGCGGGAACTTGCCGGTGACGGCCAGGTGGCTGACCTGCCCGTGTGCCACGACGCTCTCCACCGACACGTAGTCCCCGAACGGCGTGGCGTCCCGCCCGACGAGGAACTCCTCCAGCACGAACGGCCCGTCGCCCGCCAGCGGCACGTCCGCCGCGGAGTCGATCAGGTACGTGCGGCTGCTGCCCTCCCCGCGTACCGGCTTGAGCACGGCGGGCAGGCCGACGGCGGCCACCGCCTCCGCCCAGTCCTGCGGGCCGTGGACCACGGCACTGCGTACCCGGTCGACGTCCGCCGCCGTGAGCCGGGCGCGCTGGGCGCGCTTGTCGGTGAGCAGCACGGCGGTCGCCGGGGTGTGGCCGGGCAGGCCGAGCCGATCGGTGAGCGCGGCGGTGCGCCGTAGCTGGCGTTCGCTGAACGTCAGCACCGCGTCGGGGCGTAGCCGGTCGACGTCGGGGAGCGCCACCACCTCGCCGAACTGGCCGACGAGTGCCGCGAGCCGGGAGTCGACCGGCTCGGGGAGGGCGTACGCGACGGTGCCGAGCCGGGACAGCCCGGTCTGGATCTCCCGCAGGTCGGCGGCGCCCACGTCGTAGACCACGACGATCCGGGTCATGGGTGTCCCTCCGGTTTCTGGGGTCGGGTACGCAGTGCCCAGCCGATGACCGGTCGGTTGGTCGCGATGCCCAGCCCGAACAGCACCGCCAGGGCCAGCCAGCCGCCCGGCCCCCAGTGGCTGGTCAGCGCGGTGATCAGGATCGGCGCCACGGCGCGGGGGAGGATCAGGCCCAGCCGGAACGCGGCTCCGTACTCGCCTTGGGCGTCGGCGGGAGCGAGGTCGAAGCGCAGCTCCCAGCGGGCCGCCTGACCCCACATCTCGCCGGCGCTGAGCGCCACCACGCAGGCCACCAGGAGCGCCACCGCCGGCCAGCGGGGCGCGACGGCGGAGAGCGCGGCCAGTACGCAGGTGAGCACCATCGCCGCCAACGCCCATTCCTGGGCGCGGCGGGCGGCGGTCAGGGTCTCGGCGGCCCGGGCGGCGCGGACCTGGAGCGCGGCCACCAGCAGGGTGCTGACCGCGAGCAGCCAGCCGGCGAGCTGCGGCGGGGCGGTGGTCGCGGAGACCACCCACAGCGGCAGGCCGACGGCGAGGATGGTGTCGCCGATGGTGGTCAGGTTGCTGTGTTGGGCCACGGCCAGGTAGGGCAGGTCGCGGAACACCCGCACGCCCGGTCGGGCCGCCCGGTCGGGCTGCCCGGGGGGCGCGGGCAGTCCCAGGTAGAGCAGCGCGCCCAGCACCGAGGTGCCGACGTACGCCCAGATCAGCGAGGCGTACGCGGTGCGCGTGCCGACGCCGAGCGCGATTCCGGCGGCGAGTGAGCCGACGGTGAGCCCGATGTTGAACACCGCCCGCAGGTACGCCGACACGCGAACCCGCTGCGCCCCGGTCATGATCCGGGCGATCAACGCCTCGTTGGCCACCGTCCAGCCGGAGTCGGCGACGCCGAGCACGCAGATGACCAGCAGGAACTGCCAGAAGTCGTGCACCCATACGGCGAAGGCGAGCGGCACCGCCTTGGCGATCGCCGTGCCGACGGCCACCGGCAGCGGGCCGACCCGGTCGGCGAGCCGGCCGATCGGCAGCCCGGCGACCAGGCCCAGGAACCCGGCGACGGACAGGCCCAAACCCACCTGGGTGGCGGAGAGGCCGACCGAGCGTACGAAGAAGACCACGCTGCCGGCCTGGTAGAGGCCGAGGCCGACGCTGCCCAGCAGCGACACCGCGACCAGGACCCGCCCGGGACCCGGCTCGGGCAGCAGCCGCCGGGTGGGTGGGGGAGCGGTGACGGCGCCGGTCACCGTCGCCTCAGGTGGATGGCGGCGGCGACGTCCGCGTCGAGGCGGCCGTCGCGGGCCAGGGTGGCGGGCGTCATCAGAATTGCGGCGTGGATACCCGGCCGTTTAGGGCCGGGAGGAAACGCCGCTCCCTCCCCTCCGCGATCGTCTTACATGGACGGTTGGTAGATTGTCGGTTATGGGTGAGGTGGTGAAGCGGGCGTACAAGTACCGCTTCTACCCGTCCCCGGAACAGGCTGAGCTGCTGGGCCGCACGTTCGGGTGTGTGCGTGTGGTGTACAACCGGGCGTTGGAGGCCCGTACCCGGGCGTGGGTGGTTGATCGTCAGCGCAGCACGTATGTGCAGTCTTCGGCGTGGCTGACGGAGTGGAAACGCACGGATGAGTTGGCGTTTCTGAACGAGGTGTCGTCGGTGCCGTTGCAGCAGACGTTGCGGCATTTGCAGGCCGGTTTCGTGGCGTTCTGGGACAAGCGGTCCCGGTATCCGAGGTTCAAGTCCAAGCGCAAGTCGCGGGCGTCGGCGGAGTTCACCCGCTCGGCGTTCCGCTGGCGGGACGGCCGGCTCACTCTGGCCAAGATGACCAGCCCGTTGGACATCGTGTGGTCGAGGCCCCTGCCCGAGGGGGTGGAGCCGTCCACGGTGACGGTGTCCCGGGATCCTGCCGGTCGTTGGTTCGTGTCTCTGCTGGTGGAGGACCCGGCTGTGGGGCCGCTGCCGCCGGTTACGGGGGAGGTGGGTGTGGATGCGGGCATCACCAGCCTGCTCACCTTGTCCCGTCCGATCCCTGGTGTGAGTGATGAGCGGGGCAAGGTGGCGAACCCGCGTTTCGGGCAGGCTGACCGGCGGAAGCTGGCCAGGGCACAGCGGGACCTGGCCCGCAAACAGAAGGGCTCCGCGAACCGGGCGAAGGCCCGGCTCAGGGTGGCTCGGATTCATGCCCGGATCGCCGACCGGCGGCGGGATCACCTGCACAAGCTGACCACTCGACTCGTCCGTGAGACTCAAACGGTCGTGATCGGAGATCTCAGCGTGCGTAACATGCTGCGTAACCGTCGTCTGGCCCGCGTCATCTCCGACGCGGCCTGGTCCGAGTTTCGCAGGATGTTGGAGTACAAGGCGGCCTGGTACGGGCGTGAGGTGATTCCCGTTGACCGGTGGTATCCGTCGTCCAAGACCTGCTCGGCGTGCGGGCTGGTCAACACCACCCTCGCCCTCAACGACCGCGTCTGGACCTGCCCCGGCTGCCAGACCGGGCACGACCGGGACATCAACGCTGCTAGAAACATCCTCGCCGCCGGGCTGGCGGAGAGGTAAAACGCCTGCGGAGCTGACGTGAGACCTCAAGGGAAGAAGTCCTCCCGGAAAGGCAGTCGGCGATGAAACAGGAAACCCTACGGGCGACCGTGGGAATCCCGGTCCCTTCAGGGCCGGGAGGATGTCAAGAACCACGGTTGGTCGTCGCCGAGCAGCGGCGAGTACACCGGCACGTACCCACGGTCGTAGAGGGCGACGGCGAAGTCGGTGGAGAGCTGACCGAGCGGGTCCAGGGCGGCGGTGCCGTGCCACGGCAGGACGCCGGCCCCGCCGAGGTAGGTGAAGCCGAGGCTGCCGGGCCGGGGGTTCGGGGTGAGCCGGACGCGCCCGGGGAAGAAGGTGGTGTCGTCGTAGCGGAGGTCCCGGTCGACGCTGAGCACCGCGAGGTAGCGCAGGGTTCGCTGCCAGGCCTCGGCGAGCAGGCGCTGCCGGTCCGGGCCGAGCCGAGGGTCGGTCACGTGCAGGATGTCGGCGTAGAGCAGCCGCGCCCAGGCATGCCGGGCGACCGTCGGGGGTGGGACGACCGGCACCACGTACAGCAGGGAGCGCCAGAGGTCGACGAAGCGTGGCATGACCGTGCCGTCGCCGCGGTTGCCGAGCAGCGCGGCGCACCGGTCGCTGGCCTCCTCCAGCGCCGTCAGGGGCGCGGTGGTGACGTCGAGGTCGGCCAGCGTCGCGTCGAGTTCGCCGAGAGCGGCGTCGAGCAGGACCTGCCGGCGGAGCCGGACGTCCGCGCCGAGGACGGCCGCGGCCACGTCCTCCACGTCGGTGATCTCCAGGATGTCCGCGCCGCCGACCAGCGTGTGGTAGTCGGCCAGCTTGTCGTGGTACGCGCGGAGCAGGGCGGCCGGCCGGGGGTGGAAGTGGTTGCCGTCGGACAGCACCGTGATCCGCAACCCGGGCGGGTACACCTCCCGGACCGCGTGCTGGAGTTCCCGCATCCGCACCAGTGCGCCCAGCTCCGCGAGGTCGGGCCGAGGCCCGGTGGTCTTCAGATCGTTGTAGTGCAGCTTCACCGGGAAGCCGAAGGTGACCACCGGCACCGGTTCACCCCGGTCGACGAACGGACGCAGGTCGCGCTGTGCCTGGGTGAGCGGGTAGTTGCCGCGCGGACCCTTGCGGAACCGTTCCCGGGTCAGCACGTGGTGCAGCAGCCGCAGCGGGTCGCCGTCGGGGTGGCCCCGGCGGGCCGCCTCGGCGACCCGGCCGGCCGCGGCGTCGGCATTGCCGAGCAGCACGTCGACCAGCCGGCGTGACTCCCCGGTGGACAGCCGCACGGCCCGCGCCGCGGCCGCCGTACGGTGGTCGGCCAGCTCACCCACCGGCAGCTCCGCCAGCGACAGGGTGTGCGACAGGTCCGCCCGCTCAGCGACCGCGACGGTACGTCCGGTGCGCGGCACCCTCTCGAAGGACACGATCACTTCCGCGCCGTCGTCCGGGCAGCCAGCCGGATGCTCCAGGGCGAAACCGGGCAGCTCGACGGCCACGCACAGCACGTCCGGCAGTTGCTTGGCGATGGCGCGCCGGTTGTCGCACAGGTCGTCGAAGACAGCCACCACGTCCAGGTCGGCGAAGGCGGCCATGTTCTCGGCCTTCAGCTCGTGCACCGGCCGGGTCCGGTCGTCGGGCAGCATCACCAGCCGAGGACGCAGGACACCGGCCCGGGCCAGGGAAGCTTCGCTGTACCGGCGGACCCGCTCGCGTCGGCCCGTGCTGAACACGACGCAGCCACCGGCGTGGAAGACGTCCCAGACGAAGCGGGGCAGCCCGGGGGTGGGCTCGTCGTCGGCCAGCCGATCCCACGGTTCGAAGAACGCCTGACAGTAGTCCCGGTACGCGTCCGCCCAGTCGACGTCCGGGTATCGGTCCCGTAGTCCGCCGCGGTCGAGGCACCCCTGCCAGGAGGCCGGATGGTAGGTGGGCCACTGCGACATCAGGTCCGGGTCGGCGAACTCGACGATCCCGTGCCGGGCGCCGGTCTCGCGCAGCGCCCGGACGGTGCGATCCCGGGGGTTCAGCGCACAGAGATCCAGATCGAGCAGCACGGCCGGCCGCCGCAGCGCCGGATCGGACCGGCGTCGCCGGGCCCGTTCGACGACCCGGTTCAGCACGTCGGTGAGGACCTGCTGCTGCCGCCTGCCGACGCCGCGTCCCGGCAGCCCTGCCGCCCGCAACGCCTCCGTGGACGCGGGGCTCAGGTGCCGCAGCTCGGCCACGAGCACCTCGTCAACCTGGTCCAGCCCGTTGGTGCCGGCCGCCGCGAGCCGGCGCAGCGCGACGAGCACCTCGGGCTCGACCGGGCGGCCGAAGGGCTGCGTGGTGACCCACCGCAACGTCACCGCGCTCCTCACCGCCGCGCTGCCGCTGTTCGCGGTGGACGAGCGGGACCGCTGGTCGCTGTTCCACTCCATCAGCTTCGACTTCTCCGTCTGGGAGCTGTGGGGCGCGCTGGCCAGCGGGGCGACCTGCGTGCTGGTGCCCGACGACGCGGCAGCCAGCCCCGCGGCGCTCGTCGACTTCCTGGCCCGGGAACGGATCACCGTGCTCAGCCAGGTGCCGTCGGTGTTCCGCTCCCTGGTCCTCGCCCACGAGCAGGCCGGTGCACCGCCGCTGCCGCTCCGGCACGTGGTCTTCGGCGGGGAGAGCGTCGACCTCGGCGTCATCGGCCACTTCGCCGCCCGGATGCCCACGGTCCGGCTGGTCAACATGTACGGCATCACCGAAACCACCGTGCACGCCACCTTCCGCGAGCTGAGCCCCGCCGACCTCACCGGCCCGGTCCGCTCGCCGATCGGCATGCCGCTGCCACACCTGAGCATCGACCTGCGCGACGAGGCGGGCGCGCGCGTACCCGACGGCCAGCCGGGGGAGATGTGGGTCGGCGGCGACGGGGTCGCCGCCGGCTACCTGCACCGCCCCGACCTGACCGCCGAGCGGTTCGTCACCGTGGACGGCCGACGCTGCTACCGCTCCGGCGACCTGGCCCGCCGGCTGCCCGACGGCGCGCTGGAGTATCTGGGCCGCACCGACCAGCAGGTCAAGCTGCGTGGCTTCCGCATCGAACCCGGCGAGATCGAAGCCGTGCTGCGCGACCACCCGCAGGTGCGTGACGCGGCCGTCACCGTCATCACCACCCCGGCCGGCGGCCAGTTCCTGACCGCCTGCGTCGTGGCCACCACCGACGAGCTGCCCGACCTGCGCGCCCACGCCGCGCGGACGCTGCCCCGGCACATGGTCCCGCAGCGCTACGTGTCAGTGCCCGAGCTGCCGCTGACCCCGTCGGGAAAGCTCGACCGGGCCGCGCTCACCGACCTGGCCACCGCACCGAGGAAGGACACCCCGTGACCGTCAGCCACGCCGAAGCCACCACCGCCATTGCCAGCGTCTTCAAGGAACTGCTCGGGCTGCCGGTCGGCCCCGACGACGACTTTTTCGACCTCGGCGGATACTCCCTGCTGGTGGTGGACGTTGTCGAGCGGTCCCGGGCCGCCGGGCTCACCGTCACGGCGCTCGACGTCTACGCGCACCCCACCCCGGCGGGGCTGGCGCACCAGGCGACCGGGCCCGCGGACGAACCGGACCCCATCGCGCGGACGCCCGGCTTCGCCGCCGACCTGGTGTCGCAGGTGTGGCGTACCGGCCTGAGCCCCTGGCACGAGACGGTGCCGCCGAGCCTCGTGCCGCTGATCCCCGACGGCGACGGCGAGCCGATGGTCTGCGTCCACCTGGGCACCGGACACGTCCGCCTGTTCACCCACCTCGCCGAGGTGGCCCGGGGCGACCGCCCGGTGTGGGGCTTCGAGGCGATCGGGTACCGCGCCCCGGTACGCCCCCTCCTGTCGATCGGCGAGACGGCCGAGCGCTACCTCACCGAGCTGCGCGTCGCCCAGCCGCGTGGCCCGTACCACCTGTCCGGGCTTTGTGCCGGCGGCGTGATCGCGCTGGAGATGGCCCAGCGGCTGCGCGCCGAGGGCGAGCAGGTCGCCAGCCTGGTCCTGGTCGACCTGCCGTACGGGATGCCAGAACTCGACCCGGGCTGGGGTCTCACCGACCATGTCGATTACCTGCTCGGCTCGCTGCGCCACCAGTTCGGCCTGGTGGACCCCGTCGCCGACCTGCCGGCCGCCCTGGCCGAACTGAAGCGACGGGTCTGGTTCGAGCAGGAGACCCCAGAGGAGGACTTCTACCGGCTGACCGTCCTCTGGGCGGCGGCCCAGTTCGCCCAGGAACACTACGCGCCCCGGCAGTGGGACGGGCCGGTCACCGCCATCGCTCCCGCCGAGCGGGCCGAGGCGGCCCGGGCGTACTGGCTGCCCCTGCTGCCGCAGGCCGAAGTTTGTGAGACGGTGGAAAATGCGATGATCCGGATCGTCAAGGATCCGATCGTGGCCGAGGCGTTCGTCAAGACCATGGCGGGCTGATATTGATCGGCATTATGCTCTGGGTCAGTCCCGTGTGGATCACTACGGAGGTGCGCCATGAGGAAGATGACCATCCGCGGCAAGAGCTCCCTGCGCCTGCTGTCCGGCGCGCGCCGGCTCTGGATCGAATGGTGCTGGTGACAGCCAGCAGGGGCGGGCGCCCTGGGCGCCCGCCCCTGCGGCCATCGGCCCGGCTGTGACCGGCGAGCTCGGCGGTTACGACTGCCACCGCGACCACGGGCCGTACGCCGGGGTCGCCGCCTTCCTCAGCCGGATCGCCGCCGACCGGCCCCGCCTGGCGTCCCGTCACCAGGTCGAACTGCACGCGATCGCCCCACGGATCGACCCCGCGGCACGACCGGCCGCTGAGGAGGAGCCGATCCGGTTCCACCCGGCCCGGCGCACCGCCTACCTGGCCTACGGCGCGACCGAGTTCGTGGCGGCCTGGGCGGGCACGCTCCGGCGCCCGGTCACCGTGCGGTTCGACCACGTCGACAACGCCGACGAGACCACCCGTGAACTGCTGGACGCGCTGGGCCGCCGCTGCCCCGACCCACTGCGCCTGGACCTGCGCGATGGCGGCAGCGAGCCGGTAACGGCCGACCCCGCACCGGAGGCGATCCGTACGGCCCTGGGCGACAGCCTGGCCCGCGGCTTCTACCACCACGCGGCCCGAACCGCCCGGCGTGGCCGCGCCACCGTGACCCCCGACGGCGACCTGCGGCACTGGTGGGGGTGCACCACCGGCCTGGCTACCGCCCTGGCCGCGCTCGACCGCGCCAGTGAAGCGCTCGACCTCTACCACGAGGCACGCGCCGCCACCGACGACCCGAAGATCACCATGTCGGCCGCGTACGCCACCGCCATGCTGTACGCCCGGCACCTGCCGGCGGCCGACCAGGACCCGGCGCAGGCGCGGCGCTGGCTGGAACAGGCCCTCCACCTCGCCGCCGAGCTCCAGGACCCACAGCAGCGGGTGCTGTCCACCGTCTTCTACGAGCAGGGCCTGGCGCTGCTGGACAGCAGGGCCGGCGAACCCGCCCGCGCGCTGCGGCTCATCGACGACGGGCTGGCCCGGCTGGCGGCGGTGCTCGCCCCCGGCGAACGCCCGCAGGACCTGGCCCGGCTACGCCACAACCGGGCGCAGGTGCACCTGGCCCTGGGCGACCCGGCCCAGGCCCTGGCCGACCTCGACACCGTGATCGCCCACGACCCCGACAACTGCGAGTACTACGTGGACCGGGCCGCCCTGCACCGGGCGGCGGGCCGGACCCCGGCCGCGATCCGGGACTACGACACCGCGATCCGCCTGGGGCCGCACCTGCCCGAGGCCTACTACAACCGGGCCGTGCTGCAGCAGGAGCGGGGCCGCCCCGGGCGGGCGCGGGAGGACCTGGATCGAGTTCTCGCCATCGACCCCGGGCACCTCGACGCCCGGATCGCCCTGGTCAACCTGCACCTGGAGCGCGGCGCCCTCGACACGGCCGAGACGGCTGCCCGGGCCGGGCTCGCGCTGGCCCCGCAGGAGCCCGCGCTGCTGTGCACCCTCGGGCTGGTCCGCTCCGAGCGCGGCAGCCTCGCCGAAGCCGAGGAACTGCTGACCCGGGCCCTGGCGGTGGAGCCGAAGCTCGTCGAGGCCTGGACGAACCGGGCCGCCGTCCGGTTCGACCGCGGTGACGTGGCCGCCGCCGTGGCCGACCTGGACCACGCGGTGGCGCTGTCAGCGGCGCCCGTGCCCCACTACAACCGGGGCACGGCGCTGATGCGGCTGGGCCGGTGGGACGAGGCCGCCCGCGACTTCGACCACGCGCTCGCCCAGCCCGGCCTGGACCGGGCGCTGCGCCGTGACCTGCGCACCGAACTGGCCCGCTGCCGTCGCGCCATGGCCGGCTGATGTTCGCTGCCAAAACCCGCCGTCATCGGTGAACCTTCTGCCGCCGGAACGCAACAGTGAAGGCGATGGACAACGATGAGCTGATCGCCGCCGTGGCCGGTGGTGACGACACGGCGTTGCGGGAACTGTTCTCCCGGCATGCGCCGTGGCTGGCCGCACGGCTGGGGGCGGTGCTGCCCGCCGCCGACGTGGAGGACGTGCTCCAGGAGACGTTCCTCGCGGCCTGGCGAGGCGCCGGCGGCTACCGGCTGGAGGGTGCTGGCGGCTGGCTGTGGGGGATAGCCCGCCGGCAGGCCGCGTTGTGGTTGCGCCGGCGCGGGCAGCCCGACGTGCTGCTGTCCGCCCTGGGTGACGCCCGCGAGCCACGTTCCGCAGATCCGACGGAGGCGGCACTGTCCCGGGTGGAACTCGCGGACGCGGTCGAGGCGTTGGGGCCGGAGGGCAGCCCGCAGCGCGAGACGTGGCGACTGATGTATGTCGAGGACAGGACGGTGGCTGAGGTGGCTGACCTGATGGACGTTCCCACGGGCACGGTGAAGAGCCGCGCGTACCAGGTCCGCCAGCTGCTGCGCGTGGCGCTGCGGCCGATGCGTGCCGGGGGCGGGCGATGATCGGTGGTCATGAGGTGACCGACGACCGCGGGGGCCCGACGGTTCCTGGTCCGGTGCCGGGCGACGTCGACCTGGGTCGGGTCTGGCTCGGGGTGGCCGCGCAGGTGTGGCGGCGCAGCCCAGGGCCGCTGGAGCGACTCGCCACGCGGGTGCTGCGCTCGCCCGGCCTGGCGCGGGCGCTGGTCACCACGCCGTCATTGCTGCTCGGGTGGGTCGTCGCCACCATGGTGGTGCTGGTCGCCGGGGCGCTGGCCACTCGGGGGACCGGGACACCGTTTGTGGCTCTTCTCGCACCGGGCGTCGCCGCGGCGGGCATCGCATACGGCTATGGGCCGGGGATCGACCCCGCCTGGGAACTGTCCTGCAGCATGGCGGTCAGCGATCGGATGGTGCTGCTGGTCCGGGCGTTGGCGGTGTTCGGCCTGAACGCCGTGCTCGGGCTGGCCGCGTCGGCCGCGTCGGGGGCTGCCACGGCGGTCACATTCGGTTGGCTGGTCCCGATGGCCGCGGTGTGCGCGCTGGCCCTGGCGACCGCAACGGTTGCCCAGTCGGCGAACGTGGGTGTGGCGGCGGGCGTCGCCGGCTGGGTGATCATGGTCTTGTCCGGGCAGGCAGCCGCCGGTCGGTTGGCCGCCGCGGTCACCGATACCGCCCTGGTGCTTCCCTACCTGGCCTTCGCGGCCTGCTGCGCCGTGATCGTGCTGGTTGCGACTCGAATTCCGAGAGGGATGTCATGAACGTCGAGGTATCGGATCTGACCCGGAAGCTCGGCCGGACGCAGGCCGTTGCCGGAGTGACGATGGCGACCGGACCCGGAGTGTTCGGCCTGCTGGGCCCGAACGGGGCCGGCAAGACGTCGCTGTTGCGGATGATGGCCACGGTGTTGCCGCCGTCGTCCGGGCGCATCCGGCTGCTGGGCCGCGATCCCGGCGACTACGGCCAGCGGAAACAGATCCGGCGCCGGCTTGGCTACCTGCCGCAGAACCTGGGCTACTACCCGCGGTTCACCGTCGTGGAGTTTGTCGAGTACTTCGCGCTGCTGAAGGAGATGCCACCGGCGAGAGTCCATCACGCGGTCGCGGCCACAGTCGAGCGGGTGGGCCTGGGCGACAAGGCGAAGGCGAAGCTACGCACCCTCTCCGGCGGCATGCTGCGCCGAGTGGGGATCGCGCAGGCGATCGTCAACGAACCCGAACTGCTGCTGCTGGACGAGCCCACAGCCGGGCTGGATCCCGAGCAGCGGGTGACGTTCCGTGCCCTGCTGCGCGACCTCGGGCAGCACGCCACCGTGATCGTCAGCACCCACCTGGTGGAGGACGTCGGTGCAGCCTGCAGCCAGGTCGGCCTGATGAACCGTGGGAAGCTCGTCTTCCAAGGCACGCCGGGCGAGCTGACCGCCCGCGCCGAGGGGACCAGCGCGGCGGGGGATTCCCCGCTGGAGCGCGGATACAGCGCGATGCTGGCGCAGGCACGGTCATGACGGCCGCGCCGCCCGTGCGACCACCTGCCAGGCCGGTGCCGGCCGCACACCGGCCGCTCGGCGGGGCTGGCCGGCTGCTTCGGCTTGAGGTGCGCCGCAACGCGATGCTGTGGACGCTGCCGCTGGCCGCCGTGCTGTTCTGGGTCCTCACCTTCCGCCAGAGCATGGCGTACCCGCCGCTGTGGAACGTCCGCGCGATGACCATGCAGGCCACGGGGGTGGCGGTCTTCGCGCCGACGGTGGTCGGCGCCGCCGCCTGGGTGGGGTCGCGGGAGGGCCGCCACGGCATGGCCGACCTGGTGGTGGGCACCGCGCGGCCGCGCTGGATCCGCCAGCTCGCCGCCTGGGCCGCCACAACCGGCTGGGCGATCGTGGCCTACCTGGGCTGCGTCGGCGCCCTGTACGGCGCCACCGTCTGGCAGGGCGCCTGGGGCGGGCCATTGTGGTGGCCGGCCGCAGTCGTCGCGGCGAGCCTGCCGGCCTTCGCCGCGCTCGGGTTCGCCGCCGGGGCGCTACGGCCCAGCCGGTTCACCCCACCGCTGATCGCGGTCGCCGCGTTTCTCGCGCTTGAGCTCAGCGCGCAGTTCATCCACGGCGACCGGTCGTACTGGCAGATCTCCCCGCTGGTTGCCGGTCCTTGGGAGATCGGCCCCGACGCGGGTGTCGCGATCTTCCACCCCTACCTGCCTGATCTTCCCATCGCCCAGGTGGCCTTCCTCGCCGGTCTCACCGCGGTCCTGCTGGGCCTCCTGGGTCTGCCCGCCGGCTCCGGCGGTCGCTGGCTGCGCCGCGGCGCGGCGGCCATCACGGCGGCCGGACTGCTTGCGGCCGGAACGGCCGTCGCGCTGGCCGGCACCGGCCGACTCGACGCGCACGGCATGATCACCATCTCCGCCCTGCACGACAAGGCCGACGACCGTCCGATCCGCTACACCCCGGTCTGCAGCCAACCCCCGATCCCGGTCTGCCTGCACCCCGCCTACGCCTCCTCCCTCCCCGTCGTGACGGCCGCCCTCGAACCGGTGCTCGACGAGGTGGCGGGCCTGCCCGGCGCGCCGATCCGCATCGACCAGGCCGCCGCAACATACGAACAGGAATCGGGCAACGGCGTCGGCATCCGGGCGGAGGGCCCGCCAATGAGCGGCCCGAGCCCGGTGTACCGGCTGCTCTTGCCCAACCAACTGCCCGGCCCCACCCTGACCTCCAGCGAACTGGTTGTCGCCGTCCGAACGAACATCGGCCGCGACATTCTGGCCGACGTCGTCGGCGTGGGCCGCAGTGCCGACCCGGCGCAGCAGGCGGTCATGGCGGCCATCCTGAACACCGTCGACGCGGAGACCGACCCTCAGGTCGCTGCCGCGGCCGCGCGTTTCGCCGCGCTGCCGGCCGCCGCCCGGCGCGCCTGGCTCGTGGAACACCTGGCCGCGCTGCGGGCCGGCAACATTACCCTGGCGCGGCTGCCATGACCGGGGGCGGAGCGCGCAAGATGCTGGCCGCGCTGGTGCCGGCCGGTTCGGTGGGTCCACGGCTGCGGCCCGGCCTGCGGATGGCGCGTCTGCACCTGGCCAGCCGCCGGGTCTCGGCGGCGCTGGCCGCGGTCGCGGCCTGCGCGGTTGCGCTGCGGGTCGCGCTGCACTGGCACTGGGACGCCTACGGTGCGCTGCAGCTACCGCTGATATTCGAGACCGCGTGCGCGGCGGCCATCGCGGTCACCACCGCAAGCCCGTTCGGTGAACCGGAACGCGCAACGGGCCGGTGGCTGCCGATCCTTCGACTCGGCGCCGTCCTGGCGCTGGCCGCAGCCGCCGCCGGTGCCCTGGCCGCCGCCGGAACCGGTGCGCACCTGGCGGGCGGCACCCTGGAAGTGCTGCGCAACACGGCCGGGCTGACCGGCATCGGCCTGCTGTGCGCCGCCATGCTCGGCGGTGCGCTGGCCTGGACCGGACCAACGGTCTACCTGATGATCGCCGTGTACGCCCTGTACACGCAATGGCACGGCCCGGCCCTGACCACGCCGTGGATCTGGCCGGCCCGCCCGAGCGACGACACCGGCGCCGCGCTGTGCGCCGGCCTCGTGTTCGGCGCCGGGACGGTGCTCATCACGATGCGCGGAGCCCGCGACTCCGTCGCGCGCACGTAGCCGGGCGTTCGGTCGCGGCGAGGTCGCTCCGGCAAGGTCGTTGCCCCAGATAACCTCGTGCCGACGGGACGCTGGGACGGGTAGCTTGCGCGGATGAGCGCAATCTCGATGGCCGGCCCGAGCCTGCAGTTCTGCGTGGATCCGGGGGAGTTCCTTGCCGCAGCGGGCGACCACCTGGCCGCCGACCCGATGGTCAGCACGGTCGTGACCACCGTGGCGCACCGGCTGTCGGCGCAGCAGGCCGATGGGATCGCCCAGCCCGACCGCAACTGGTGGTTGGTGGTCCGGGACGCATCCGGCGCGGTCGTCGGCGCCGGGATGCGGACGGCGCCGTTCGTGCCCTACCCGCCGTTCCTGCTGCGGATGCCCGACGAGGCGGCCGTGGCCCTGGCCCACGCGTTGCACGAGCGTGGGGAGGAGGTCCTCGCCGTCAACGGGGCCCTTCCCGCGGTTGAACTGTGCGCTGCCGAGCTGGCCCGGATCCATGGGGGCCGCGTCGAGGTCAGCCAGCACACGCGGCTGCACGAACTCGGCGAGCTGGCTCGCCCCGCGCCCGTACCCGGTGGTTTGCGACTGGCGACCGAGGACGACGTGGAGCTGGTCACTGAGTGGTTCGCCGCGTTCATGGGTGATGCCGACGAACAGGCGGGGCGCCCGCGCGGTGCCAGCGCGCACGACGTACCCGACCGTGCCGAGATGCTGCGCCGACTCCGAGCCGGTCGGATGTGGTTCTGGGCCGACGACACCGGGCAACCGGTACACCTCACCGCGGCGAACCCACCGTCGTTCGGCGTGGCGCGGGTGGGCCCCGTCTACACGCCGCCGTCCCAGCGCGGGCGAGGCTGGGCCAGCAACGCGGTCGCCGAGGTCTCCCGGCGGATCCAGGCCGACGGCGCGCGGGCGTGTCTGTTCACCGACCAGGCGAACCCGACCTCGAACAAGATCTACGCCGCCCTCGGCTACCGGCCCGTGGTCGACATGGCCAACCTTGTCATCGTCCGCTGACGTCGGTATCACGGCTGTAGGTCGAGGCGTGCGGCACCGGTGTGCGGATCGAACGGGAACGACAGGTGCTGGTGCACCATCGACCAGCCGTCACCGGTGCGGCGGAACACGCGAGTCCCCCGCGACCAGAACTCGTCCACCTGGCCGTCCGGCGCTTCGACCCGTACCTGGTTGAGCCCCCATGCCACGGCGAGGTCTTCCCGCGCCGCGACGGTCAGGTCGGGCACCCGCCAGGTCACCTCGCCGGAGCCGGCATCGAGGCCGCGCTGACACACCTGCCGCACCTGCGCCAGGCCGACGTACTGCAGCGGCGTCTCGTGCTCGTACGACACCACGTCATCGGCGATGTGCGCCATGAGCCCGTCGAGGTCCTTGGCCGCCGTACGGTCGAACCACCGCTCGTGTAGTTCCCGGATTTCTTCTTCGACCGCCGCGGTGTCGGCGGCCTCGGCGAGGGGGAAGGAGTGGTGCTCGTGCGCGACAACCCACCGGCCGTCCTCCTTTCGGAGCCCGAGCGTGACCCGTAGCCGCTGGTCGGGGTGACGGGAGAGGTGCTGCGGCATCCCGCAGCGCAGCAGCGCGTGGGCGAACGCCACGTCGGTGCCGGCGGTCACCTCGAGCCGGACGATCTCGAAGAGCGCACTGCTGTCGAGCCACCGGAAGAACGGCGGCCACGTGTCGCGGTAGGCGTCGATGCCCCGTACACCGTCCTGCGGCGGCGGCACGTCGAACATCACGATGTCATCGGCGTGGTCGGCGAGCAGGCCCGCCAGGTCGCCCGCACGGATCGCGGCCGCCCATCGCTCGACGAGGTCACTGATGAGCGTCTCGTCGTCCTTGTGCACATCCATGTGTGCCTCCTCTCGCCGGTACAACCCGGCGAGAAGGCCGAACTCATCGCGGTGCCGTCACCGCGGCTGACTCGCGGGCAGGCCGAACGCTCCGAAGTCCGCGTCGAGGAAGGACACGACCTCCGCGATGCCGGGCCGGCGTAGCGTGAGCACGTCCAGCCCGCCGGGGACGAACACGGCGAGGTGGTCGTCCCAGCGGTACGTGCCGAACGCGAGTTGACCGTTCGCGACGGCGGGCACGAAGCGCCACCGGCACGCCAGCGGACCGTCGAGCAGGAACCGACGGATCGCCTCCGGACCGGTGAACCAGGACCGCTCCGGCGGCATCGAATATTTCGCATCGTCGGTGAGCATGGCGACGATCCGGTCAACGTCGCCGTCCTCCCACGCCGCCGCGTACCGCCGGGCCAGATCGCGGACCGCGACCTCGCCCAACTCGCGCAGGGTCACGTGCTGGGTTACGGCGGGCAGCCCCGCGTCAAGCGTCTTGCGGGCGCGCTGCATCGCACTGTTGACGGCGGCCACGCTCGTGTCGAGCTGTTCGGCCACCTCGCGCGCGGTGAAGCCGAGCACCTCGCGCAGCAGCAGCACCGCACGCTGCCGGCCGGGCAGTCTCTGCAACGCGGCGACGAATGAAAGCTCGAGACTCTCCCTGGCCAGGGCCTGCCCCTCGGGCCCTGCCCGGTCGTCGGGGTACGGCTCAAGCCAGGCGGCTTCGGCGCCCGTATGGAGGTCGGCGGGCAGCTCACGACGGGCGCGTCGATCGAGCATCGACAGACAGCGGTTGGTGGCGATCCGGTACAGCCACGGCCGGACCGAACCGCGGTCCTCGAAACGGCCCAGCGCGCGCCAAGCCCGCACGAGCGTTTCCTGGACCGCGTCGTCGGCATCGTGGACAGAGCCGAGCATGCGGTAGCAGTGAGCGTGCAGCTGCCCGCGCAACGGACCGACCACTGCCGTGAACGCGTCCGCGTCGCCAGCCCGTGCCGCCAGCAACAGGTCGGAGTTCGATGCGTGGACCATCGACTCACCCTTGCACACGCGACCCGCCTCAACCCAGTCACGGCCAACGCCAGGCATCGGCTGGGCGATCAGTTGCTCGTGTGCCTGCCGCGCACTCCCGACAACGCGAACGCGTGGGTGCCTACTGTCGCTTCCCGGCCGGTTGTTCAAACAGTTCGCGGTACTCGCCAAGGCCCTCACGTTCGAGATCGTCGCGCGGAATGAACCGAAGTGCGGCCGAGTTCATGCAGTAGCGCAATCCGCCCGCTTCTGGAGGCCCATCGTCAAACACGTGGCCAAGGTGACTGTCCCCATGCGCCGACCGAACCTCGGTACGTGTCATACCGAAGCTCGACTCTTGACGTTCCACCACATTGTTCGGTTCGATCGGCTTGGTGAAACTCGGCCAGCCGGTACCGCTGTCGAACTTGTTGCTGGAAGCGAACAAGGGTTCACCGGACACGACATCGACGTAGATGCCGGGCTCCTCGTTGTCCCAGTAGGCGTTGGCGAAGGGTGGCTCTGTCCCAGCTTCCTGGGTGACTCGGTACTGATCCGGCGACAGCCGAGAAATTGTCTCGGGGTCTTTGCGATAATCGTGGGACACCGTCGTTCCTCTCTCGGATAGGCCATGAGTGCACGTTTCGCCTCCACCCGTGTGTCGAATGCGTACCCCGCCTGAGGTGGACTAACCATCTGCGAGTTCAATGGCGTCGTGTCGTCGCCCGGCGCAGCGACGATCAGCCGGACAGCCAGATCGAGGACCGCTTGATGTACGCGAGCTGGGCGGCGAAGGCGACCAGTGCCACTGCAACGCCGAGTGCGATCGCCACCGTGACGGATCCGCTGGCCACTCCGGTCACCCGGGGGCGCGCCCAGGCCGATCAACAGTGCGTTGACCGCGGCAACTATCGCCGCCGTAGTCAGCAGCAGCCAGCGAGCGGGCTTGCTGGCCACCGCCGCCGAGATCGCCTGCAAGTCGCCCCCGTCGGCCACCGCGTCGGCGAAGAATGTGTGCTCGCCGGCGAACTGGCGGTGGTAGTAGGCGCGGATGTGCTGGATGCGCTTGAGGTCCAGCGAGTTCTCCACCATGTTCTGCACTGCCGAAGGTGAGCAGCCCGGTGATCACCAGGGTCGGGAGCACCGCGCCGAGGTACGGCTTGATCAGGTGCCCGCTGCTGGAGACGAAGCCCAACCCGATCAGCGCGGCGGACAGCAGCGAAGCGACAGGAACACGGTCGCCCGGCCGACGGACTCGGTGATCGTGGCGCTGCGGGAGGTTTGAAGCACGAAATGCTCGGTGGTCAGGGCGCTGAGCAGCGCCTGCTCGCGCGCGTCCTCGTCCATGCCGCCGCCAGGATACGAAGGTCCGGTCCGGCTTCGAGGGCGTGCGCGTCAGTTCCCCTGTCGCCACACTGCCGGGAAGGAGTTGAGTGGAATCACGCCTCCCGTATGCGTACCCGCTGGTCCAGTTCCCGCAGGTAGGCAAGATTGTCCCGGGTTCGCTCGGCGAGTGGCACGACGGTCGAGAAGTCCTCGACCGTCACCCACCCGCCATACCCGAACCGGCGCAGCGCGGCGAAATATGCCTCGATGTCGGCCTGCCCCTCGCGTAGCGGCGCCCACTCGGCCGACCAGCGCGGGCCGCCGTCGGCCCGGGTTCCGGTCACCAACCACGCGACGTTCTTCACGTGCACGTGGGCGAGGTACGGGCCGAGCATCTCGAAGGCCGCCAGCGGATCCTCGAATCCCTCGATCGTCAGGTTTCCGATGTCGTGGATCACCCCCACATGCTCCGGGGCGAGGCCGTCGAGCAGCCGCATGGCCGCCGACGCGGAGGCGACGATGGTGCGGTGATGCAACTCGACCAGCGCCGTCACCCCGTGGTAGGCCGCACGGTCGGCGATCCACGCCATGTCTCGGCGGGTGGCGTCCATCAGCTCCCGATAGTCGCCGTTGCCCAGCTGCGGCATGGTCACCCGTACCCGCCCCGCGCCGAGCGTGGCGGCCGCGGCCAGCACCCGCTCAACGTTGGCGTGGTCGGCCGCCGGCACGTACGCGCCGAGCCCGGACAGCGCCAGGCCCGCCTCTCGGGTGATCCCGGCGACGCGGGGCAACTCGTCTTCCAGCCCGGTCAGCGGGATGGTCGCCCGGTTGCCGGTCCAAAAGCCGGGAGGCTGGGCCTGTTCCTGGTCGGTGATGCGCCATTCGATGCCGTTCCAGCCCTGCGCAGCCAGTTGGGCGACCGCCTCCTCGGGCGTCCAGTCGGGCGTGGACGCCGTGAACACCGCGTATTTCATCGCGCCCCCTGAGCCGGCGCGGCGGACGACACCGCGGCTGCGGAGCCCTCGACGGCGGCGAGGACGTCGTCGAAGTCGCCGGCGAGCACGGCCGGCACCGGCACCGGACGGTGCAGGTGCGCGGAGAGGTAAATCGCCTTGACCACGGCGACGTCGAGCATTCCGTCGGCTGCGGTGATTCCCGGCTGCCGGCCGGTGAGGATCGCCTCGACGGTGTCGTGGTACTGCCGCAGGTGCCCGGTGACCATGGCGTCGTCGGGCTTGCCCGCACCCCGCAACTCCGATGGCGGCACGGCCTCGCCGGACTGGTCCGGCCCGTCGGCGTACGCGGACGGGTCCGGGCCGCCGGCGGTGTGGAGGTACTCCAGGTGGTCGTCGTGGATCACCGCGGAACCCTGCGATCCGTGTACCTGCAACCGCACGCCCAGGCCCGGATACGCCGCGGTGGTGGCGTGCAGCACGGCGAGCGCCCCGTCGGCGAACCGGATGGTCGCTGCGGCGACGTCTTCCACCTCGATCCGCTCGTGGGCGAGGGCACCGGTGTAGGCGAACACCTCCTCGGGGTGGCCCAGCAGCCACAGCAGCAGGTCGACGGTGTGCACGCCCTGGTTCATGGTGGCACCGCCGCCGTCATGTTCCCAGGTGCCGCGCCATCCCGCGGAGTCGTAGTACTGCTGGCCTCGCCACCACGGCACGCTGGCCACAGCCGAGGTGATCCGTCCGAGATTTCCGGCGTGTACGCGGGAGGCGACCGCGACGCTCGCCGGGTCGAACCGGTGCTGGCAGGTCACCGCGCAGACCTGACCGGCGGCCCCGGCATCGGCGGCGGCCCGGGCGATGCGCCGCGCCGCCGGCAGGGAGGCGTCGAGGGGCTTTTCGATGAGCACGTGCGCGCCGGCCGCGAGGACCTGCTCGGCGAGGTCGGCGTGGGTGCCGCTGGGCGTGCAGACCACCACCAGGTCGGCCGCCTCGGCCGCGAGGGCGTCGCCCAGCGAGGCGAACCGAGCCGGCGGCGTGGCGCCCTGCTCGCTGATCCAGCTGGCGAGCTGGTCGTTGGCCTGCGGGTCCGGGTCGGCGAGCGCGGCGAGGCGCAGCCCGGGGTGGCGCAGGATCGCCCCGGCGTGGGTGCGGGCGATCACCCCGCTGCCCGCGATGGCGACGTTGAGTCGGGTCATTGCAGATGCACTCCTATCGAGGCGGTGAGGTTCGTGAACGCGCGCGCCGCCCGGCCGAACTCCGCAGGGCCGGAGAACCCGCCGAGGTGATGCTGGTTGGCGAGGTGGGGTTCGAGGGAGGCGAATCCGGCGTAGCCGTCGTCGCGCAGCGCGGTGAGCGTCCGCAGCAGCTGGCCGTCGCCGTGGCCGGCGGGCACGACCTCGGCGGTGGCCATGAGAGCGTCCTTGACCTGTAGGTACTCCAGGTGAGGGCGCAGCAGTTCGTACCCGTCGTCGTAGGGCCGGACCCCGACCTGCACGAAGTTTGCGTTGTCCCATGCGACGCGTAGGGCGGGGGAGTCGACGGACTCGATGATGTCGGCGACCCGTTGCGGCACGTCGCCGTAGATGTCCTTCTCGTTCTCGTGCAGCAGCACGACACCGGAGTCCTCGGCGAGGCCGGCGAAGGCCCGCATCCGCGCCAGCACGGCGTCGCGGATGTCGGCCGGGGCGACCCCCGCCGGGCGGTAGAACGAGAAGATCCTGATGTACCGGCTGCTCAGTCGGTGGGCGGCTGCCACGGCGGCACGCAGCCGGTCGAGCTCGCCGCCGTCGTCGGTGGTCACGTCGACCTTCCCGACGGGCGACGCGATCGCCGAGACCGCCATGCCGCGTGCGCTGACGGCTTCCGCCAGGCCGTCCAGCTGGGTGTCGCTGAGCTCCACCACGTTCGTGCCCCACGCGCTGCGCACCTCGATGTGCCGGGCGCCGAGAGCGCTGAGCACCGCGAGCTGCACCGCCGGTTCGGGATCGATCTCGTCGCCGAAGCCCGACAAAGTCCACGTCGTCATTTCACACCTCCAGCGGTCAGTCCACTGACGATGTACCGCTGGCAAGCGAGGTAGAGGATGACCACCGGTGCCGCGCAGACGAGCGCGGCAGCCATCATCTGCCCGTACGGCGGGATCGCTCCGCCCTCCTGCGCCGCGCCGAAGACCTGGAGCACGACCGCCGCGGTGCGGGTGTCCACGTCGGTCATGACCGAGGCGAACAGGACGTCGTTCCAGCCGAGCAGGAACGCGAAGATCGCCGCGACGACCAGGCCCGGCCAGCTCAGCGGGACCACGACGCGCAGCAGGATCTGCCAGGTCCCCGCACCGTCGATGCGCGCCGCCTCGATCAGCTCGTCGGGCAACTCCCGCAGGTAGGTCACCATGATCCAGGTCGAGAACGGCAGCCCGAACGTGAGGTAGGTGACGAAGAGCGACCATCGGGTGCCGATCGCCGGCACGCCGAGGGTGTTGCCGATCGTCGCGAAGAGCACGAAGACCGGCAGGAGCAGCAGCGTGCCGGGGATCGACTGCATGCCCAGCAGGGCGCGCAGCACGGTCCGTCGGCCCCGGAACGCGTGCCGCACCAGGACGTGCGCCGAGAACACCGCGACCACCGCGCAGGCCAGCGCGACCGTGCCAGCGACGAGCAGGCTGTTGGCCAGCCCTCGGCCGAGCGGCACCGTCGACCAGATCCGGGCGTAGTTGCCGAAGCTGACCTGCTCCGGCCAGAAATCTCCGGCGGCGACGGCCAGGTCGGTGTTGATCGAGGCGAGGAACACGTAGCCGACGGGTGCGCCGACGATGATCAGCAGGAGCACCGTCAGGATGATCTGCAGTGGTCGCGGTAGCAGGCGCAGCACCGGTTTCATGCCGTCGCCTCCGGCCGGTCGAGTCTTACGGTGCGCAGGTAGACCAGCAGCGGGATGAGGATCAGGACCAGGGAGATCACGGCCATCGCCGCGCTCAGTCCGAATCGCAGGTTCTGGAAGCTCTCCACATACGTCAGCACCGGCAGCACCTCCACGTCGTGCGGGCTAGGGACGCCGAACAGCACGAACGGCAGGGTGAAGCTGTTGACCATGTGCAGCAGCGAGATGATCGCGGCCAGCGAGACCGAGGGGCGCAGCAGCGGGAAGACGACGTGGCGCAGCTTCGCCCGCCATTGCGCCCCGTCGAGCGCGGCCGCCTCGTGCAGGCTGTCGTCGATGCTCTGCAGGCCGGACAGAGCCAGCAGGTACACCAGCGGCCAGCCCGACCAGGCCTGCACGAGGATCAGGGCGAGGTAGCTCTTCGGCCCGTTCAGCCACAGTCCGCCGTCGACGCCCAGCGTCGCCAGGCTGTGGTTGGCGATCCCGTCGGGCTGCAGGATGATCCGCCACACGGTGCCCACGACGAAGGCGGGCAGCACGTACGGGATGAGGTACAGCGACCGGATCAGCGACCGTCCGCGGAAGGGCAGGTGCGTGGTCAGCGCGGCGGCCACCCCCAGCGGCAGCGCGAGCAGTGTCGCGATCACCGCCGCGGACCCGCTGACCCAGATGGCGTGCGGCAGGCTCGTGCTGTTCAGCGCCTCTGCGTAGTTGCCAGCGCCGATGAACGGCGCGGACAGCCACTGCCGGAACGTGTACTGGTCGAGGTCGAGCAGTGACACGATCAGCGCGACCGTGAACGGCACGACGATGACTGCCAGGGTGAGCAGGCCGCCCGGCGCGAGCAGCCACAGGGCGGCGCCACCGGCGGTGGCGCCTCGCCGGCGGCGCCGCGACCGGGCCGGGCGGGCCGCCCCGGGCCGGCGTGGGTTGCCGGTGCCCGGAGCGTCCGCCGTCACGGAACCGGTGGCGGCCACCTACTTCGCCTTGTCCAGCGCGGCCTGCGCCTCGGACTGGGCCTTGGCGATCAGGTCGTTGAGGGCCTTGTCGTCGACCTTGCCGGCGGCGAGGTTCGGCACCGACTGGACGACCACGTTGACCAGCGCGAGTTGCACTTTGCTCCACCCGCCGTGGAACGGGGTGCCGTGCGCCTTCGACGCGGAGTCCACGAACGCCGCGAGCGCCGGGTCGGCGACCAGCCTCTGCGCCATTTCCGCGTTGGTCGGCAGCTCACCGAAGGTGCGGTAGTAGTTTCCCTGCGCCTCGGCGCTGGTCAGCATGTTCACCAGGCGCAGCGCCAGGTCCTTGTTCTTGCTGTACTTGGCGATCACCAGGTTGTCGCCAGAGAGAATGCTGGTGGCGCCAACGCCGCCGGTGGGTAGGTTGCTGGCACCCGGCGGTACGGTCGGCATGATCGCGTAGGCGTACTTGCCGGCGACCGCGGACTGGTCCAGGGTCACCTTCGAGGTCGCCGAGACCATCGGCAGGAAGGCGGCCTTGCCCTCGCCGAACGCCGCGATCGCCTGGGCGTTCTTCCAGCCGGTCGCCGCCGGGTCGACGATCTTGTCAGTGGCGAGCCAGCCGAGGTACGTCTGGTACGCCTTGACCGTCGTCGGATCGGTCAGCCGCGCCGTGCCGCCCTCGACCAGCGGGTTGCCGGCCTGGATGCTCATCGCCCAGATGAACTTCCACGGATCGAAGCCATCGGCGTAGGCCACGGCCATGCCATACTTGCCGTCCTTGGTGAGCTGTTTGGCCTGCTGTCGTAGGCCGTCCCAGGTGGTGGCCGGCTGGTCGATGCCGGCCGCGGCGAGCAGTTCCTTGTTGTACGCCATGACGAACGGGCGGCTGGTGAAGGGGATACCCACCTCCTGGGTGCCGTCCGGCCCGGAGATTCCCAGCGTGGCCGGCACGAACCGGTCCCGGCCACCGATCTTCGTCCAGTCGTCGGCGCTGAGGTTGACGAAGGCGCCGGTGGAGAACGCAGTCGGGGTGAACGTGGTGCCGAGGGAGTAGACGTCGGGCCCCTGCCCGGAGAGCATCGACGTCTGGATCTTGGTGAGCTCGTCGTTGGGGCTGGCGAAGGTCTCGAAGCTGATTTTTGCCCCGGTCTGTTGCTGGAACTTCGCCGAGACATCGGCGAACCACTGCTTCTGCTCTTTCGGGTAGATCGAGTTCGCCGAGACGAGAACACTGAGCGTCTTCGGAGCGTTAGCGGCGGTGTTGGAGTCGCAGGCGGTCAGGGGTAATGCGATCGTGGCGGCCAGGGCCGCCGCGAGAGATGCACGGGTGGCGTTCATCTGTGCTCCTTGGTGGTGGCTGTCCGAGAGGGAGGGTGTGGATACACATCGCCAGGTGCTCGGGGAGATCAACCCATCGGTGAACGTGCATGGGACGGTAACAACCGTGGAAACCGGGCGGCAATCGCTTGCCAGTTTTTGCCATGGGATGCTCTGCTTCTGTGCATGAATCCCGAAGGGGCACCCCCCTCCCGCGCCGCCGCACGCCAGGAGGGCCGCGCGACCATCAACGACATCGCTGCCGTGACCGGCGTCGCTGCCTCCACCGTGTCCCGGGCACTGAGCCGGCCTGACCGGGTCAATCGGGTGACCCGCGAACGCATCCAGGCTGCCGCCCGCGAGCTGAACTACGTCCCCAACACGCAGGCGCGGGCGCTGTCGTCGGGGCGTACCGACACCGTCGCCCTGCTCGTCTCGGACGCGACGAACCCGTTCTACTTCGGGCTCATCCGCGGCGCGCAGCAACAGCTGCACGCCGCCGGCCAGGCTCTGCTGCTCATGGACACCGAAGACTCGGCCGAACTGGAAAACCATCTGCTGGGCAAGATGCGTCGGTCGGTGGACGGGGTCATCCTCGCCGCCTCCCGCCTACCCGAGCAGACCCTCGCCGTCATCGCCGCCGAGCTGCCGGTCGTCACCATCAACCGCAACGTCCCCGGGGTGCACAGCGTCGTCATCGACAGCCCGGACGGAGTCATGCAGGCCGTCGAGCACCTGGTCTCGCTGGGCCACCGGCACGTCGCCTACGTCACCGGTCCGCCGTCCTCTTGGGCCAACGAGGCCCGCTGGCGGGCGCTGCGAACCGGCATGGCCCGGCACGGCCTCTCCGCGGACCGCATCGGACCGTTCGGCGTGTCCCGCCACTGCGGGTCGGCCGCCGCGGACGCGCTGCTGAACACCGGCGCCACCGCGTGCGTCACCTTCAACGACCTGCTCGCGATCGGCATTCTGCGGCGGCTGGCCGAACGCGGTGTCGACGTCCCCGGCGAGATCAGCGTCGTGGGCTGCGACGACATCTTCGGCGCCGACTTCTGCAGCCCTCCGCTGACCACGCTCACCGCGCCGATCGAGCAGGCTGGCCGAGTCGCGGTCTCGATGCTGTTGGAGAATCTGGAAAATCCGGCGGTGCGGGCGAGCTGCCGGCGCATCATCCTGCCGACGCATCTCACCGTCCGGCAGTCCAGCGGGCAGGCCCCACGACTGTAGATCGGGCTGCCGCCCGGTGACCTCGTGCCCGTCCCCGGCTACGGTGCGGCCTACTCGGTCAACCTTCCGGCGCTGGCCGGCTGGCTGCCCGCCCTCGCCCAAAACCCTGCCGTTGGGCGGTGGCGAGCCGGAAGGCCGTCCAGACTGTGGTCGTCCAGGCTGCGGCCAGCAGATACCCGCCCAGGACATCGGTGAGCCAGTGCACCCCCAGATACAGCCGGGAGAAGCCGACCAGCAGCACGACCAGTCCGGCACCCAGCCAGGCTGAGACCCGCACCGCCGGCACCGGCCAGCGCCGGCAGGCCAGGTACGCCAGCGACGCGTACGCCGCGGCCGCCTGCGCGCTGTGCCCGGACGGGAAGGAGAAGCCACTCGCTCCGGCGATCATGTCCGGCAGCGTCGGGCGGGGCCGGGCGATCAACAGTTTCACGCCGTTGACCAGCGTGCTGGTGCCGCCGGTGACCAGCACCATCAGCCCCGCCGTACGCCACCGAGGGCCGGGCAACGGCATGCCGAAGGTCGCGACGGCGATCAACAGCAAAGCCATCCAGATCCCGCCAAGGTCCGTGACCACCCGCAGCGCGGTGGTGAGCCACCCGGTCCGGTGCGCGACCACCCAGGCGGTCGCCGCAGCATCGCCAGCGGCCAGGTCGTCGTTCTCCCGCACACTGTCGGCGAGTTCGCCCAGCCCCCACCCGGCGGCGGCGATCATCAGGAAACTGACGGTGATCCACAGACCGAATGCGCCACCGGGTGCGAGGCGGGCAGCCAGCCAGGACCGTGCCGTCATGCCACCAACAGCCCGCTGTCGCCCGGTACCAGGATCCGTTCGTCGATCAACACGGGTCGACGGTAGCGCGTGACGATCGCGTCGCTGACGCACCTCACCCCTGAGCTGAGCCGTGTCATCAGAATTGCGGCGTGGAAATCCGGCCGTTTACGGTCGGGAGGAAACGCCGCCGCCTCCCCTCAAGGTATGTCTTACATGGGCGATTGTTAGAATGTGGGGCGTGGGTGAGGTGGTGAAGCGGGCGTACAAGTACCGCTTTTACCCGTCGCCTGAACAGGCTGAGCTGCTGGGCCGCACCTTCGGGTGTGTGCGTCTGGTGTACAACCGGGCGTTGGAGGCCCGTACCCGGGCGTGGGTGGTTGATCGGCAGCGCACCTCGTATGTGCAGTCCTCCGGGTGGCTGACCGAGTGGAAACGCACCGATGAGTTGGCGTTTCTAAACGAGGTGTCGTCGGTGCCGTTGCAGCAGACGTTGCGGCACTTGCAGGCCGGGTTCGTGGCGTTCTGGGACAAGCGGTCCCGGTATCCGAGGTTCAAGTCCAAGCGCAAGTCGCGGGTGTCGGCGGAGTTCACCCGCTCGGCGTTCCGCTGGCGTGACGGCCGGCTCACTCTGGCCAAGATGAGCAGCCCGTTGGACATCGTGTGGTCGAGGCCCCTGCCCGAAGGAGCGGAGCCGTCCACGGTGACGGTGTCCCGGGACGCCGCCGGCCGCTGGTTCGTGTCCATCCTGGTCGAGGACCCGGCCGTGGCACCGCTGCCACCCGT
>NZ_JBEZFI010000039.1:0-58386 GCF_040649295.1 Micromonospora sp. NPDC048999 | reverse complement strand
GCTTGGTCGCTAACCGATCTACCGGAGACCTCAGCCTTTATCGATCACCGCCACGCCGGACCCTCACCACAACCCCGGCCCCTTACGAAACACGGGCTAGCCTGCATAGATGATCCGAGAAGCATTTCTGGAATCCTCGGAGGCCGCCTTGGGCCTACTGCGCGAGGCGGCGTTGGCCGAACGATGGTCCAAGCCCAGCGCGCTGCCCGACTTTTCTACCGGTGGACTTGCCCGTCACCTGGCAAACCAGATCACCCGCACCGTGACCTATCTCGCCGCCGCGCCAGGCGATTCTGCGATCTCGGTCCTCGATCACTTCACTGGCAACGCATGGGTGACGTCGGGTGTCGACAGCGCTGACAACATCGACATCCGGCACCGCAGCGAGCAGGCTGCCGCAGCGACGACTCCCGAGGAACTCGCCGA
The DNA here is from genome assembly GCF_040649295.1 of Micromonospora sp. NPDC048999. NCBI lineage: Bacteria > Bacillati > Actinomycetota > Actinomycetes > Micromonosporales > Micromonosporaceae > Micromonospora > Micromonospora sp. NPDC048999. The sequence continues at coordinate 57,960 of NZ_JBEZFI010000039.1, read as the reverse complement.
CGATGTCGACGCAGCGCTCCGCGAGCTGCAAACAGTGCTCCCGGCGCAATCCGCAGACCGTATTGTCGACCTCGACGACTGGGGCCTGACGGTGAACGACTTCTTGCTGACACGCGTGATGGAACTGGTCGTGCATACCGACGACCTGGCTGTCAGCCTGGACATACCCACGCCGCCGCTGCCCGACCACGCGACAGAAGCGACGATCCAACTGCTCAGCCGCATCGCAGCATGGCGCCACGGGCAGTTGAGCGTGGTCCGGGCACTCGCGCGGCAAGAACGAGCACCCGCATCAATCGCTGCTCTCTGACGACGCTCGCACCGTTCCGCCGAGGGCGCACCGGAGTCGCGCGGCGCATCTCGGCGGTGTTCTCCACGACTACGAGCATGCTGCGTGACCTGTACGGACGAGGTTTTCGGCAAGTGCAGCGTCGAGATCGTCGACCCAGTCGGCGATCGCGGCGAACGTGCTGGCTCCCGCCATCACCGCGCACACCGCGACCGCGAGCACGCTCGCTGCCGGCAAGGCCCGCACCGGCGCCGCCCTGGACAATCCGGTCCTGCGCACGGAGGGCCGGGTCACGCTCATCGACGGGCTGCTCGCGGTCGCGGTGCTCGCGGAGGCTGGCGCTCAACGCTGGCCTGGGGTGGTGGTGGGCCGACCCGTTGGCTGGGTTCGTGCTGGTGCACTACGCGCTTCGGGAGGCCCACGCGGTCTTTTCGACGAGCATTGAGCGGTCCGCGTCGGCGAGCGGCGACTGGTGGCCGAGCCGGCGCACCGGGCCGGCGCTCAGCGGCAGCGCCGCCGCCAACAGCACGCCGGGGGCGAGCCACAGCACCGGCCGGCTGCCGATCGCGTCGACCAGCGCGCCGGCGGCCACGGAGCAGACCGGGATCGCCGCGAACTGCACGAGCCGGTAGCTCGCGTTCATCCGCGCGTGTAAGCGCGTCGGCGTGAGCAGGTGCCGCAGGGTGACCGACGCCGAGCCGGTCACGCACGCCCCGGCCGCGCCCAGCAGCAGCGCTACGCCGGTCAACGCCACGGTGACCGCCGGCGTGTGCCCGACCGGCACCAGCGCCATCGGCATCGCGCCCAGGACGATGCCGGCGAGCATCGTCCGGCCATAGCCATGACGGCGCAGCAGCGCAGGCGCCGCGAGGGTGCCCACGATGCCGCCGACACCGCCGGCCATGAGCGTCAGGCCGAACAGCGCGGCGCCGAGGTGCACGTCGGCCAGCAGGTACACAACCATCGCGACGTTCGCCAGCTGGGTGCCGACCGTGAACACCGTCGCGTACACCACGCAGCGGCGGATCACCGGGTGGCCGAACACAGCCCGGAGTCCTTCGCGCGTCTCGGCCACCGGGTCGCGGTCACCCGGTGCGGCCATGGCCGGCTCGCAGTGCCGGATGCGCAGCAGCATCGCGCCGGAGACTACATAGGACACCGCGTCGAGCAGCAGCAGCGGCGCCGGGCCGACCAACGTGGCCAGCCAGCCGGTGAGTCCCACTGCGGTGGTGCCGGAGACGGCCAGGCTGGCGTGCATGCGGCTGTTGGCCTCGGCGAGCCGGAACGGCCCGACGAGCGGCGGCAGGTAGGCAACCGCAGCGAGCTCGGACACGACGGTGAGCGCGCCGCCGACCGCCACGACCGCGTAGACCTGCGGCCAGCCGAGCACGCCGACCCAGGCGCAGACCGGCACGGTGAGCACGAGGATTGCGCGGGCCACGTCCGTGCCGAGCATCACCGGCCGGCGGGCACGGCGCTCGAGCCACACCCCGGCCGGGAGCGTGAGCAACAGAAACGGCACGGTGTACAGCGCCCGCAGGAGACCCACCTGAGTTCCCGTCGCACCGAGGACCAGCACGGCGATGAGCGGCAGGGCGTTCATGGTGACCTGGGAGCCGACGGTGGACACCGCGTTGCCCCACCATAGACGGCGGTAGTTGGGCAGCCGCCAGACCCCGTCCGCGCCGGTGGGCCGCGCCACAGCGCTCACCGCTCGCTGCCCCGAAGTCGTCACAGGCCTCGCCCCTCCCGCGGGACGTGGGTCCGCCCGTCCCGGTCATCCTGCGCCGCCGGGCCCGGCCGCCCAAGTCGGGCAACTCCCCGATGCGGCGCCCGGCGCCGCGCCGCAAGACGCGTCCGACGACGATCGGGAGAACCACCGACTGCGCACCGGCGGCTACGCACGCGAGGTTGGGCAGCGTGCCCCAGAACTTCCCGACCGGCCTTTCCGGGCTGCCCGCATGACGGCGACGGCCGCGACACTCAGGCTGTGGCTCGCCGAGGGCAGCACTGGGCCGTTTCCGTTCCTGCCGGTCGTTCGCGAGCTGCAACGCACCGGCAAGCACTGCGCCGACGTCGCGCTGCTCGACGCGCTGGCGGAGGTCCGCACCGCGGTCCGCGCGGAGCAGGTGGCCGACGGCGACCGGATGCTCCGCCGGTTCCTCGACGTGGCGCTCGACAAGCACGACGATCGGCACCGCTACCCCAGCTACACCGCACTGTCGCTGTTCGACCTGCCCTCCGGGGCGGACGCCGGGCCCGCGCAGCGCCGCGCCGACCGGCTCGTGGTGGGATTGGTCGGCGACGTGCTCCGGTTCGAAACCGCGGCGCTCGCAGGGCGCGGCGCCATGCTCCCCCGCATGCGGCCCGGCCCCGATCTCGTGGCCAAGCGCTGCCGGCACGGCCTGCGGGTGCTGTCCCCGGCGCTGAACCGCCTGGGGGTAGCGCGCGCCGACCTCGACGCGCCCCGAGCCGTCCGAGAAGCCGCCCGCGTCTGGGTCGCCGGCCGGCGACCCGTCGGGCCGGACCCCCTGAGGCTGAGCATGCTTCCGGTCGACACGATCCACGACGAGCACCTGTTCATCCGCGTGCTGCAGACGTTCGAGGTGAGCTTCGCGCTGACCGCGGTGCGGCTGCACGCTACCGTCGCGGCGCTCGACGCCGACGACCCGGGCGCCGCCGCGCGGCACCTCGACACCGCCGCCACGACGTTCGGCGAGACGGCGCCGCTGTTCGCCCTGCTGGCCACCATGCGCGTAGAGGCCTTCCGGACCTTCCGCACATTCACCGATGGCGCGAGCGCGATCCAGTCCGACGGGTACAAGACGATGGAGTCTCTGTGTCGGCCGCCGGACCCGGCCCGGCTCGCCTCGGCCGCCTACGACGCGGTGCCGGAGGTGCGCGCGCGGGTGGCCGCGGGGGTACGCACCATCGACGAGGCCGTGGACGACCTGCGGCGCCGGGGCGGGACGGTGTACCAGGTGCACGCGGCCCAGGAGCGGTTCGCCCGCGCGTGGACCCGCTGGCGGCACACGCACCACCGGCTGGCGGCGCGCATGCTCGGCGACGTGCGCGGCACCGGCTACACGGTCGGCGTGCCGTACCTCGCGAGCGTCGTCGACATCCCGGTGTTCCGCGGCCTCCCCGGCTGAACGGCTACCCGGCTTCGTCCATCGCCCGGCGCAGGCTCAACGGCCGCATGTCGGTCCAGACCTCCTCGATGTGGGCCAGGCACCGGGCGGTCGGGCCGGTCGGGCCGGCCACGTGCCATCCGGCCGGCGGCGGCTCGTCGGCCGGCCAGATAGAGTACTGCTCCTCGTCGTTGCGCACCACGACGTGCAGCGCGTCGTCCTCGTCGTTCGTCACTCGATCACCATTCCTCTGCTCACGACGACGAAGTCGCCGTCCTCGTTGCCGGGCATCGTGTTCGGCGGGCGGCGCACCGCGCCGCGCAGCTCGGGGATTTCCTCGGTGCTGTAGCTGCGGTCGAGCAGCCGCACCGGGAACGGTGCCGACGACTCGACCTCGATCGTCACCTCGACCCCGTCGGCCGGTGGCGCGATGTAATGCAGGCTCCACCGGAACCCGTACGGGTCACGCTCGGCGGTGTTGACCACACGCCGTCCGTCTATTGTGGCCGCTCTCACCTTCGCGGGGGAGAGACTGATGATCTCGACCATCGGCGCGGGCCGGCCCGCCTTAAGCCGCAGCCGAACCGTACGGATGCCGTCGGTGACGGTGTTGGACAGAACCGTCGCCTCCGGGGCGGCCAGCGCGGCCGCTGGTGCCTGGCCGACGTGGAAGCCGAGCGGCATGCGGAAGTAGGTCGGCATCGGCCCGGCCCGGTAGTGCTCGACGAGCTGCTCCTGCCACGGGTCGGGGTCGGCGTCCAGGACACCCCAGATCGCCTGCCCGGTGTCCGCGTCCAATGCATAGAACACGTTGCCGGGCTTGGGGCGGCCGGGTCCGAAGTCGCCGGTGGGCACAGTGGCCACGAGCACGGCGACCGCCATCACGGCGGCGACCACCGGGGTCCACCGCCGCACCAACGGCCGGTCCAGGCGCAGCACCGGGAACACCACCAGCAGCACGGCCGACAGCAGCGGCACGCCGACGACCGCTAAGGCGGGCCCCACCGCCAGACCGAACAGGTACAGCACCGGGGTGAACAGCACCACGGTCACGGCGGCGGCCGGCGCGAACGCCAGCACCTGCCGGCCGGCCCGATCGTCTGGATGGCCGCGCAGCAGCCGCCACCCCAGCCCGGCGACGGCCGCCAGCAACGGCCACGCGAACAGGTAGGCGGCCACCGGCGCGACCGCGACACACCCGGCGAGCAGCAGCGCCCAGAGCACCGCAACGCCGGTCACGACGGTGTCCAGGCCCCACCGTCGCAGCCCCAGCGCCAGCCCGGTCGTCGACAGCGCGACCGCGAGCAGCCCGAAGCCCACCAGGTACAGCCCGCCGTTGTACCCGTCGCCGGCGTGGAAGCGCGTCAGGTCGGGATCGACCCGCTCCAGCAGCAGCCACACCCCTTCCACGACGGCGGCCGACACGACAACGCCGGAGACGGCCAGGCCCAGCGCCGCCGCGGCACGCCGCAGCCGCAGCCGACCCCGCGACCGACCGACGATCACGGCGCCGCACAGCCCGACGAGGGCCAGCGCCGTGAACACGGTGTTCAGCCAGCCCGGGTAGTGCACCAGCCCGAGGCCCGGGACGGTGAAGTACACCGTCGGGGCACCGCGGTCGGTGCCGGCGCCGTGCCGGTCGAAGTGCCGGGTGAGCTCGACCGCGTATTCGCCGTCGTGCTGGACCACGTCGGGGTCGACCGAGCGCAGCGAGTCGGCGGCGTCGTGATAGCGGACCTGGTCGCCGATGAAGGCGAAGTTCATGCCCCGGATGCCGGCGCGGTCGAAGACGGTGAAGTCGGTGTCGTTGGGAAGGAAGCGGTAGACCAGGGTACCCACCGAGCTCGCGACCGGGTGCGATGTCGCGGCGAGCCCAGCGACGAGGTCGGCATCGCCGGCGCTGGACTCGAACATGACGACAGGCCCGCCGCTCCCGCGAGCCTCGAAGTTCAGCAGCACCTTGGCGTCGGCCGCCCAGGGATGCTGCTCGGCGAAGGCGTGCGCGCCTAGCAGCCCGAACTCTTCGCCGTCTGTGAACAGCACGACGAGGTCGTGCTGCAGGGGCGGGCCGGCGGTCAGCACCCGCGCGGCCTCCAGGATCGCGGCGACGGCGACCCCGTCGTCGTTGGCGCCGGGGCCGGCGGCCACCGAGTCGAAGTGGGCGCACAGCACGATGGCGCCACCCCCGCCCGTACCGCGTTTGCGCCCAAGGACGTTGTCGACCACGCCAGCGTGAAAGTGGGTGGGCTGCTTCTCGTGGATCGCGGTCGTGTGCTGGATCTCGGTGTCCATGCCAAGGCCGGCGAGGGTGGAGCGCAGGTAGTCGCGCACGTCGGCGGCCGGCCCTGAGCCGGTCGGCCGGGGCTGCCGGGCGATGCGCTCCAGGTGCGTCATCGCGCGCCCGGCGGAGAACGCACCGGACGGCGCGCCGGCGCCCACCGCGTCGGGCGGCGCGAGCGGCCAGGCGCTGACCGCCACCAGCAGCACGAGCGCCAGCCAGCCGAGGGCCGGGGCGCCACGGCGCGGCCACGAGCCGACCCCGGGTGATGACGTCCGGGGTGGCGGGGCGGCGATCGGGTCGCCCCCGCCGTCGGTGTCTGGTCCTGGTGCGCGCTCGAACAACGTCGCCATCGGACAACTCCCCCTCGGCTCCCGTGCGCTGTACCGAATTCTCACGCAGACGCGAGAACCGCACAGGTCGGTGGTTGCCCTGAACGCACCAGCGCGGCGGGGGCTGGGGACCGCCACCGCGACTCGGTGATATTCCCGCTGGTGTGGTGGCGACCGCGACCGCGATCGTCGACATCGGACCGCGAACCGGCGGCTCCAGGAGCGGGCGGAGTGCGAACGTGGGATGTGAGACGACGGCTGCGGCGGCGGGAGCCACGGCGATGACCGACCCGGCCACAGCCGCCGAGCGCCTGGTCGCGCGGGTCTGGTCGGAGCTGCTCGAGCTGCCCGAACCGGCGCCGGCCATCGGCCGGGACGACGACTTCTTTCAGCTCGGCGGCTCGTCGCTGATGCTGGTTCAGCTCGCCGCGCGACTGTCGGCCGCGTCCGGCGTCGACATCGAACTGCTGGATTTGTTCACGGCGACGACCGTGCGCGCGCAGGCCGTTCTGGTCAACCGCGACGGCCTGGCGGCGCGGGCTCGTGCGCTGCCGCCGATCACACCGCTGGCCCGGCCGGGCGAGGAGCGATGACCCACGTGTACGCGCAGCCCGCCGTCCTCGACCGGCCGGTCGAGCACCGGCTCACCGACGTCGAGGCGCGGTCGGTGCTGGCCTTGGCGACGGAGCTGACGGCCGGTGGCGCCGACCCGGCCGACCCGGCGTTCTACGACCGGGCCTGGCCGGTGCTCGACCGGCTGCCACACGGCCTGCGGTGGTTCCTGGAGCGGTTCCGCCGCGAGGAGCCGGCCGCCGCGTGCCTCATCCACGGGTTCCCCGTCGATGACGCCGGCATCGGCCCGACGCCGGAGCACTGGGAGGCGGCCGCCCGGCGGCCCGTCACCGCCCGCCTGCACGAGGCGTGGCTGGCGCTGTGCGGCATGGTGCTGGGCGAGCCGTTCACCTGGTCGACGCTGCAGTCCGGACGGCTGATCCAGTCGATCCTGCCGATGCGCGGCGACGAGCAGCGGCAGAACGGCTACGGCAGCGAGGCGATCCTCGAGTTCCACACCGAGGACGGATTCCATCCGCGGCGCTGCGACTACCTGCTGCTGCTCGGGCTGCGCAACCCGGACGCCGTGCCGACGCTGCTCGCCTCAGTCCGCGACCTCGACCTCGACGCTGGGCACCGCGCGGTGCTCGCGCAGCCACGGTTCCACATCGTGCCCGACGACGAGCACCTGCTGCAGCTGGCCGCCCGCGACCCGCGGCACCCCGCCCTCGCCCGGATGCGCGCCATGCACCGCGACCCGGAACCGGTGGCGGTGCTGTTCGGCGGCCACCGTCGGCCGTACCTGCGCATCGACCGGCCGTTCATGCGGTGCGCCGCCGGCGACGCCGACGCCGAGGCGGCGCTCGACGCGTTGATGGCCGCGCTGGAGCGGGTGCGGCAGGACGTGGTGGTCGGTCCCGGTTCACTGCTGGTGGTCGACAACTACCTGGCCGTGCACGGCCGGCGCAGCTTCGCCGCGCGCTACGACGGCACGGACCGGTGGCTCAAGAAGCTCACCGTGAGCCGGAACCTGCGCCGGTTCGCCGACCACGCCGACGCGACCCACCGGGTCCAGTTCTAGGAGACCGATGCGCACCGTTGTCATCTCCGGCGCCTCCAGCGGCATCGGCCGGGCAACCGCGGCCCGGTTCGCCGCGGCCGGCGACCGCGTCGTGAACCTCGATGTGCGCCCGCCGGACCCGGCGGACGTGCGCGGTGGCATCAGCTGGCGCGAGGTCGACGTGGCCGATTGGGTGGAGGTGGGCCGAGCGGTGGACGAGATCCATGCGGAGCACGGCGCCATGGACGTGGTGGTGGCCAACGCTGGCATCAGCGTGCGTCGCGGCGTGCTGGACATCGACGAGCGCACCGCCCGCCGCGTCATGGAGGTCAACCTTCTCGGCGTGCTGCGGCTGTGGCAGGCCGCAGCCCGGCACATGGTGGCGCGGCGCCATGGGGTGCTGCTGGCGACGGCCTCGGTTAACGGAATGCGGGGCTACCCGCTCTACGCCGACTACAACGCCACGAAGGCGGGCGTCGCGTCGTTGTGCCGCACGTTCGCGCTGGAGCTCAGCCCGCACGTGCGGGTCGCCTGTGTCAGCCCGGGTGCGGTGCTCACCCCGATGCAGCAGGCGGAGTACACCGAGGAGATGCTCGCAGCCGTCAACCACCAGATCCCGGCCGGCCGGCACGCCGCGCCGGAGGAGATCGCGGCCGCGTTCGTCTATCTGGCCTCGGACGAAGCGCGCTTCTGCACCGGCCAGGAGCTGGTGATCGACGGCGGCGAGACGGCCGGCGCGACGACGGCGATGCACGGCACCGCCTACGCCTGACAGCGGGCTCGCACGGCTTCGATCACCGCCGGTCCGGCCGCACCCGTGATGAAGAAGTGCCCCCATGAGCAGCAGGACCTCGGTGTCCACGCTGCTCCACCGCGACCAGGCGGTCAGCTCCTCGACGGTGACGTCGTCGTCGGCCGCACCCAGTACCCGTGATCGGCACCGGCAGCGGCGCGCCGGTCGGTGGGGTGGCCGTGCCGCACACCTGGAAATCGGCTCGCATGGTGGGCAGGACGAGCTGGAGCAGCGCCGGCACCCGCAGCGCCTCCGGTGGCGTCCCGCCGAGCCGGCGCAGCTCGGCGACGAAGCTCCTCGTCGCTGCGCGGCAACGGCCGGCGCGAAGGCGCGGAAACGTCGCGCGCGGATCGGCCCCGGACCGCGACGCTCCAGGCCGGGACGTGCGGCGCGGCGCACCCACTGGCGAACAGCCGTGATGGCGGCGGTGCCCCGGCGGTCAGCAGCGACTGCACCGGGCCGAAGGCCAGACGTGCCCCCATGCTGTGCCCCAGCACCGCCCACGGCCGGTCGAGCTCGGGTCGCAACACCTCGGTCAGCGCGGCGACGGCGGTCTGGTAGACGGTGATCGCCGGCTCGGCGATCCGCGACTCCCGGCCCGGCAGGTGGACCAGGACCACCTCGATGTCGTCGGGCAGCGCGGCGGGCCATCCGCGGAACATGGCCGGGCCGCTGCCGGCCGCGTGCAGGCAGATCAGCCGGGTCCGGGCGAGTGGACGGGCCACCGGCCGCACCAGCCACTGCCCGGACACGGCCGAGGCGCTCACCGGGCGGCGCATTCCGCGTCGGCGAGCGCCGTCCGCAGCCAGCCGGCGAGGGCGTGCACCCGCGGCGGGTGCAGCATCGTGTGGTGGTTGCCCTCGGCGGCGTGCACGGTGAGCCGGCCGCCGGCGACCGGCGCCCAGCCGAGCGTCGGGTCCTGGCCGAACACGTTGGGCTGCTCGGCCGCCCGGACCAGCGTGACCGCAGTGTCCGGCATGGTCGGCCGGTGCCGGTTCATGGCGGTGATGTGGGCGCGGGTAACCCGCCGGGCGTGCCGGTCGGTGAGCAGCAGCCCGGCGACTGGGTGCTCATCGAGAATCCGGCGTACCTCGGCGGGGTCCGGGCCGGCACCCGCGGCGGGGTGGCGCGGCCCGCCCGGGCGCAGCACGTCGGCGACGAACGCCGGGGCGCCCGGCTCGGTGTCCAGCCAGGGCTCCCACCGGTCCAACAGTTCGGTGATGGCCGCCAGTTGCCGCGCCATCTGGTGCGGCACGCGGGTGTCGAGCATGACCACAGCGGGCACGTCCGCGCCGGCGGCCAGCAGCAGCCGCGCCATCTCGAGGGCGACGACGCCGCCGAACGACCAACCGCCCAGCAGGTACGGCCCGGCCGGCTGGACCGCGCGCAGGGCGTCGGCGTACGACCGGGCGATCGTGGCCACGTCGGTCTGCGGCGGCGCGTCGCCGTCGAGGCCGGGCGCCTGGACCGCGCGGAACGGCCGGTCGGCGCCCATCGCGTCGGCCAGGGCCCGGAACCCCAGGGCGCTGCCGTCCACCGGGTGCACACACACGAACGGCGTCCCGGATCCGTCCGGCTGGAGGGTCACGATGGGTGACCGGCGTGCCGTCGCCGCCCGCGAGCCGGTCGGCGCCTCGGGCGCGGGCGGTGCCGTGTGCCGGTCCCGCAGCGCCACCACCTGGTGCAGCGCGTCGCGCATCTGCGCGTTGGTGACGCCGAAGTCGAGCTGGCAGGCAATCTCGTCGACGCCCATGTCGCGCAGTCGCGTCACCATGGCGTCGGCGAGGTCGGGCGTGCCGAGCAGGGCGCTGGTGTGGAAGTACCGCTCGAACGCGAAGTCCAGCAGCGTCTCGGTGTCGTCGTCGTCGACCACGACGCCGTGCGCCTCCGCCATGCCGCGGTACAGCTGCAGGTGGCTGCGCAGGTAGTCGCGCAGCGGCCCCCGGACGGTGCGGCGCACGTCGTCGAGGTCGTCGCCGATGAAGGTGTGCAGCGACACGGTCACGTGCCCGCCGTCGGGGTCGTGGCCGTGTTCGGCCCGGGCCACGCGGTACCGCGCGATGTTCGCGGCCAGCGCGTCGAGGTCCTGCGCGAACAGGGCGGTGAGCACGTTGGCGCCCCGGGCGCCGGCGGCCGCCCAGGTGGCCGGGTTGCCGGAGCTGGTGAACCAGACCGGCAGCACGGGCTGGACCGGGCGCGGGTACACCGCCGCCTCGACCGCGACGCCGTCGTCGCGGGTCAACGTCACCGTCTCGCCGCGCCACAGCCGCTGCAGCAGCTCGAGCCGCTCGACCATGATCTCGCGGCGCCGCTCGTAGGTGCCGGGTTCGGCTAGGACGAAGTCGTCGCGCTGCCAGCCAGACGCGACCGACAGCCCGACCCGCCCGCGGGACAGGTTGTCCACCATGGACCATTCCTCCGCGACCCGGACCGGGTGCTGCAACGGCAGCACGACGCTGCCGGCCCGCAGGCCGATCCGGCTGGTGCGGGCCGCGATCGCAGCGGCCAGCACGGACGGGCTCGGGTACGGCGCGCCGAAGGCGTGGAAGTGCCGCTCCGGCAGCCATACGGCCTCGAACCCGTGCCGGTCGGCGAGTTCGACGTCGTCCAGGAGCGTGCCGTAGCGGTCGGCCGTGTCCTCGTCGCCGGCTGCGGAGAAGTACATCAGGCTGAAGCGGATGCCGGTTCCAGGCGCCGCCGGCTGTCGCGGCGTCGTGGGTCGCGGCCGCACGAGCGTGACGCTGGCCGGCGGTACGGCGGTCGGCTCGATGGTGGACCGGGGCGCGGCGGTGACGGCGGCGGCCAGCCCGGCCACGGTCGGGCGCTCCAACAGGTCGCGCAGCGCCACGGTGACGCCGAACCGGTCGCGGACCTGGCCGACGAGCTGGACGGCAAGGAGCGAGTGCCCGCCATGGGCGAAGAAGTGGGCGTCGCGGTCCGGCGGCGGGCCGCCGAGGAGCGCCTGCCACAGCTCGGCCACGATGGTTTCGACCTCGCCAACGGCGGTGCCCGGGACGGCATCACGGGCAGGCGCTGCGGACACCGGCGCCGCAGACACCGGCGCGGCGGAAATCGCCGCGCCGGCACCGGGGACGCCGTCGATCCAGTGCCGGGTCGGCTCGAACGGGTACCCGGGCAACGCCACAGTGCGCCCCGCGCCGCGTAGGAGCCGCGGCCAGTCCGCGTCGAGCCCGCGGACCCAGCCGTCGCCGAGCCGCTCCCGCAGGTGCACCGGCTCGTCGGGCCGGTCCGGGCGCAGCAGCGGGAGCGCGGTCCGGCCGCCGACCAGCCGGGTCAGGGTGCGTCCCGGGCCGACCTCAAGGAACAGGCACCGTTCGCCGTCGCGGTCGAGGGCGGTGAGGATGTCGGCGAACCGGACGGGCCGTCGCGCCTGCTCGGCCCAGTGCCCGGGGTCGGTGGCCTCCTCGGCCGTGGTCCACCGGCCGCTGGCGCCGGACAGATACCGCAGGCGGGGTGGGCTGAGACTCACGGCGGCGGCCTCGGCGCGCAGCTCGGCGAGGATCGGGTCCATGAGGGCGGAGTGGAACGCGTGCGTGGACTCCAGCGGCAGCGCGGCGACACGCCGCCGGGCGAGCGTCTCGGCGAACGCCTGCACGCGCTCGACCGGGCCGGAGACCACGCAGGCGCGCGGGCCGTTGACCGCGGCGACGTCGAGGTCGTCGGGCAGCAGCCGGAGCAGCTCCTGCTCCGGCGACGCGACCGCCAGCATGCGCCCGGGGCCGGTGCGGTGCATGAGCCGCCCGCGCGCGGCGACCAGCTGCATGGCGTCGTTGAGGTCGAACACCCCGGCGAGGCAGGCGGCGACGTACTCGCCGAGACTGTGCCCGACCAGCGCGTCGGGCTGTACGCCCCAGTCGAGCAGCAGCTGGGCCAGCGCGTACTCCACAGCGAACAGCGCCGGCTGGGCGTAGCGCGTCTGGTCGAGCCCGTCCCGGCGCGGATCGAGGATCAGCTCGCGCAGGTCCCGGTCGACGTGGGCCACGGCCGCGTCGACGGCAGCGTCGAGGTGCTCGCGGAACACCGGCTCCTCGCGGTACATCGCGTGGGCCATGCCCGGGGACTGGCTGCCCTGGCCCGGAAACAAGAACACCACCGACCTGGGCTCCACGGCGCTAGGCAGCGCCACCGGCTCATCGAGCCGGGCCGCGAGCTCACCGGCGCTCCAGGCCACGACCGCGCGCCGGAAGTCGAAGGCGCGCCGGCCGGTCGTCAGCGTCCGGGCGATGTCGGTGATCGACAGGTCGGTCCGATGGCGGGCCGCGTCGGCTAGCGCCCGGGTGAGGCGCACAAGCGCGGCCGGGTCGGCCGCGGACACGTGCACGAGCTCGCCAGGCCCCGGCTGCCCGCCCGCGGCCGGGCCGACGGGCGGCGCCTCCTCCAGCACGACGTGGGCGTTGGTGCCGCCGATGCCGAAGGAGCTGACGCCGGCGCGGCGCGGCGAAGCCCCGGGCGGCCACGCGACGAGGTCCCGGTTGACGTAGAACGGCCCGTCGTCGAGCTTGAGCTCCGGGTTCGCCTCGGTGAAGTGCAGCGTCGGCGGGATCTGCCCGTAGTGCAGCGCGAGCACCGCCTTGATGAACCCGGCGACGCCGGCGGCGGCGTTGAGGTGCCCGACGTTGGATTTCACCGAGCCGAGCGCGCAGCTGCCCGGCGCGGCGCCGGCGGGGCCGAACACCTCGCGCAGCGCCGCGACCTCGATCGGGTCGCCCAGCCGGGTGGCGGTGCCGTGCGCCTCGACGAACCGCACGCTGGCCGGGTCGACGCCGGCGACCTCGAGCGCCTCCCCGATGACAGCGGCCTGACCGGTCACGCTCGGGGCGGTGAAGCCGACTTTGTCCGGCCCGTCGTTGTTCACGGCCGTACCCTTCACCACCGCATAGATGGTGTCGGCGTCGTGCAGAGCGTCGGCGAGTCGTTTAAGCACGACGACGCCCGCGCCGCTGCCGAACACGGTGCCCTGCCCCGCCGCGTCGAACGACCGGCAGTGCCCGTCGGGCGACACGATGCCTTCGGGCTGGTACCGGTAGCCGGCCACCTGCGGCACGGTCACCGAGACACCACCGGCCAGCGCGAGGTCGCACTCGCCGGACAGCAGGCTCTGCGCGGCCAGGTGCACGGCGACCAGCGAGGTGGAGCACGCGGTCTGCACCGTGATCGCCGGCCCGCGCAGCCCGAGCTTGTACGCGGTACGGGTGGCGAGGAAGTCCTTGTCGTTGGCGTGCAGCACCGCGGCAGGACCGACGGCGTCGAGGACCTGCGGGGCGGCGCGCAGGCTGTGCATGAGGTACGCGTTGACGCCGCAACCGGCGAACACGCCAACCCGCCCCTCGGTGCAGGCGCCGTGGCCGCCGGGGGCCTGCCCGGCGTGCTCCATGGCGTGCCAGGCGCACTGCAGGAACAGCCGGTGCTGCGGGTCCATGACGTCGGCCTCGCGCGGCGAGAAGCCGAAGAACGCGCTGTCGAACCGGTCGGCGTCGTCGAGGACGCCACCGGCGCGCACGTACGCCGGATCGGCCAGGTCGGCCTCGGGCACCCCCGCGGCGCGCAGCTCGTCGTCGGTGAACCGCCGGACGGACTCCACGCCGCCGCGGAGATTGGCCCAGAACCGTTCGACCGTGTCGGCGCCCGGAAAACGGCAGCTCATGCCGATGACAGCCAGGTCGGTGTCGTGGCTCATGTCGGGTCTCCGTTTCTGCGGCGCCGCTGGGCCTCACGCCGGATGGCGCCTCGACGCCGCCCGGCGGCGGCGCCCACGGAAGGGCCGCCGCCGGCCAGTGCGTCCGCCAGCGTGGCGACGGTCGGGTACTGAAAGAGCCAGAGGATCGGCACCGACCGGCCGAGCTGCTCCTCGAGCCGGGTGTGGACCCGCACGATGCGCAGCGAGTCGCCGCCGAGGTCGAAGAACGAGTCGTGCCGGCCGATCCGTGCCGCGCCGAGCACGTCGCGCCAGATGCCGCCGATGAGCTCCTCGGTCGCGCCCCGGGGCGGCACGTTGTCCAGGGCGACGGCGGCGGGCCGGGCCAGCCGGCCGGAGCGCAGCAGCGGCAGGTCCAGTTTGCCGCGGGAGGTGACCGGCAGGCGCTCGAGCACGGTGATCACGGCCGGCACGAGGTACCCCGGCAGCCGCTCGCGCAGCAGCCGGCGCAGCTCGGCCGACGCCGGCGGGTCGGCCGGGTCGGCGGCGACCACGTAGCCGGCCAGGGCGTCGGCCGGCGAACCGCTGGCCACGACGACCGCGTCCCGCACGCACGTCAGCGCGGTCAGGTGGGCCGCGACCTCGGCGGGTTCGACCCGGAACCCGCGCACCGACACCTGCTCGTCGGCCCGCCCGAGCACGGTGACGGTGCCGTCGGCGGTCCAGACGCCGAGGTCGCCGGTGCGGTACCGCCGGCAGCGGGCACCGCCGGCGGGGTCGGGGCGGAACCGTTCGGCGGTCCGGGCGGCGTCGTTGCGGTAGCCGTCGGACAGGTACGGCGTGCGGACCCAGACTTCGCCGACCTCGCCGATCCCGGCAGGCCGCCCGGCCGCGTCGACGACGAGCAGCTGCACGCCCGGGATGCCGGTGCCGACCGGGATGCGGTGGCCGTCGGCGG
Organism: Micromonospora sp. NPDC048999; assembly: GCF_040649295.1. NCBI lineage: Bacteria > Bacillati > Actinomycetota > Actinomycetes > Micromonosporales > Micromonosporaceae > Micromonospora > Micromonospora sp. NPDC048999. Next base: position 42,911 of record NZ_JBEZFI010000039.1, on the reverse strand, counting down.
CGGTGACCCGGTGGAAACCGGCGACCTGCGGCGTCTCCGTCGTGCCGTAGAAGTTGACGCACGCGGCGGCCGGCGCGGTCGCCCGCATCGCCACGACATGCGCGGCGGTGAGCGTGTCGCCGCCGAAGAAGACCCGGCGCAGCCGGGGCAGCCCGCCGGGCGCGGCGGCCTCAGCGATCAGCCTGGCAAGCGCCGGCGCGGCGTGCAGGACGGTGACGCGCTGCCGTGCGAGCCAGGCCGCCAGGTCGCGCGGCGCCCGCCGGACGTCCTCGGCCGGTAGGCAGACGGTGCCGCCAACGGTGAGCGGCACCAGGGTCTCCCGCAGGAACGGGTCGTGGCCGAGGCCGGACAGCGCGCTCCAGCGGTCCGCGCCGGTGAGCGCCCATTCGGCGGTCTGCCAGGCGGCGAAGTGGGTCAGCGGGGCGTGGCTGCCCAGAACGAGTTTCGGTTCCCCGGTGGTACCCGAGGTGACGGCGACATACGCTGGCGTCCACGGGTCGGGCCACTCCCGCGGCGCACGGTCCTCGTACGTGTCGTCCCAGCCGTCCGGGTCGGCCGGCAGCGGTACCGCGTGGCAGCCGTCCGGGGCCTCGACGGTCGCGGGCTCCAGGGTCACCAGCGCGGCGCAGCGGGCCGCGGCGAGCACCCTGCGCCCGCGCGCCGGCGGGTCGGCCGGGTCGAGCAGCAGGAACGCGGCGCCGGCGCGTAGGACGCCGAGCATCGCACAGACCAGCACGGCCGACCGGTTGCCGTACAAGGCGACCACGTCACCGGCGCGCACCCCGTCGTGGCGCAGCCGGCCAGCGAGGCGGCCCGCCGCGCGGTCCATCCGCTCATACGTGACGGTGCCGCAGTCGTCGACGAGCGCCTCCGCGTCCGGCGTCCGGCGGGCCTGCTCGGCGATCAGTTCGGGCACCGAGCTCTCCGCGCCCGTCGGCAGTGGTCGGTCCGGGTCGGGTAGGCCGTCGCCCTCGCCGGTGCCAAGCATCGGATACTCGTCAATCGGCCGGTCCGGCTCCCGACCGACGAGATCCAAAAGCCAGAGGTACTGCCGGAGCATGCGTTCGGCGTGCGCGGCGCTGAACAGGTCGGCGTTGTAGACCAGCTCGAAGGCGAGCCCACCGGCCCGGTCCTCGCGCACGTACAGGGTGAGGTCGAGCTTGGCCGGCGTGTCGGGCGCGGCCTCGGCCTCGATGGTCAGCCCGGGGGCGGGCAGTGTGTTCGGGCCGGCATCGATCAGGTTGACCATCACCTGGTACAGCGGGTGGCGCGACAGGTCGCGGGGCGCGCCGACCGCGTCGACGACCCGCTCGAACGGCACGTCCTGATGGGCCAGGGCGGCGACCGTCGTCTCCCGCACATCGGCGAGCAGGCGGGTGAACGGCGGCGAACCGCCGAGGTCGGCGCGCAGCGCCACCACGTTGAGGAAGCAGCCGATCAGCCGCTCGAGCTCGGGCAGGCTCCGGCCGGACACCGGGCTGCCGACGACGATGTCGGTCTGCCCGCTGAGCCGGTACAGCAGCACGTCGAAACCCGCCAGCACGGCCATGAACAGCGTGGCGTCGCCGGCGCGGGCCACGCGGCGCAGCCGCTCGACCGGTTCGACTGCCAGCGTGGCGGTGATCCGGTCGCCGCGGAACGTCTGCACCTCCGGTCGGGCCACGTCCGCCGGGATGGCCAGGACGGGCGGATGTGCCAGCTGCCGCTGCCAGTACCGCAGGCTCCCGTCGTAGCCGTCGGCCCGCCACTCGGCGCGCTGCCAGGCGGCGAAGTCGGCGTACTGGATTGGCGGACAGGGCGGCGGCGTACCACCGTATGCGGCGGCCAGCTCCCGCAGCACCAGCCCGAAGGACCAGCCGTCGCCGGCCACGTGGTGCAGGGTGATAAGCAGCAGGTGCTCGTCGGCGGCGAGCCGGACCAGCAGCCAGCGGGCCGGCGGCTCGGCGGCGAGGTCGAACGGGCGGGTCGCGCTGTCCTGCCGCAACCGGGCCAGGGCCCGGTCCCGCTCCGCCACTGCGAGGCCGCTGAGGTCAGCCGTGGTCATGGTCACCGCGTCAGGCGGCAGCACCCGCTGATACGGCTCGCCGTCGGCGACCACGATCACGGTCCGCAGCACCTCGTGCCGCTCGACGAGGTCGTCGACCGCGCGCTGGAGCGCCGCGACGTCGAGCTCGCCGGTCAACCGCAGCGCGCAGGGCATGTGGTAGGCGTCGGCGGCCGAGCCGAGCTGCTCCAGGAACCACAGCCGCTGCTGAGCGAACGACAGCGGCAGGGGCCGGTCCCGCGGCACCGGCCGCGGGGCGGCGCCACGGCGGCGGGTGAGCCCGTCGAGCGCGGCGGCGAGCTCGGCCATCGTGGGCTGTTCGAAGACCAACCGCAGCGGGACGTCGGCGTTGAGCGCGACGCGCAGCCGGGCCGCGAGCCGGGCCGCGAGCAACGAGTGGCCACCGAGGTGGAAGAAGTTGTCGTCGGGTCCGACCTCGGCCAGCCCGAGGAGGTCCGCGACGGTGCCGCACAGCAGCCGCTCGGTCGGGGTGCGCGGTTGCGCCGTCCGCGCCGCCGGCGGCGCCGCGGCGGGCAGGGCGCGCCGGTCGAGCTTGCCGTTACGGGTCAGCGGCAGCTCGGCGAGCCGCTGGTACGCCGTGGGGATCAGCTGGCGAGGCAGCACCTCGGCCAACCGGTTCGGCAGGTCATCGGGCAGCTCACCGCCCGGCTCGGGCACGAGGTAGGCGGTCAGCCGGTCGTCCCGGACGAGCACGGCCGCTTGGGCGATGCCGGGCTGTTCTTGCAGCACCGCTTCGATCTCGCCGGGCTCGATGCGCAGCCCGCGCAGCTTCACCTGGGCGTCGAGCCGGCCGAGGTACTCCAGCGTGCCGTCCGCTCGCCAACGCGCCCGGTCGCCGGTGCGGTACAGCCGGCTTCCCGGTGGCCCGAACGGGTCGGCGACGAACCGCTCGGCCGTGTGCGCCGCGCGGTGCAGGTACCCCCGGGCGAGCTGCTCCCCCGCCACGTACAGCTCGCCGGGCACGCCCGGCGGCACCGGCTGCAGGGCCTCGTCAAGCAGGTACACCCGCACGTTCGGCAGCGGCCGGCCGATCGGCGCGGACGCCGGCCATCCGGCGGGCTCGTCGTCCAGCCGGTGCGCGGTGACCACATGGGTCTCGGTGGGCCCGTAGTGGTTGTGCAGCCGCCGGTGCGGCCCGTGCAGCCGGCGCAGCGCCGCGCTCAGCACGAGCGCCTCACCGGCCTGGACCACGTCGGTCAGGCTGGCGGACAGGCTGGTGTCGCCGCCCCCGCCGAGCGCCTCGGCGAGGGCCTGGACGACCAGGTTCGGCGCGAACAGCTCGCCGACGGCGTGCTCGTGCAGCCACCCGGCCAGCGCCTCCGGGTCGCGGCGGACGTCGTCGTCGACGATGTCGAGGCAGCTCCCGGTGCCCAGCGCGCCGAGCACCTCCTGCGCGGCGACGTCGAAGGTGGGCGCGGTGAACTGCGCGGTGCGCACCCCCGGTCCGCCGGGCAGCGCGGCGGCCTGCCAGTCCAGCAGGTTGGCCAGGGCGCGGGCGGGCATGACGACGCCCTTGGGGGTGCCGGTGGACCCCGAGGTGTACAGCACGTAAGCGGGATGGTCCGGGTGCAGCGGCGCCCACCGATCGGCGTCGGTGACCTCGGCGTCGTTCTCCTCCAGGTCTTCCAGATCCTCCAGGTCGACAACAGCTTGTCCGGCCAGGGGCACCGCACTCGCGGTGAGAATCAGGGCCGGCGCGGCGTCGGCGACCAGGGCGGCGATGCGGCGGGGCGGGTCACTCGGGTCGATCGGCATGAACGCGGCACCGGCCTTGACGGTCGCGCACAGCGCGACGATCAGGTCGACCGAGCGCGGCACGGCCAGCGCCACGATCCGTTCGGGGCCGGCGCCGTGGGCGATGAGCCGGCGGGCCAGGCGGTTGCTGCGCCGGTCCAGCTCGCGGTACGTCAGCGTGACCTCGCGGTGGCGCACCGCTGGCGCGTCGGGTGCCGCCCGCGCCGCCCGGGAGAGCCGCTCGGTCGGCAGCGCGGGTGCCTGCGGTGCCGGCCCCGGCATCGACGCGCCGCTCCAGCCGCGCAGGACAGCCTGCCGTTCGGCCGAGGTGAGCAGTTCGAGCCGGTCGATGCCGCGGCCCGGGTCGTCCGCCGCGGCGGCGAGCAGCCGCAGGTACCGCTCGGCGAGGCCGCGGGCGGTGCCGGGTTCGAACAGGTCCGTGCTGTACTGCACCGCGAGGTCGAGCCCGCCGTCGGCGGCCGGGGTGAACGTGAACAGCAGGTCGAACTTGGCGGTGTCGACACCGACCCGCTGGCCGCGTGCGGACAGGCCCGGCACGTTCAGCGGCGCGTCGGCGTTGTTGTCCAGCACCAGCATCGTCTGGAACAGCGGGTGGGCGGCCAGCGACCGCGGCGGGTTGAGCAGCTCGACCAGCCGCTCGAACGGCACGTCCTGGTGCGCGTAGGCGCCGAGGGCCACCGCGCGCACCCGGTCGAGCAGCTCGGCGAAACTGGGCCGGCCGGCGGTGTCGACACGTAGGACGAAAGTGTTGACAAAGAAGCCGACGAGGTCGTGCAGCGCGGCGTCGGTCCGCCCCGCGATCGGCGAGCCGACGACGATGTCGGTGCCGGCGCCGACGCGGGTGTACGTGGCGGCGAGACCGGCGTACAGGACCATGAACAGCGTCGCCGACCGGTCCTGGGCCAGCCGTTCAAGCCGGCGCACGAGTTCGGCGTCGACGTGCGCTTCCACCGCCCCACCCCGACCGCTGGACCGGGCCGGTCGCGGCCGGTCGGCCGGCACGGCGAGCTCGGCCGGCGCGCCGTCGAGCCGCTCGCGCCAGTACGCCAGTTGCCGGTGCAGCCGGCTGCCCGGATCGTCCTCGCCGCCGAGCACGGCCCGCTGCCAGAGGCTGTAGTCGGCGTACTGCACCGGCAACGCCGGCCACGACGGCACGGCACCCGCGGCGCGGGCGCGGTAGGCGGCGACGACGTCGCGGCCCAGCCGGCCCATCGACCAGCCGTCGGTGGCGATGTGGTGCATCACCAGCAGCAGCACGTGCTCGTCGGCCCGCAGTGTGAACAGCCACGCCCGGACCGGCAGGTCGCGGCGCAGGTCGAACGGCACACCGGCCGCCTCGGCGAGCCGGCCGAGGAGGTCCGTCTCGTCCGCCGGGACGCGGCGCAGGGTCACCCGGGCGCCGGCCGGGTCGAGGATCCGCTGGTACGGCTGGCCGTCTTCGGCGTCGAACACCGTGCGCAGCGACTCGTGCCGCGCCACCACGTCGTCCAGGGCCGCCTGCAGCGCGTCGGTGTCGACGTGACCGTGCAGCCGCAGCGCGGCCGGGAGGTTGTAGCTGGCGGTGGGGCCGTCCATCTCGGCGATCAGCCACAGCCGCGTCTGCGCGTACGACAGCGGCACGCGCTCCGGGCGGGCCGCCGGACGCAGCGGCGGGACCGCCTCGGGTCGGACGCCCGCCGACGCGTCGGCGAGCAGCTCAGCTAGCGCACCGACGCGGGGCGTGTCGAACACCCGCCGCAGGGGCAGCTCGATCCCGAGGTCCGACCGGATGCGGCTGACGAGTTTGGTGGCCAGCAGCGAGTGCCCGCCGAGCGCGAAGAAGCTGTCGTCGAGCCCGACGCGCGGCACGTCGAGCACCTCGGCGACGAGGGCGCACAGGTCGCGCTCCAACGCCGTGGCCGGCGGCCGGTGGGTCGGCCCGCCGGTGCCCGGAGCCGGCAGCGCGGCCCGGTCGAGCTTGTTATTGGCGGTGAGCGGCATGCGCTCGATCGGCACGAAGGCGCCCGGCACCATGTACCCCGGCAGCCGGCGCTCGGCGTACGCGCGGACGGCCTCGGCGTCGGGCGCTGCCCGGCCCAGCGCGCCGGGCGGACGGGTCACGTATGCGACCAGCACCGGCTGGCCGGGGCGGTCCTCGCGCACGACGACGGCGGCGTCACCGACGCCGTCGTGTTCACGCAGGACGGCCTCGATCTCGCCCGGTTCGATCCGGTGGCCGCGGACCTTGACCTGGCCGTCGGTCCGGCCCCGGAAGTCGAGCCGGCCGTCGGCGCGCCAGGCGGCGCGGTCGCCGGTGCGGTACATGCGGGTGCCGGGCGGGCCGAACGGGTCGGCTACGAACCGCTCGGCGGTGCCGGCCGGGCGGTGCCGGTAGCCCCGGGACACCTGCGCTCCGGCCAGGTACAGCTCGCCCGGCGCCCCGGGCGGCATCGGCCGGAGCCGCTCATCGAGGACGTATGCGCGGGTGTTGGCCATCGGCCGGCCGATCGCCGGCTCGGCCGTGTCGGCGAGGTCGCACGCGACCGTGTCGACGGTGCACTCGGTCGGCCCGTACACGTTGACCACGAGCGTCCCGGCGGCGGAGGCGGCCCAGCGCAGCCGCTGCCACAGCGCGTCGTCGATCGCTTCGCCGCCGAGGATGAGCACCGCGAGCCGGTGTCCACCGTCGGTGTCGGCCTCCAGCAGCCCGGCGTCGAGCAGGTGCTTGCAGTGCGTCGGGGTCACGTCGATGACGTCGACGCGGTGGCGGCGCAGGTACGCGACGAACGCGGCGGCGTCGCGGCGCACGCGGCCGTCGAGCAGGTGCAGGGTGTTGCCGGCGACCAGCCACAGCAGCCCGGCCCAGGAGGCATCGAACGACAGCGGGGCGGCGAGGCAGACGCGCCGGCGGCCGGTCGCGGCGTCGGCGCGCATGACGCCGGCCGTGTGCGCGGCGAACAGGTTGACGAGGTTGCCGTGCTGCACCGTGACGCCTTTGGGACGGCCGGTCGAGCCGGACGTGTACAGCACGTACGCGGCGCATCCGGCGGTGAGCGGCCGGCGGCGGTCGGCGTCGACCGGATCGGCGGTGGGGACGTCGTTGCCGTCCGCGGCGAGCGCCGCGTAGGTAAGGCCGGTCGGCGCCGCGTCAGTGCCGCTCTCGCTGATGACAAGATCCGGCCGGGCGTCCGCGAGCAGCCCCGCGACGCGGTCCGCCGGTTGGCCCGGGTCGATCGGCAGGGCCGCCGCGCCGGCCTTGAGTACGCCGAACAGGCACGTGATGGCCTCCGCCGACTTGGGCAGCAGCATGGCCACGACGTCGTCCGGGCCTAGGCCGCGGGCAATGAGCCGGTGCGCGATCCGGTTGGCGAGCCGGTTGAGCGCCGCGAACGTCACCTCCCGCCGCTCGACCGCGACGGCGACCGAGTCCGGGGTGGCCGCCACCTGGGCCTCGAACCGCTCCATGAGGGTGCCGACCGGAACGGGCGCGGCGGTGTCGGTCGACTGGCGCGGCACTGGGTCCACCGCGTCCGCGCGGCCGGCGGCGGGGGTCGCCATGGCGACGAGGGCCCGACGGTCGATCTTGCCGCTGGTGGTGAGCGGCAGGGCGGCCAGTTCGACGATGCGGTTCGGGATCATGTACCGCGGCAGCCGCTCGGCCAGGTACGCCCGCAGACCGGCGGGGTCGGGCACGTGCGACGGCGCGGCCGTGACGAAGGCGACGAGGTCCCGGTCCCCGTCGTGGGCGGGGCGGGCCACGACGGCTGCCTGGGCGACCGCCGGATGCTCGGTCAGAACGGCCTCGATCTCGCCCGGCTCCACCCGGTGGCCGCGCAGTTTGAGCTGCTGGTCAACGCGGCCGAGGAACTCCAGGGTGAGGTCGCCGCGCTGGCGGGCGAGGTCACCGGTGCGGTACCGGCGGCTGCCCGGTGGCCCGAACGGGTCGGGCCGGAATCGGTCGGCGGTGAGGCCTGGCCGGCCGAGGTAGCCGCGGGCGACACCCGCGCCGGCGATGTGCAGCTCCCCCGGCGCGCCGAGCGGCACCGGACGTCCGCGCGGATCGAGCAGGTACGCGGCGTACCCCACGCGCGGCCGTCCGATCGGCGGCGTGGCCCACGGGTCGGTCGTGTCGAGCCGGGCGTTGGTCGCCTCGATGGTGGTCTCGGCAGGCCCGTACCCGTTGTGGATCACCCGGCCGGGCGCGCTCCACCGGGCGACGAGGTCCATGCCGAACGCCTCGCCGCCGATCGACAGCTTCCGCAGGTCGGCCAACTCCTGCCCGTCGAGCAGGGCGAGGATCGCCGGCGTCGACAGCAGCACCGACACCCGGTGTTCGCGCATGAGCCGCCCGAGCTCACGCGGGTCGAGCAGGCGGCGCCGCGGCGCGGCGACCAGCGAAGCGCCGGTGCCCAGCGCTGCGAAGATCTCGTAGACGCTGACGTCGAAGGTCGGGCTGGTGAACAGCAGGACCCGGTCGTCGGGCACCGGCCGCAGCGGCGCCGGGATCCCCCGCATGAACGTCATCGCGGACCGGTGCTCCACCAGGACGGCCTTGGGCCGGCCGGTGGAGCCGGAGGTGAACAGCACATAGGCGAGGTTGCGCGGGTCGCCGACCGCCGGCGGCCGGGTCGCCGGCCGGTCCGCCTGCTCGACCGGCACCACGGTGACCTGGTCGTCAGGCCCCTCGGCCGGCGCGGCCGCCACCATGAGGTTGCAGTCGGCCTGGCGGAGCAGTTCGGCGCGGCGGGCCGGCGGGTGGGCGGGGTCCAGCGGCAGGTACACGGCGCCGGACTTGAGCACGCCGAGCAGGGCCACCGGAAGGTCCGAGCCGGTGTCGAGCTGGACCGCGACGGCCCTTTCCGGACCGGCGCCGTGGGCACGCAGTGCGTGGGCGAGCCGGTTGGCGCGGGCCTCGACGTCGGCGTAGGTCAGGGTGCCGTCGGCGAGGCGGATCGCCGGCGCACCGGGTGCCACATCGACGTGCTGTTCGAACAGCTCGTGCAGCCGCTGCCCGGCCGGCGCCATCGGCGGCGCGGGCGGTGCCGGCTGCGGCCGGGCGGCGGCGAGCAGCCGGCGCGTTTCGGCGGGCGACATGACCTCGACGGCGCTGAGCCGGGCGTCGGGGTCGCCCGCGACGGCGGTGAGCAGCCGCACGAAGTCGTCGAGGAGCCGGTCGATCCGCTCGGTGTCGAACAGATCAGTGCTGTACTCCGCCCACAGCCGCAGCCCTTCGCCGACGACCTCGGTGAGCTCCACGGTCAGGTCGAACTGGGTGTACCGCTGGGGCCGCTCGTAGGGCTCGACGCCGAGCCCCCCCACCTCGACCCTCTCGGCGATGGCGTGGTGCACGGTGAAGCACACGTCGAACAGCGGGTTCCGTCCGGTGTCGCGGTGCGGTGCGAGCTCCCGCACGATTGTGGTGAACGGCAGGTCCTGGTGCAGATGCGCGCCGAGCACCGCCTCGTGGGTGCCGGCGAGCAGCTGCCGGAACGTCGGGTCGCCGGCGGTGGAGGTGCGCAGGACCAGCGGCTGCGCGAAGTACCCGATCAACGGCTCGGTCTCGGGCCGGGTCCGACCGGAGAAGACCGACCCGACGGCGATGTCGGTCTGGCCGCTGTAGCGGGCGAGCAGCGCGGTGAACCCGGCGAGGTACACCGTCAGCGGCGTCACCCGCGCCGTGCGGGCGAGCCGGGTGAGCGCCTCGGCGAGCGTCGCCGGCACGATCCGCCCGCGGGTCGCCCCGTGTTGTGAGGGGGTTGCCGGGCGGGGACGGTCGGTCGGCAGGTCGAGCACCGGCAGTTCGCGCAGCCGGTCCCGCCAGTAGTCCAGCTGGCGCTGGATCGCCCCGGCGCCGTCCGTGCGCTGCCAGACCGCGTAGTCGGCGTACTGGATGGGCAGCGGTGGCAGCGGCCGGCCGGCGTAGGCGGCGAACAGCTCGGCGGTGAGGATCCGCAGCGACGCGCCGTCGAAGGCGATGTGATGGAGCGCGAGGACCAGCACGTGCTCGGCCTGGCCGGTGCGGATCACCGCCGCCCGCAGCACGGGGCCGCGGCACAGGTCGAACGGCGCGCCGGCGACGTCGTCGACGAGTCGCGCGAGCCGGTCGGGGTCCGTGCCGTCGGCGACCGGCGGCACGAGGTCCGCGGCAGCCGGCGGCGGGTCGACGATCTGGTACGGCTCGCCGTCCTCGTCGTCGTAGCGGGTCCGCAGGATCTCGTGCCGGGCGACGACCGCCGCGACGGCGCGGCGCAACGCCTCGGCGTCCAGCGCGCCCCGCAGCCGCACCGTGATCGCGGCGTTGTACAGCGGGCGGTCTGGGTCCCAACGGTTGAGGAACCACTGCTGCTCCTGGTGCAGCGACAGCGGCAGCCGGCCCGTCCGCGGCGCCGGGCGGATCGACGGGGGCACCGCGGCCGGCGCGGTGGTACGGGCGGCCCGCGCGCCGGTCAGCGAGCGGCGGGCGTCGGCGAGCGTTGGTGCGGTGCGCTGGTCGGCGGGCATCGCGCTCATCGCCCGCCGGTGCCCGTCGCCGCGTCGGCGAGCTGCCGGAGGGTGTGTTCGCCGAGCACCACGTCCATCGGCAGCTCCAGGCCGGCCTCCCGTGCCTGCATCACCAGCCGTACCGCGCGCAGCGAGTTGCCCCCGGACGCGTAGAACTCGTCGTCGGCGGCCACGTTGTCGACCTCGAGGATCTCGGTCCACAGCCGGCGGAGCAGCTGCTCGACCGCCGCGCTGTCGTCCCCGCCGGGCTCGTCGGCCGGTTCACCGGGTGGCACCGGCCACGGGTCGCCGATCGGCTGCGCGGGTGGCACCGCCGGCTGGAGCAGGGGCAGCTGCGACAGCCGGGTCTCGGGCGCGCCGGCCACGGCCGCGAGCATCTCGGCGAGCCGGCGCGCCGCCTGCCGCACGGTCGCCGGGGTGATGAGGTCGGCCGCCGCGGCGAGGTCGCCGGACAGCGCACCCTCGTCGTGGGTGAGGCTCAGCGCGACGTCGAACGGCAGGTACGCGGGTGGTATCCGCACCGGGGTGAGCTCGAGCCCCGCCGGTCGGGGCAGCGCGACCGGCTCGCGGACCACCAGCCAGGCCTGCGCCAGTGGCATCCGCCCGACGTCGCGGCCGGGCGCGGCGGCCTCGACGATCCGCTCGAACGGCACGGCGGCGTCGGCGTACGCGGCGAGGCACGCGGCCCGGACCCGCCCGAGCAGCTCGCCGAAGGTGGGATCACCGGACAGGTCGACGCGCACCGGCAGCGTGTTGATGAAGTAGCCCACGACGTGCCGCAGCTCGGGCTGGTCGCGGCCGTCGGCCGGCAGCGCCACGACCACCTCGTCGCGGCCGGACCAGCGGCCCAGCAGCGCGGCGTACGCCGCCATCGCGACCATAAACGGGGTCACGCCGCCGGCGAGCCCGCGCAGGCGGCGCAGGACGTCGGCCGGCACGACGACCGGCGCGGTGACCGCCCGCGCGGTCCGGCGGTCCGGTGGGGGCAGCTCCGCGGGCAGCTCTGTCGGGCGGACTCCGGCGAGCCGCTGCCGCCACCGGTCGAGCGCGTCGTCGAAGGCGCCGGCGTCAGCGGCCTGCCGCTGCCAGGCGGCAAAGTCGGGGTACTGGATCGGCAGTTCGGGCAGTCGCGGATCGGCACCGTCGGCGTCGGCGGCGTAGCCGGCGGCCAGCTCCCCGACGAGGATCTCGCTGGAGCGTGGGTCGCCGATCGCGTGGTGTATGACAACGACCAGCACGTGGTCGTCGGCGGCGACGCGCAGCAGGTGGCAGCGCACCAGCGGACCGATGGCGAGATCGAACGGCCGGGCCGCGACGCGCCTGATCTCCTCCTCGATCGCGTCAACGCCGCCGCGCCCAGCGAGGTCACGTTCGTCCAGCGGTACGTCAAGCCGGGTGTGCACGACCGCGACGACGTCCGCGCCCTGCAGCCGCAGCACGCTGCGCAGCACCTCGTGCCGCTCGACGACGGTGTGCAGCGCGCGGCGCAGCCGGGCGGTGTCCAGCGCTCCGCGGATCCGCAGCGGATTCACCGTGTTGTACACCGGGCCGCCCAGCTGCGCCTGGTCGAGCAGCCACAGCCGGACCTGTCCGTAGGACGCCGGCAGCACGTAGGACTCGGCGGGGACGGCGGTGGGCGGGTCAGCGATCAAGGCGCACAACTCCTACGGTGAGATGGTCTGCCGCGGCCGCACGCACGGCCGCGAACGGCACATAGTCGACAGTGGACAAGCCGAACGGTTCCGGTGGGCTGGACCCGGATGCCGTCGCGATCGGCGGCCGGGGACCAGCGCGTCGGCGCCGCCGCCATCAGGGCTTCTTCCGATCCGGCGCCAGCAGGGCCTTGCGGTCGAGCTTGCCGTTGGCGGTGAACGGCAGTGCCGGCACGACGGTGACGACGGCCGGCACCATGTAGTCGGGCAGCAGGACCGCCACGTGCGCCCGCAGCCGGGTGCCGTCGGCGGTCCGGTCACCGGACGCCCCGGACGCCCCGGTCGGCGCGGAACCCGTCGTGGGGTCCGTGCTCAGCACGACGGCGGCCACGATGCGTGGGGTGCCGTCGGCGCGTCGCCGCACGGCCGCCCCGGCGTGGCGGACGTCGGGGTGCCGGCACAGCGCGGCCTCGATCTCGCCGAGCTCGATGCGATACCCGGCGATCTTGACCTGGTCGTCGGTCCGGGACACGAACATGAGCAGGCCGTCCTCGCGGCGGTAGGAGAGGTCGCCGGTGCGGTACATCCGCCCGCCGGTGAACGGGTCGGCCACGAACCGGGTGGCGGTGAGCGCCGGCCGGCGCAGGTAGCCGCGGGTGACGAGCGCACCGCTGACGTACAGCTCGCCGACCACGCCCGTGGGCACCGGCCGCAGCGCGGCGTCGAGCACATACAGGCGGGTGTTCCACACCGGCGTGCCGATCGTGATGCCACCGTCGGGCACCTCGTCGCCGGGCTCGATTCGGAACTCGCTGCACCCGACGGTCGTCTCGGTCGGCCCGTATTCGTTGACGACCGTCGCGCCGGGATTTCGTCGCCGCCAGTCGCGGAGCGGCTCGCCGAGCAGCAGCTCACCGCCGAGGACGAGCTGGCCCGTCGGGGAGAACTCGGACGGCAGGCCGCTGAGCATCGGCAGGTAGCTCGGGGTCGCCTTGACGAAGGCCGGCCGCCGCGCCGGGCGGCCGTCACGAAGCTCGATGAGCTCGACCCGGCCGCCGGCGGTCAACGGGGCGAGCACGCCGGTGACCGTGAGGTCGAACGCGATCGGGGTGTGCACGAGGGCGGCGTCGGCGACGGCCGGGTAGGCGTGCCGCGCCCAGGACAGGTACATGTCGAGTGACCGGTGCTCGACCACGACGGCCTTGGGCCGGCCGGTCGAGCCCGACGTGTAGATCACGATCGCCTGGTTGGTCGCGGCGACCGGGCAGTGTCGGTCACGGTCGGTGAGCGGCGCGGGCGCCGCCGCGGCGAGGTGGGCGGCGGTGACGGGATCATCAAGGTCGACCACCGTCCGGCCGGCCAGCGGCAGGCGACCGGCCACTCCGGCGCCGGTCAACACGAGGACCGGGGCGGCGTCGTCGAACATGAACGCGGTGCGGTCCGCCGGGTGGTCCAGCTCGATGGGCAGGTACGCCGCGCCGGTCTGCACCACGGCGACGAGCGCGACGATGAGCGCGGCGCTGCGCGGGACGGCCACGGCGACGAGCCGCTCCGGGCCGGCGCCGTACGCGACCAGGAGCCGCGCCAGCCGGTTGGCGCGCTCGGCAAGCTCGCCGTAGGTCAGCGTCACCGCGCCGCACTGCACCGCGACGGCGTCCGGGGTCCGCCGCGCCTGGCCGGTGAGCCGGTCGCCGAGGTGGACGAAGGGCACGTCGCGCGCGGTGTCGTCGGCGTCGGCGAGCACCTCGCGGCGCTGGGCGGCGGTGGTCACCGGCGGAGTCCGTCCATGGCGGTGGCGAGGCTGGCCGGGCGCATGTCGGTCCAGGTCTGCTCGATGTACCGCAGCGCGTCCGCCCGCGGCTGGTCGGCGCGCACGACGGTCCAGCCGGTGGGGACGTCGGCGAACACGGGCCAGATGCAGAACTGCCGTTCCTCGTTCACCAGCACGTGGAAGGTGGCCGCGTCGTCGTCGAACGGGTTGGTCGCCATCGTCACTCCTCAGTCACCGGGTCGGCTGGTCAGCACGTGTCCGCCGCCCGGCCGCAGCGCACGGGACCGACGGAAGTCGCGGTGGATGAAGACCCGTTGCAGCCACCGGTCCCGCCCGTCGTACCGCGCGGCGAACGCCGTGCGACCGTGGGTGGCGAGCCGGTTGTCGACCAGCGCGAGGTCACCCGGGGCCAGCACGACGGTGCGCCGCACGGCGTGCAGGGCCGCGGCGAGTTCGCGCAGGGCCGCGGCGGCCGCCTCGTCGACCGGCGCGGTGCTCTCGAAGTCGACGATGAGGTCCGGGTCGGCCGGGTCGCCGGCGAGAACCGGGTGCGCCGGCGCCGTGGTGCCCAGCGGCCCGAACGAGGCGGGCGCGGCGGTGCGGAAGCGCGCCTCGCCGAGCACCGAACGGGCCTCCTCGGTGAGGTGGGCCAGTGCGCGGCGGATCGAGGCGACCTGCAGGCCGGCCCGGTTGTCGTGATCGCTGCGTAGGCAGCAGAGGCCCACGATGTCGGGCCGGTGCGGGTGGAAGGCGTTCTCGACGTGGGCGCTCAGCGGCACCGAGCCGGCGTTGCCCGGGAACGTCTCCATGCCCGGCACAGGCACCACGTCCTGCACCAGCGCGCCAGACTTCTCCTCGCGGAACGCGACCGGCTCGCCGAGGGACAGGGCGATGAGCGTGAGCACCGACGCCGGCACCGTGCTGCCGCGCTGGACCGAATCGGCGTGCGACGGTGTGTCGGGCAGCTTGTCCGCCGCGACGGGCAGGTTGCGCAGCAGCAGCATCGCCTCGGCGCCGGCGTCGGTGGCGAAGCGGCGCAGGCACTGCCGCAGCCGCAGCGGCAGCTCAGCGGACAGGTCCCGGGCGGCGGCGAGCCAGCGGGCGTCGTCGACCAGCCCGGGCGGTTGCGCGGCGAGCCGCTGGGCGATCGCGGCGAGGTCGCGGTGCTCCTGCGCGTCCAGCCGAAGGCCGACCACCTGACCGAACGCCAGGTCGGACGCCGCGTCGATCAACGCGCCGGCCGGCGTGCCGGGCCGTGCGCCGGTCGGTGCGCCGTCGAGGATGCCGGGTTGCGTCATGCCGATGCTCCCATCCGCGCGGGGGTGCGCCATTGGAAGGTGACACGCAGCTGGCGATATCCATTCACTTTGGTGCTGCGCAGCCGGACCGGCGGGTCGGCCAGCGCGACCGAGCGGGCGGCGGCCGTGAGCCGGTCGAGCAGGACCTTGAGCTCCATCCGGGCGAGGGCGGCGCCGAGGCAGTAGTGCACGCCGGCGCCGAACGTCAGGTGCCGGTTGGGCTGGCGGGCCGGATCGAACCGGTCGGGTTCGGCGAAGACCCGCGGGTCGCGGTTGGCCACCATGAGCCAGCAGGCGACCGGCGCACCCGCTGGCAGCCGCACACCGTTGACCTCGACGTCGGCCGTGGCCACCCGCAGGACGTGCGGCCCCGGCGTCGACCAGCGCAGCAGCTCCTCGACCGCGGGCCGCAGCAGACGCCGGTCGCCGTGCAGCCGCTCGGCGAGCCCCGGGGTGACGGCCAGCGCGTGCAACATCGCGGCCACCGAGTGCTGGGTCGTGGCGTTGCCGGCGGCGAAGACGTTGTCGCAGTTGAGCAGCACGTCCTCGACGCTCAAGCCACCCTCGTGCAGCAGCGCGCTGATGAGGTCGTCGCCGCGGTGCCTCCGGCGCGCCATGACGAGCTCGGCCAGGTACGCCATGATCCGCGTATGCGCGGCCGAGGGCGACATGGCGGGCGGGTCGTCGGGTGCCCCGACGGCGAAGTGGGTCAGCTGGCGGAACTGTTCGCGGTCGCCGGCCGGCACGCCGAGGACCTCGCAGACGATTTCGTTGGGCACCCACGTGGAGACGCGGCCGGCGGCGTCGGTGACCGGCGCCGCCCGCAGCACGTCGATGAGGGCGTCGACCTGCTCGACGAGCACGGCGTGCAGCGGGCCGGTCATGGCACGCGCGAAGTAGCGGCCCACGACGGCGCGCAGCCATTCGTGCCGCTCGCCCTCGCTCACGACGATCATGCGACCGCCGCCGGTGTCGGGATGCGCCGTGTCGAAGCCGATGAACATGCCGTGGCGGGACGTGAAGGACCCGTCGTCGGCCAGCACCGCCCGGCACGCCTCGTGCGAGAACACCGACCAGAACCCGCGGTGGCCGTGCCCGGGCGGCGTCCAGACCACGGCGTCGCGCTCGAGCAGGCCGCGCCACACCGGCTCCATGTCCCGCCGGGTGTAGAGGCGGTCGTCGCCCAGGTCGAGCTCCTCGACCACGGCGGCATTGGATCCGACGTCGCTCATGCGGCTCCTCGGGGTACGAGCGGGTGGCACGGCGCCGGCGTGGCAGCCGTGCCTCTCATCGTTGTCGCCGCGTCATCGCCGACCCAGTCGGGCGAACCCCTGACCCGCGCTTCGCGCGCGAAGCAGCCTGCCTCAGAAGGCGCTGGCCAGGTGCCCCAGCGTCCCGCACAGCGGGCACGTCGTCTCCGCACCGTCGGGCGCGTACGCCGCCGGGCCGGTGGCCCGGCCGATCAGGTTGGCGATCTCGGCGCGGGACTGCACACCGAGCTTGTTGAAGATCCGGCCGAGGTGCGTCTCGACGGTCTTGTGGCTCACCGCGAGCCGGCGGGCGATCTGCCGGTTGGTGCAGCCGAGGCTGACGTGCTCCGCGACCTGGTGCTCGCGCGGCGTCAGGGCGGTCAGACCGGAGAGCTTGTCGGCCTCCAGCGAATCGGCCAGCCGCGCGACGCCGCCGACCGGTCGCGTCGGCCCGACGCGATCGGGGCGCGCCCGCAGCGTCGCCAGGACCACGGCCAGCTCCGCCTCGAGCCGCGGGCCGCCGCCCTCACGCACCGCCCGGGTGGCCATCTCGATGGCCGCCGCGAGATCAACACCGGCCACATCCTCGCCGGGGCGGCCGCCGTCCGCAGAACCGCGAGCGCCCTCCGCAGGGCCGCTGGTTCCGCCGCCGACCATGGCGTCCGGACCGCGCTCGGCGGCGACTGCCCGGACCTCAGCGACGGCCGCCCAGGCGACCAGCGCCCGAAGGTCGCACTCGCGCGCGCCGGCCGCGGCCGAGCGGGCCGCCTGCTGGGCCTGCCGCCGGTCCGGCTCGGTGTCCGCCCGCGTCAGCTGGGCGAGCGCGAGCTGGCCGGGCAGCCGCAGCTGGGTGGCGACCTCGTGCGCCCTCCGAGCCCGGTCCACGGCGTCCGACGGTGCGGCGAGCCGTGCCAGGAGGTCCAGGACGCCGACCCGGGCGTACGCCGGGAGGCCCGGCAGCTCCGGGCCGCCGCCGACCGCGAGGACGGCATCCGGGTCGCCGCCGGCGGCCAGCAGCGCGGCGGCGAGCCGACCGGGCAGGTAACCGCCCCGCCATCCAGGCACGACAGTGCCCGCCTCGTCCGCCTTGCCCAGCACGCCGCGCAGCGCCTCCACCGCGGTGGTGAGCGCCGGCGCCTCGAGTGTGGCGGTGAGCGTCGCCGCCTCCGCCACGCAGCGGGCGGCGTCGGCGTGGTCGCCCCGGACGAGGTGGACCCAGCCGATCGCGACCTGCATCGGTACCAGCAGCTGCCAATGACGGCCAGCCGCGGCGAGACGGGCACCGCGACGCAGGTGCCGCAGCGACTCGCCGGTCCGCTCCACGGCGAGCTCCGCCACCCCGAGGTCGGCCACGACGGCGAGCCGCCCGCCGAGCGCCTGGTCCGGCAGCTGGTCGACGAGCCGGGCCGCCTCGTCGAGGACGCGCTGGGCGGCGCCGACCGCGCCCGCCGCCGCTCGGGCGTGTGCGCTGAGCGCCAAGGCGTGCGCGAGGAGCACCGGCACCCCGGTACCCGTCGCGGTGAGCAACGCGTCGTCGGCGCCCTGTGGGGTCGCGGCCGGACTCGCCGCGAGGGCCAGCCGTAGCCGGGCGAGCGGACGGGCATCACGGCTGTCCGGCTGCGCCTCGATCGCCTCACGCAGCAGCGCGTCGGCGGCGTCGTGCTCGTCCGAAGCCCGCAGCACGGTGGCCCGCAACTCGACCGCGCGGGCGGAGGCGTCCGGGTCGCGGTCGACCCACGGCAGCGCCAGCCAGGCGTCCAGCGCCGCGGTCGCCGCGACGGCTCGCCCGGTCGTCACGCAGCAGTGTGCCGTGGCCAACAGCAGTTCCCCGCGGCGCACGACCGCGGCCGGTTCGTCCGGCAGTAGGCGAAGGGCGCAACGGTACAGCGCGACAGCGGTGTCCGGGTCGGTGCCCTGCAGCGCTCGGGCCCCGGTGGCCAGGTCGTCCGCGGCGGCGACATCACCGGGCAACGCCACGCGGGCAAGGTGCTCGGCGCACCGGTGCGTCGGCGCACCGCGCTGCTGCAGGGTCTGCAGGGCCCGGGCGTGCGCGCCGAGCCGCCAGCCGCCCGGTGCGCCGGCATAGGCGACCCGGCGCACCGCCGGATCACGGAAGCGGAACTGGCCGCTGTTGTCGGCGCAGCGCACGACGTCGGCGGCGAGCAGTTCGTCGATCGCGGCGAGCACCGCGTCGCCGTCGAGCTCGGCGACGGCGCCGACGAGCACCGGGTCGAAGGGCTCGCCCGCGACGGCCGCGGCGGACAGCGTCCGCTCCGCGTGCGGACCGAGCCGGGCCAGCTCGGCCTGCAGGGCCCGGGCGGCGGGCGGTGGTGGGCCGTCGACCGGCGCGGTGAACGGCCGGCCCGTGCACAACGCGCCGTCGCACCAGGCCGCGAGCGCCAGCGCAGTCATCGGCACGCCCCCGCTGGCCCCTGGAAGGTCGCGCCGGTGCGGCCCGCACAGCGACGAGCCGGCCAGACGGTCGACGTCCGCGTCGGCGAGCGGCTCGACGGTCAGGCAGGCAGCACCGGCACCAGCGAGGATGTCGCGCAGTTCCACCGGCGCCTGCCGGGAACGGTGGGCCAGCACGAGCAGCACCGGCGTGGCCGGCGGATGGTGCAGCAGGTGGGCCAACACGTCGATCGACGACGGGTCGAGCCGGTGCGCGTCGTCGCACACCAGCACGAGGCCGTCGCCGCCGGCCCGGTCCAGCATCACCCGCACGGCGTTCGCCACCGCGTACGACGAGCGGCGCACGTCGTGCCGGTCGTTGACCTCGGCCGGCAGCAGCCGCGCCAGCGCCGGCTCCGTGGATGCCGGTTGCCCGCCCTCCGCGCCGGCGTGCGCGGCGAGCGCTTGCAGCAGCTCCGCCGCCGCCCCGTGCGGCAGCTCGGTCGGCGTCACGGTCAACACCGGCAGGCCCTCGTGCGCGGCCCGCACGGTGAGCGCGCCGAGCAGGCGGCTCTTGCCGGCACCCGGTCCACCGACGACCTCGACGATGCGCGGCCGGCCCCGATGCAGTTGGCGGAGCCTGCGCTGCAGCAGGTCCAGATGTCGTTGGCGGCCGATCAGCGGTGCGGTCTGTGCGCTCTCCCCCATGTGCACCATCACCGGTGCTTCCCCGTCGCGATTGGTCCCGTCCCCCCGCAAGCCATTCTCACCATCCGACGCCCGTCGTCCGACTCCGTCGTTCATTCATGTAGATAACTGCCACCTCCGCCGGATCGGCCTCCCTCGTGTTGTAGCGCAGCGGTTCCAGCGCCACGCTCCGGCACCCTCCGGACAGACCGGTCAAACGGACGGCCGGTTGCCGGAGCCATGCCAGTCGATGTTCCGATGGGCCGAGGGATCGCGCATCGTGCGACGATCGCCGGTCCGTCTGGTGATCATCTGTTCCCACTCTGGTGCGGGTACCGGTCTCGCGCCAGGACAGCAGGCGGCAATTGGGCGGCAATTTGACAGCAGCACGTCCGAGCGCAAGAAGACCGCGACTGCGCACCGAGCTTCGTCATGGTCTCGGCCACGATGCGGCGGAGCATGCGCAGCGAGACGCCGAGGTGCCGAGCCATCGCCTCGTCCTTGGCTCCGCAGGCCAGCAGGCGCAGCACCGCCTGTTGCTGCGCGCCGAGCCCATGTGGTGCGGGCTCGTCCCGCACCCGGACCGGGTGACGTGCCGGCAGGTGATCGGACGTGGACCAGAGGTGATCGAAGACCGCGGCCCACGGGTCCACCACCGGACGGCCTCGCAGCATCATGACGTCCCGGTCCGCACGGAGAGGATTTCCCGCCAGTACCGCTGCCTCGTCGAGAATCGCGACGGGCAACGGCACCGCGTCCACCACCCGCAGTCTGGCACGGCGCCGACCCAGCATCCGCAGGAGACGGTACGTGCTCAGCGAGTTCAGGCACGACCGCTGCACGACCAGGTTCATCCGCCCGGCCATGCGCCAGAGCCGGATAATCGAGGCCGGCTGTCGGTTCACCGCTGTGCAGCTATGTCAACAGCGGCGTCGGGCACACGAGCCGCACCCCTATGACGCGCTCATCAGCGGCCCGAGGCGGTGCGGGCACACCGGCTCGACCTGTGCGGCGGTACTCCCGGTCGCAGTCTCACCCTCGGCACCGGGCACCGCGCTCAGCGCCTCGAACACCCGTTGCTGCGCCTGGTAGACGCCTTGCAGCCGGCGGTGCCGGGCGGCCAGGTCACGCCAGTGCCGATTGGTCAGTTCGTCGAGGGCCAGGCAAGGGCTCGTCGGGCTCAACCGGCCGGAGTCGCTCCGGTACAGCAGGCCGGCGCCGACAAGTTCGCCGATCGAATCGTCGACGGCCCGCAACGTGATCCCAGTGGCCGTCGCCACCATGCCGGCGGTCGCGCCCAGACGGCGCTCCACGAATCCGCAGACGATCAACGCCGCGTCGCTGAGATCGGCGCTGAACGCTGCCCTTGTCATCGCACGTCCTGACAACGTCACCCCCCCCCCCAATGCGTTGGTACAGATGGAACGACCGATCATCGGATGAGCGTTGGGGTGACCGTAGAGGCTCCATGAACAAGCGTGACGCGTCCGAGGGCGTGGTGGTGATCGGGCTCGGGCGGTTGGGCGGACAGGTAGCCGAGTCGCTCACCAAGCTCGGCCACGAGGCGCTCGGCATCGATGACGATCTCGAGATCGTTCAGAAACTCTCCGACGTGCTCCCCCACGTCGTGCGGGCCGACTCGACCGACGAGGACGCACTGCGCCAGGTCGGCGTCGGCGAGTTCAGCCGGGCGGTCGTCAGCACCGACATCCAGGCCAGCGTGCTGACCGTGCTCGCACTGACCGGCCTCGGCGTCGAGGAGATCTGCGCCAAGACCATCTCCGCCAAGCACGGCCGCATCCTGGAGCGCATCGGCGCCCGGCACGTCGTGTACCCCGAGGCCGACATGGGCGGGCGGGTCGCCCACCTCGTCACCGGCCAGCTGCTGGACTTCATCGAGCTCGACGACGGCTACGCCATCGCCAAGGTGTACCCGCCCGACGAGATATTCGGCTCGGCGTTGAGCCGGCTGAACCTGCGCACCCGGCACGGCATCACGGTCGTCGCCGTCAAGCGCGCGGGCGGGGAAGCCGAGACGGCGTTGCCCGAGACCATGATCGAGGACGGCGACACGCTCATCGTGTCCGGGCCGACGAAGAAGGTGGAACAGATCGGCGAACGCCAGGGCTTCAGACGCTGAAAGAGCGCACTGGCTCGCCGGCGACCTCCGCGCACACCCGGTCGACCTCGCTCACGACCCGACGCACCGCGGCGGCGTCGAGCACCTCAGTCGCGTACACGATGCGGAAGTCCAGGCCGTCGCGTCCGCTGGTACGGGCGAAGACCGTGAGGTCGAACCGCGCCACGACGATGTCGATGTCCTGCGGCACGAGTTCGAGCGACCCGGCCTGCACCCGAGGCATCGGCTCGGCCTGCTGCACCACGTGCCGGATCAGCGGCACATCGCCGCCCGGGTCGCGGGGAAGGCGCAGCCCGCGCACCATCGCGTCGAACGGCGCCTCCGCGTTGGCGGCCGCGGCGACCATGACGTCGCGGACGTGATCGAGCAACGCGCCGAACGAACCGGCGCCCGCGAGGTCGATTCGCAGCGGCAGGAGGTTGACGAAGCAGCCCACCAGGCGGTGCAGCTCCATGCGGTCACGGCCACCGAACGGCGTGCCGATGACCACGTCCGGCCGGTCCGCGAGCCGGGACAGGGCGAGCGCCCAGACCGCGATGGCGACCATCAGCGGCGTCGCCCGATGCTCCCGGCCCAGCGCCGCCAGCCGAGCCGCGGCGCCCGGCGCCACGGCATGCTCGACGACAGCGCCGGCGTAGCTTCGCCGCGCCGGCCGGGGGCACTCGGGAGCGAGGTCGAGGACCCGCGCGCCGCGCAGGCGGTCCAGCCAATGGTCGACCTGGGCCGCGAGCGCGCCGGAGGCGAAGCGGCGGCGTTGCCAGGCGGCGTAGTCGGCGTACTGGACCGGTGGGGGTTCGACGCTGCCGGGCGCCACATACCCGGCCACCAGCTCGCGCACCATGATCTCCAGTGATACGCGGTCGACGGCCGCGTGATGCGCGGTCAGGACCAGCAGATGTTCCTCCGGCGCCACGCGCAGCAGCGTCGCACGGAGCAGCGGACCGGCGGTCAGGTCGAGCCGGGCCGAAGCCAGATCCTTGGCCGCCCGCACCGCCTCCGCCGGGCCGTCCGCTTCGAGCACCGGCAGCGGTACGGCCGGGTCGGTGAGGAGGCCGCCGAGCCGACCGTCGCCGTCGACGTGCACCGTGGTTCGCAGCACCTCGTGCCGGGCGACGATGCCACGCACCGCCCGGTGCAGTCCCGCTCGGTCGAGCTCCCCGCGAAGCCACAACCCGCCAGACACGGTGTTGACACCGGTACCCCGAGCGACGGCGTCGACGAACCACAGTCGTTCCTGGGCGAGGGACAGCGCGGGGCGGCCGTGCCGCGGCCGTGCCGCGATCCGGTCGTCGGGCGGCCGCGCCTCGCGCAGCTGGTCAAGGAGCGCCTGACGCTCCGCGTTCCACCACGGCTTGGCCACCACCCGAGGATTGTCCGGGCCGTCGACCGTCACCATCGGTACTTCACCCGACGGAGGCATTTCCCCGACCGGGAGCCGTCGCGACGAAACAGCCGCCGAGGTAGTAGCGACCGCTCGGCCAGCGAATCCGTTCGACGCGCACGAAGCCGGCGGCCCGCAGAGCGCCCAGCCAGAACTCGGGTGTCCGGAAGCCACCCCGGTCGAACCAGCCTCCGCAGGCTCCGAAGAGCAGGTCAAGCGCCCACGGTACCCCCGGGGTGGGAAACGGCGCGCCTTCCGCCAGTACCAGTGCACCGCCCGGCTCCAGCAGCGCGGCCACGTGACGCAGCGCCACGGCCGGATCGGCGGAGCAGTGCAGCGCGTTGGTGGCCACCACCACGTCGGCCCCGGGCACCTGGCCGACCAACGGCCGGTCGAAGTCGGCGGCGCGCGCACCGCGGTAGAGCAGGTCGGTCGCCACCAGCCGACCGCCCCGGGCGCGGACGATCGGCTGGATCAGCCGCGTCGTGGCACCGACGCCGGCGCCGAGCTCAACGACGGTGCCTCCCGCACCGACGAGCGACGCCAGCGCGTCCGCCGCCATCCGGGCATAGTCGCCCATGGGCCACTCCGTCATGAGCCGGCCCCACAGCCCGTCGTGCAGGGCGAACACCTCCTCACCCGTCAGGTCACCGGCGCGAATGGCCGGATAGGCCCGGGCGACCGCGTCCAGGGCATCGGCGGCCCCGCAGTCGGGGCGTGGCCGGTCGCCACTCCGATGCCCGGCGACGAACTGTTCGCTGCGCCGGTACAGATAGGCCGCGCTGCCGCTCGAACCACCGCCAGGACCGTGACTCAGGATCTGCCTTGCCGTACGGGACGCGTGGTCGCAGAGGGCGGCGTACCGGCCGTCCGACGTCGCCTCATCGTTCACATCCGCCATCGTCACGGTGCCCCACCCCGGTGTCAGTCGGGATCACCCCCGACTGGGCAGCGACGCACCCGGGCGCGAGGCTTGCCGGCGACGTGTCGGAAGGAGAGTCTCTGTGTCCACCGCATCGCAGTCCGGCGACCGCACGCTCGTCGACATCCTGCGCGAACGGGCGGCCGCCACGCCGGACCGGACCGCCTTCATCGACGGTGACCGCGCCAATCAGGTCCTGACCTACGGCGCCCTCGACCGCCGGGCCCGGGCGATCGCTGGGGCCCTGCAGGAGCACGGCGCGGCCGGCGAGCGGACGATGCTGCTGTTCCCACCCGGGTTGGACTACGTCGCCGGCTTCCTCGGCTGCCTGTTCGCGGGTTCGGTCCCCGTGCCGGTGGCCGTCCCGGCCGGGCGGCGCGGGGTGACCGCGATCCGAGCGATCGCGGCCGACGCCGCCCCGGTGGTGGCGCTGGGCGACTCGAACAGCGTGGCGGCCGCCCGGTCGGCCGGCGCGTTCGACGGGCCTGCGCTGGACGTCGACGAGGTGCCCGACAGCGCGGCGTCGCTGTGGCGGGCGTCTGCTCGCCAGCCGGCGGATCTGGCCTTCCTGCAGTACACGTCGGGCTCCACTGGCACACCCAAGGGCGTGTCGGTCACGCACGCCAACCTCATGCACACCTCGGCCGCGATCGCCCGGTTCATCGACGCCGAACCGTCCGGCCACGCCGTCAGCTGGTTGCCTCCCTACCACGACATGGGCCTGATCGGCGGCATCCTCCAGCCGCTCTACAGCGGGTTCTCCTGCACCCTGCTGGCGCCCTCCACGTTCATCCGGCGTCCAGGACGATGGCTGGAAGAGATGTCCCGCACCGGTGCGACGATGTCCGTGGCCCCGGACTTCGGCTATCTGGAGTGCGTGCGCCGGATCCCGCAAGCCGATCGCCGGCACCTCGATCTCAGCCGGTGGCAGCATGCGCTGGTGGGCGCCGAACCCGTGCGGGCCGGCACACTCGACGCCTTTTCCCGGGCGTTCGCGGAGGCAGGGTTCCGGCCGTCGGCGTTCCAGCCCTGCTTCGGCCTGGCCGAGGCGACCCTGCTCGTCATCGGGGCACGCGGCGGAGCGACGCGGCTCCGGCTGGAGCGGGACGCGCTGTCCAGAGGCCGGGTCGTGGTCTCGGCGACGCAGCCCCCGGTGGCCGGCGCGGTCGAGGTGGTGGGCTGTGGCGACGTCCAGGGCGACGACGTGGTGATCGTAGTCGATCCCGGCACCAGGCGGCCCTGCGCCGACGGCGAGATCGGTGAGCTGTGGGTCAGCGGTCCGAGCGTCGCCGCCGGCTACTGGCGTCGGCCCGGAGGAACCGACAGCGTCTTCCGTGCCCGTCTGGCCGGAGACGGCAGCCGGACCTTCCTGCGGACCGGTGACCTCGGGTTCCGGCACGCCGGTGAGTTCTTCGTGACCGGGCGCCGCAACGACGTGATCATCATCCGGGGCCGGAACCATCACGCGCACGACCTGGAGCAGACGGCGACCGACGCGCACTCGGCGCTTCATCCGGGCGGTGCAGCGGCGTTCTCCGTCGAAGACGGCGCGGAGGAAGGCTTCGTTGTGGTGCACGAGGTCGAGCGCGACTTCGACCGGCGCGACCATCCCACCGTGGTCGCGACAATCAAGGCCCGGCTGGCCGGCGAGCACGGCATCACGCCGCATGACGTCTTCCTCGTCCGCCGCGGCGGCATCGAGCGGACCACCAGCGGCAAGATCCGCCGCACGGCCTGCCGGGACCGGTGGCTGGCCGGCACCTTGCCGGCCGTCGCGCCCGAGGCCGGTGATCGGGCGGACGGCGAAGGCGCCGCGCGTGGCGCGTTGGCTGAGCTGGTGGCCACCCAGCTCGGCGGGTCGGTCGCGGACCTCCGAGCCGACGTGCCGCTGGTTGCCCTGGGACTGGACTCGCTGCGCGCCGTCCGCCTCGCCGAGCGGCTGCGTGACGCCTTTCACGCCGACATCGCCCTGGACCGGCTCCTGGGTGGCATGACGGTGGCGGAGCTCGAGCAGGCGGTCGGTGCGGCCGCGGCACCTTCGGCACCGGAGCGGTCCGGCGATGCGCCGGCCGGCGCCGACCGCGTGCCGGCGACGCGCGCCCAGCAGTGGATGTGGCTGCTCGAACAGTGGATCGGCGCGAGCGGGGCCTGTCACGTCGTCGGCGGCGTGCGGCTGGCCGGGCCGCTGGACCCGGAGCTGCTCCGGCGCGCCATTGAGGAACTGCATCTCCGGCATGCCGCGCTGCGCAGCGTCTTCACGGCGACCAACGGCGACCAGGTGTGGCGGCGGACCCGCGCACCGGAGCCCTTCGCCTTGCCGGTCGTGGACCTTCCCGGGGCCACCGACACGCAGCTCCGCACGCGGATCGTCGACCTGGCCCGCCAACGCTTCGACCTGGCCCAGGGGCCGCTGCTGCGGGCGGTGCTGTTCCGCGCGGCGCCCGACAACTGGTGCGTGGGCATCGTCGCCCACCACATCCTGGTCGACGGTTGGTCGCTGGGGTTGCTCATGCACGACCTCGGCGACTGCTTCCGCGAGCTCTCCGCCGGGCGCCTGGCACCGCCGCTGCCCGCGCGCGACGGGCCGGCGATCGACGGTCAGGAAGCGGGATCGGCGGCGCGCGCGTTCTGGCAGGAGCACCTCACGGGCGCGCCGCCGCTGAACCTGCCCGTCGGCCGCGCGCCCGACGGCCTGCCGGCATGGTCCGGCGCAACGGTGCCGTTCAAGCTTTCCACGGGGGAATCCGCAGCAGTACGGGCGTGGGCAGCCGCGCACGGCGTCACACCGTTCATGGTCGTGCTCGCAGCCGTCTATCGGGTGCTTGCCGAGGTGTGCGACCAGGACGACCTCGTCGTCGGCGTGCCGGCGGCCGGGCGGCACCGGCCCGGCGGTGCCGAGCAGCTCGGCCTGCTGGTGAACGTCGTGCCACTGCGGCTGCGCCTGTCCGGTGCCGCCGGGCTCGCGGAGCTGGTGGACGGTGTACGGGCGGTCTGGCTGGCCGCGTCACCGCACCAGGGCTTCCCGTTCGAGGAGAGCCTGCGGCTCGCGGCGGCCGCCCGGGAATCGGGTCGGGCTCCGCTGGTGCGGTTCGTGGTCGCCTACCAGAACATCCCGCTGACCCCGTGGCAGGCCGGCTCGCTCCGCGCTGAGCCGTTCGAGCTGCCGCCGCCCGGGGCCCAGTTCGAGATGCATCTGCGGCTCGCCGCGACGGCCGGCGGCGCGATCACCGGCGACCTGCTCTACCGGGCCGACCTGTTCGAGGCCGAAACCTCGCGGCGCATTGTGGACCGCATCCGGGACGTCGTGCGCGCGGCGACCGGTGTGACCGACGCGCCGGTGGGTCCGGAATGGGCGCGGCTGGGCGCATCCGCCGACGCAACCGCCCTGTGCTGGACCGGCGGCAGCATGACCTACGGGGCGCTGTGCTCCCGCGTGGAGCACCTCAGCCGCTCGCTGGCCGCAAACGGGATCGGCCAGGGGGACCGGGTCGCGATCGAGCCCGACGGTGCCGACGGAGTCGCCGGTCTCCTCGCCGTGTACGGGATCGGTGCGGTCGCGGCGCCCAACGCGCCCGACACGCCGGACGCGGTCCTGTCGCGGGCCGGCGGCGTGCGGGTGATCCAGGCCTGTGGGCCGGACGCGCCACCGTCGCACCGCGACGGCATCGCCGACATCACCGAGACCGGGGTCCTGCGCACCCACGAGTCCCGCGACACCTGGCTGCGCCGGATGCGGCTGCTCCATCCGCTCGACCCGGACGACCGCGGGCTCGTCCGTGGCGCGGCAGACGCGCTGTGGCCGTTGACAGCCGGCGCGACCGCAGTCCTGGCGACGGACGCGGGCACGTCCGCGCTCGGTCAGCTCGTCACCGAGTTCGCCGTCACCGTGTGCCACCTCGACCCGCCCGGCCTTCGGGCGCTGCTCGACGACCTCGACGGATCGGTCCCGCCGGCCCTGCGGCGTATCGTGTGCGGTCCGGGGCCGCTGCCGTCGGCCCTGGTGCACCGGGCGCGCGCGGCGCTGTCCGCTGTGGAGTTGCACACCTGGTACGGCGGAGAGGAGGTGGGCATCGCGCTCGCCGGACCGGTGCCACCGACCGACGGCATGAGCCAGGAGACCGTCCCCGTCGGCCGGCCGGTCGACGGAGCGCGGGTGACGGTTCGCGACGCGCACGGTGACGAGGTGCAGGTCGGGGTACCCGGCGAAATATGGCTCGGAGGTCCCGGCATGGCCCTGGGCTATATGAACAGTCCGGGCCGAACGGCCGAGCGCTTCACGCCGGACCCGGCGGCCGCGGGGCGTCGACTGTTCCGCACCGGCGACCGCGGCCGGTGGCTGGTGGACGGCACGCTCGAGGTGTCGGCGCAGATGCCGGCCTACAGGCCCACGCCGCCGCGCAACGCCACGGAGTGCGCGTTGGTGGAGATCTGGCG
Source organism: Micromonospora sp. NPDC048999 (assembly GCF_040649295.1). Taxonomy (NCBI): domain Bacteria; kingdom Bacillati; phylum Actinomycetota; class Actinomycetes; order Micromonosporales; family Micromonosporaceae; genus Micromonospora; species Micromonospora sp. NPDC048999. The sequence goes on along the minus strand of NZ_JBEZFI010000039.1, from coordinate 14,685 downwards.
CGACGTGCTCGACGTCGACGACGTTTCGGTGACCGACGACCTCTTCGAGCTCGGCGGGCACTCATTGACCGCGACCCGGATCGTCATGCGGGTCCGCGACATGTTCGGCGTCGACCTGGCGCTGTCCGGGATGCTCACCGGCCGGCTCACCATCGAGCGGCTGGCCGATCGCGTGGAGGCGCTGCGGCTCGCACAGCCCGACGCCGGCGTGCTGGCACAGGCCCTGGCCGAGCTGTCCGAGCTGTCCGACGAGCAGGTCGCGCAGCTCCTCGGCCCCGAGCCGGCGTGACCGAGGCCCATGGCGATCATTGCCGGGTAGACGGCGGGAATCTCACCCGCCATCCCCCACAGATCCGGACGTGAGCCTCTCGGCTTATCCGGCTCGTGCCGTTCAGGTGTCAGGTCGTGTATCGCAGCGCCCAGTGCCACCTACAAGCCGTCCTTCGATCCATGCGGTGCCTCGGAGAACACGGCTTCGCGATCCTCGTCGGCCGCTGGCGGACCCTGCGTCACAGCACAGCCAGCCCACGCCAGGTCGGCGACATCGTCCGCGCCGCTCTCCACCTCACCCATTTTCGAATACCGATACCTACCGGAATCTTGTTGAGATCACGTCATTACACGGTAAGGGCCAGACCCGCGATACGGTCGACGTCGATGCCATCGCGTCGACCCGTCGCGCGAAGCAGTTCGGCGAGGGCGGCGACGGTCGGCGCGTCGACGAAAAAGTACATCGGCACCTCGACCCGGAACACGTCGCGGATCTGTGCCACGACGAGGGTCGCCAGCAGCGAGTGCCCGCCGAGCTCGAAGAAGTCGTCGTGCACGCCGACGCCGGGCACGTCCAGACAGTCGACCCAGATGCGGGTGAGCACCTCTTCCAGATCGTCCCTCGCCGCGACCGGCGCCGCGTCGGCCGCGGTTCCGGCAGTCTCGGTGGTTTCGGCGATCGCGGGAGTTTCGGCGTCGTCGCCGTCGTCGAGCAGCTGCACCGAACCGTCAGCGCACCAGCGGGCCCGCCGTCCGGCAGGCCGGCCGTCGATGTGCAGGTAGCCGGGCACGCCGATGGGCTGGCGCGAGCCGTGCCCATCGAGCACTGACTCGCCGCGCTGCTGTTCCCATGCGACGAGGCGCCGCCGCTGCGCGCCGGACATAACCGGAAAGTCCGCGACCGCCGTGACGCCGGCCGCCACTGCGGCGAGCACTTCCCGAACGGACTCCGCGAAGCGTTCCGCAGTGTCCGGGTCGAATAGGTCAGCGGAGTAGACGAGCCATCCGGTCAGACCGGAGTCGGCGGTCGGTGCCAGCGCCAGCGTCAGGTCGAAGTCGGCGCCGCCGCGCGGCAGGTCGACCGGCTCGATGTCGACGTGCGGCAGGCGGATCTGGGCCACCGGAACGTTGTGCAAGGCGAGCATCACCGTCACAAGCGCCGACCGGCCGCCGCGGCGCTCGCCGAGCGCATCCCGCGCGACGCGTTCGAAGGGCACGTCCTGGTGCGCATACACGTCCAGGCAGACCGACCGGACCCGGCGCAGCATCTCGTCGAACGTCGACGCACCGTCGAGCCGGACGCGCAGCGGGATCATGTTGATGAACAGCCCCACCACCGACTCGAGCTCCGGCCGTGGACGGCCAGCGACCGGCGCCCCGATGACCAGGTCGTCCTGACCTGACCAGCGGCGCAGCACGACCGCGAACGCCGCGGCCAAGGCCATGTAGAGCGTTCCCTGCTCCGCGCGGGCCGAACGGGCGAGGCCGGCGACCACCGACGGTTCGACCCGCAACCGCACCGCCGAGCCGGCGAACGACTGATCCACCCGGCGTGGGCGGTCACTGGGCACGCGGACCCCGCGTGCACTGGCCAGTGTCGTGCGCCAGAACTCGAGTTGCTGCTGGGGACCGGGCGATTCGAGCCAGCGACGTTGCCAGGCCGCGAAGTCGACATACTGCACCCGCAGGTCGGGCACCGCGGCCGGCCGCCCCTCGGACGCCGCGGTGTAGCGCTCGACGAGCTCGTCGACCAACACCTTCGTGGACCAGCCGTCGACGACGAGATGGTGGACGCACAGAGCCAGCACCGCGGTGGGCACGGCCGTGCCGACCACCGTCCAGAACGCCGCGCGCAGCAACGGCGGCGACGCGAGGTCAAACGGCCGGCTGCGCCACCAGTCGACGCGGTCGACGACGTCGTCCGGGTAGATCTCGTCGGTGACCCACTCGGGCGCGACCGAGCCGGCCGGGTGCACCACCTGCGTCAGGCCTTGCCGGCCGTCGAGCGCGAAACCGGTCCGCAGGCTCTCGTGCCGGTCTACCGTGGCGACCAGGGCCGACCGGAGCCGATCCGCGCTGACCGGTCCAGTGATCCGCAGGACGACCGGCATCAGGTACACGGCCGAATCCGGGGCCAGCCCGTGGATGTAGTACAGCCGTTCCTGGCCCGGGGACGCCGGGTATCGACCGATGCCCGGCCGCCGTTCGACGACGGGCACGGGCGGCGGGCCGTCGACGTCGGTCAACCCGAGCCGCTGAGCCAGCAGGGCGCGGCGCTGGGGCGAGAGGCTGTCGAGGGCACGATGCAGCGCCGCCGAGTCCGTGGGCCCGCCGATCGTCTCGCTGCCTGTCATGGACGCTCCCTGTCACACCGGTCGGTACGCCGCGCCCACCCCGCGCGGGCCTGCGCCGATCGTCGCCGCCGTCCGACCGCACGATCCAGTCGGTGGAAGCCCTCGCGGCGTACCGCGCCACCCTCGCGATCAGCTGTCAGGACATCCACCGACTGGCCGCAGCGCGGCGGTCGCCGGAGTGTCTGCGATGAGAAGGTCACCGGCCGCCACGCCGAGAAGGAGAGCCCGTGCGGATCGAAGAAGAGCTGGCGCGCTCGGAGCTGTTGTTGGCAACGTGGGCGTCCAGTCGGATCGATGTCCAGTCCACGACGCTGCACGTCAGCCACGAGGAGCGTGCTGTGCGCATGGCTGGGGCGGCCGCGTCGACCGGGACAGCCCTGGTCAGCAACGGTGCGGTGGGCGCCGACCTGATCCGGTTGCCAGCGGGCGCGCGGTTCGCGCCGCACACCCACCCCGGACACCACATCCTGGTGGTCGTCGCCGGGGAGGGCACCATCACCCACGCCGGCGAGGTGCGCCGGACGGTCGCCGGGCAGGCGTACCTCATCGAGGGTGCGGTGCCGCACGGGGTGGGGGCTATCACCGACCACGTGATCCTCGCGGTGGGCGCGCCACACAAGCGCATCGACGCGTCCGACCGGATGGTGCTCGTCGGCTACGAGGAGGTTATCTCCCCGGAGGGCGACCTGCACTGCCTGCTCTGCGGCGTCTTCGCCGAACTGCCGCAACGGCTGCACGACCGCGACTGTCCACACTGTCCGTGCCCGTCCTGCGCCGGTCTGCGATGAGCGCCGGGGGCGATCTGCCGCTCCTCGATCCGCGGACCGGAGCCGTTCGCGGGTCCTGCGCCGCCGCGGACGAACCGGGCGTTGCCACGGCCGTCGCCCGGGCGCGCCGCGCCGCGGCTGGGTGGGCCGCCGCCACCCCGCAGGACCGGGGTCGGCGCCTCGGTGAGCTCGCCGCTCGGATCGAGGCGTGCGTCGCCGACTACGTGCGTGCCGAGCGGGCTGGCACGGGCAAGCCGGAGGCGGAGGCGTCGGCCGAGGTGATGGCGTGCGCCGACCTGTTCCGCTTCTACGCGGGTGCCGCGCGCGCCGAGATGACGCCGGCCGGCGGCCACCGCATCAGCGGCCACGAGAGCTGGATCCGGTGGGAACCGCTCGGCGTGGTCGCGGCGGTCGTGCCGTGGAACTATCCCGTGCTGATGGCGGGCTGGCGCTGTGCGCCGGCGCTGGCGGCCGGCAACGCGGTCGTGCTGAAGCCGGCCGAGACCACGCCTGACAGCGCCCTGCTGCTCGACCGCCACGCGGCCGAAACCCTCGGCCCCGACGTGCTGGTCACCCTGACCGGTGGCGCCGAGACCGGGCGGTTGCTCGTGCGCTCGACCGTCGACGCCGTCGCCTTCACTGGTAGCGCCCGGGCCGGTGCGAACGTCGCCGCCGGTGCCGGGCACCGGCGGGTCAGCCTGGAACTCGGCGGCAACAGCCCGGTCATCGTCCTGCCCGATGCGCCGCCGGACACCTGGGACAAGATCGCCTCCGCAGTCGTCATGAACGCCGGGCAGAGCTGCGCCGCCCCGGCCCGGGTGCTGGCGGTCGGATCGGCCTACGAGACGGTCGTGGACCGGTTGGGGGCCGCCCTGACCGGCCGCCGCGCGGGCGTGGATTTCGGTCCGCTGAACAACAGCCGCCAGGTCGACCGCTACGACGATCTGGTCGAGGGGTCGTCGGCGAAGCTGCGCCGTCAAGGCGAGACCGTGCTCCGAACCGGTGAGACGAACGGGTTCTGGCGCCCCGCGTGTCTGCTGGCCGACCTCCCTCCCGACGATCCGGCGGTGCTGCAGGAGGTGTTCGGACCGGTGGTCACCGTCCAGGCCGCAGACAGCGTCGATGAGGCGATGCGAATGGCCAACAACGCGCCGCAGGCGCTCGCCGCGAGCGTCTGGACCGCGGACCTGCCAACCGCACTGGCGATGGTGCGGGACCTGGACGCGGGGGAGGCGTGGGTCAACTGTCACCTCGTGCAGACCGCGGAGTTGCCACACGGCGGCCGCCGGGCCTCCGGCACCGGGACCGACCTGAGCGTTCTGGCCCTCGCCGAGTACCAGCGGCCGAAGACCGTGACGGTTCGCCTTGGCGGCTGACGAGGATTTCGAGCTGGCGCACAGCTACCGCGGGGTGTCGTGGCGGACGGCGCTCGCGTCGTCGGGCACCGTCGTGGACGTCCTGCGGGCACGGGCGTCGGACGACCGGCCGTGCCTGACGGTGTCGTCGGCCGACGGTACCGGTTCGGTCACCGCGTCGTTCCGGCAGGTCCACGACCACAGCGCCCGGCTCGCCACCTGGCTGCGCGAGGATCACGGCGTGGGTCCCGGCACCGTGCTGGGCCTCCTGCCGGCCAACGACCTGCCGTCGGTGCTCGCCATCTTCGCCGGCCTACGTGCCGGCGCGACGCTGCTGTTCCTGAACCCGAACGATCCGTCCGACCGGCTGCGCGCGGTAGTGGCACATCAGGATGCCGAGCTGGTCCTGCGGTCGCCGACCACGGCGCCGGACCCGCTGCCCGGGTCGGTGCCGATCCCGGATCCCGGGGTCCTGTCCGCGACGGCCGGTCCGCCGGACCCGTCCATCGACCCCGCCGCGACCGCCATGCTGTTCGGCACGTCCGGTTCCACCGCGGTTTCGAAGATCGTCGAGCAGTCGCACACCGCCATCATGGTGAACGCGCAGGCAGCGCGGAGGCACCACCGGCTGCGGCCCGGCGACCGCCTGCTGGGCTGCCTTCCGCTGCACCACGTCAACGGTGTCCACTTCACGCTGCTCGCGACCCTGGTGGCCGGCGCACACGCGGTGCTGGCCCAGCGCTTCGACCCGTTCGGCTACCCGAAGCTGCTGGCGGAAGCGCGACCGCGACTGGCCAGCGTCGCGCCGAGCCTCCTCGAAACGCTGGTGCGCACGTGGCGCGAGCCGGTCATGCCCGCCGGGTTCGACTATTTCGTCTCCGCCGCCGCACCGTTGCCCCGCTCCACCGTGCAGGCCGTCAGCCGTGCGTTTGGCGCACAGGTCCGGCAGGGCTTCGGCCTGACCGAAACGACCAACTTCGCGACCACCATGCCGGCCGTCCTGGACGACGACGCCTACCGCCGGCTGCTGCTCGACGCCGACATCCCGTCGATCGGCGTCGCTCTGGACGGCAACGAGGTCACGGTCCTGAGGGAGGACACGGTGCCGGCCGAACCGGGTGAGGTCGGCGAGGTCTGCATCCGTGGACACAACGTGATGACGGGCTATGCCGGAAACGCCGAGGCGACCGCGACGGCCTTCCGCGGCGGCTGGTTCCACTCCGGCGACCTCGGATACCTGCGGCCCGACGCCGCTGCGGCCCGCCCGTTCGTGGTGTTGACCGGGCGGCTCAAGAACATCGCGAAGGTCGGTGGCGAGGCGGTGTCGCTGGAGGAGATGGAGCGGGTCCTGCGTGCGTTGCCAGCGGTGCGCGACGCAGCCTGCGTGGCGGTCGCCCATCCGATGCTGGGCGACGAAGTCATCGCGGCGGTCGTGCTCGAGCTGGGTGAGCAGTGCGACATCCGGCGGTCGCTCGCCGCCTCTTTCCCGCCGTACGCGCTGCCGAGGCGGATCGTTCCGCTGCCCGCGATCCCACGGACCGCCACGGGCAAGATCCTGCGGCCACAGCTCACCCGACAGCTCACCGGCGAGAACCGCCCGGTGCCATGACGCCGATCCACGAGACCATCGAGCGTCAGGTCGACGCCACGCCCGCCGCCGCGGCGGTACAGTGCGGCTCAGAGGTCCTGACCTACGGCGAGCTGGACGCGCGCGCCAATCGCCTGGCGCGTCTGCTGCGGGCGTACGGTGCCGGTCCGGACCGCGTGGTTGCCGTGGCGCTGCCCCGTAGCGTGGATCTCGTGGTTGCGGTGTTGGGCGTGCTGAAGGCCGGCAGCGCCTTTCTGCCTCTCGATCCCGAGCAACCTCCGGCGCGCGCGGCCCTCATGCTGGCCGACGGACCCGTGTCCGCCGTGGTGACCAACAGCGTGGCGGTCCCGGCGGAGCTGATGGCGACGCTAGCCGCCCACCCCGCGGACCTGGTGTGCCTGCGCAGAGACGCCGAGATCCTCGAAACCCACGAGCCGACGCGTCCCGGCGTGCCGGTGCATCCCCGCAACCTGGCGTACGTCATCCACACGTCCGGCTCCACCGGCCGGCCCAAGGCCGCAATGAACGAGCACGAGGCCATGGCGAACCGGCTGCACTGGATGCAGCGAACGTTCGGCCTGACCCCGGGCGAGGGTGTGCTGCACAAGACGCCGGTGAGCTTCGACGTGTCGCTGTGGGAGCTGTTCTGGCCACTGCTGGTGGGCGCCCGTTGCGTGGTGGCCCGCCCGAGCGGCCACCTCGACCCGGTCTACCTCGCAGAGCTCATCGACACGGCGGCTGTGTCGACCGTCCATTTCGTACCCACCCTGCTCGCCGCCTTCTTGGCCGCTGTGGATGGTGGCGCCGTGCCGCCTTCCGCCCTGCGCCGGATCGTGTGCAGTGGCGAGGAGCTGCCCAGCGCGCTGCTGTCGGTGTGTGCCCGGGTGCTGCCCGACGCCGCGGTGTTCAACCTGTACGGCCCGGCCGAGGCGGCGATCGACGTGATGTGGCACCGCTGCCGGCCGGACGATCAGCCCTGGGTACCCCTGGGCCTTCCGATCGACGGCGCCACCGTCCAGGTGACCGGCCCGGCCGGCGAGCCGGTGCCGCCGGGCACCCGCGGCGAGCTGATCCTCGGTGGCATGCCTGTGGGCCGCGGTTACCGCAACCGTCCCGGCCTGACCGCCGAGCGGTTCGTCCCCGACCCGTTCGGTGCGCCGGGCGCGCGGCGGTATCGCACCGGTGACGCCGTACGGGTATGGGCAGACGGTCGCATGCAGTTTCTCGGCCGGCTGGACCGCCAAGTGAAGCTCTACGGCGTCCGGATCGAGCCCGGCGAGATCGAGGCAGTCCTGGCCGGGCATCCGTGCGTCGAGTCGGCAGTGGTGGACCTCCGCCGCTCCGGCGGGAGCGCCGAGTTGCTGGGCTGGGTACGACCGCGCGGGGAGGCGGGGGCGGCCGGTCCGGTGCTAGGCCGGCAGCTGCGGGCGTACCTGCGCGAGCGGCTGCCGGTCGCGATGGTTCCCGTTCGCATCATGACGGTCCGGCAGTGGCCGGCCGGGCCACATGGGAAGCTCGACCGTCGATCGCTGCCCGAGCGCTGATCTGGGTCCGCGCTGAGTCGCGGCGGGCCAGGCCAGATGGTCCGCGCTGAGTCGCGGCGGGCCAGGCCAGATGGTCCGTACGGGCGATCGCGGCGGCCGTCAGGCCGTCAGAGGTTTCCCCCGATAACGCGGAGTGTTGGTTAGCAGGCTAGTGCCAACAGCCGCGTCCAGCCGAGCCCGGACTAGCTGGCGTACCTCCTCCCGCAGGGCCGGATCCCGGCACGCCGCGGTAGCGAGCGCGAGCAGCGCCGCACCGGCGACCCAGTCCTCGACGCCGAAGGCAAGGCCCACCGGTACCTGACGCCGGGCCGAGGTCGACCACGCCTCGTCTTCGGCGTAGTGCAGGATGCCGAGGCACACCCACGGCTGCATCAGCCGATACCGGTAGCAGGACGGCGGCGACTTCCACAACGGACACCGGGTGATCAACGCTACTCGATCACGGAACTTGTGCCGGAGCCTTTTTCACACGCCGCCGACGGTAGAAGCACTGGCCCCGGGACACGCCGTGGCCGCGATCTGCAGAACCGCAGGCGGCCGACGCCCGGCCATAACCTCATGCACTGCCGCCGGTTAGCTATGGGTCGGTCGTTCAGAAGCACCGCCTACGTCAGCGTCTCCGAGAACCTGGGAGGCGCAGGGTCCTGATGACGAAAGTCAAGTGGACGCCAGCAATGAGCGGGTGACCGCGCGGCGCGAGCCGAACCCACGGGCGGGCCTATCAACGGAGAACGATGCGTTCGGTCCCGGCGCCGACGCGCCGCGGGGGGGCTCAACCCGTCGGCCGGTGACTTCCACGACCTTCAGATCGACCGGACCGCCTGATGCCGTCCGAGGCCTCCAGGGCGATCAGCCGGGCGCGCAGGTCGTAGGTCTGGTCGGGGTTCAGGTCGTTCATGATCGACAGCGCCTGCCGCCACGCCATGCGGGCGGCCTGCAGGTCGCCGGTGGCCTCGTGGTTCTCGCCGCCGTGCTGGAGGACAAGCGCCTCCAGGTGCCGGTCCCCGACTAGCCGGGCCAGATCAAGAGATTCGGCGTACGCGGTCGCGGCCTGGGCGTGGCGGCCGCTGAGATAATGCGCCAGCCCCAGCGAGTCCAATGTGGTCGCCTGCCCGTGCCGGTCGCCGGTCACCCGGTGCAGGGCCAGCGCTCGCTCGCAGTCGGGGATGCCGCGGTCGAGGTCGCCCAGGCAGATCCAGGCCCAGCCGCGGGTGTTGAGCACGTCCCCCTGACTGCTGCCGGTGGGCAGCCGCTCACTGAGGGCGAGCACCGCAGAGCAGTGGTCGGCCGACTCGGCGTACCGGCCTTCGCTCTCCAGCAGCAGCGCCAGGTCGAACAGGGCCATTGCGCGCAGCTGCGGCTCGTCCAGCTGGTCGGCGACCCGCAGCGCATGGTGGTAGTAGTGCTCGCCGGTGCGGAAATCGCTGACCTTCGCGTGGCCCCGCGCCACGTACCGCAGGCCAAAGAAGCGGGCGATCGGCGGGCCGGTGTGCCGCGAGGCTGTGAGCACGTGTCGGGCCACCATCAGGCTGGCCGTCCAATGCCCGATTCGGTCGAAGTAGGTGCTGAGCGGGGAGCCGAGGGACAGGCAGGTGGCGTGGTCCCCGGCCCGCGCTGCGTCCTCCATCACCGCTAACAGCACCTCGCGTTCGCTGGCGAACCAGGCGAGCCCTTCGGCCTGGCCGGCGAAGACCTCCGGGCGTACGCCGTCGTGCTGCCGACCGTGGAAGGTTCGGTGCGTGGGGCACAAGTGCTCGGCGGAGGCGTTGGCGGTGGTGGCGTAGAACTCGCGGAGGCGGCCGAGTGTCTCCGGGTCGTCGCCTGCCTGCTCGGACGCGTACGCGTGCAGCAGGTCGTGCATCGCGTAACGGCCGGGGGTCCGTTCGGCGACCAGGTTTGCGTCGGCCAGTTCGGACAGTGCGGCGCGGGCCCGGGCGGTGGGGATGCCGAGGGCTCCGGCGACGACGGCGGGGGTGACGTCGGGCAGCGGATGCACGCCAAGGACCCGGAAGATCCGGCGGGCGTGGTCGCTGAGGGCAGCGTACGACCAGGAGATGGTGGAGCGGACGTCGCTGTGCGGTTCGCCGGTCTCCAGCGCGTCGAGGCGGGTGTCGCGCAGGGCGCCGGCCAGGGCGGCAAGCGGGAACTGGGGGCGCAGGGCGGCCCGGGCGGCGACGACGGCCAGGGCCAGTGGCAGGCCGCCGCAGTGCCGGAGGATCTCATCGGCGGCGGCCGGTTCGGCGCGCACTCGGTCGCGGCCGACCCGGGCGGCGAGGATGTCGAGGCCGTCGTCGCGGTCGCACGGCTCGATCACGAGCGGGTGGGCGCCGGAGGTGACGACCAGCCCAGCGAGCTGGTGGCGGCTGGTGACGATCGCGGCGCTACCGCGGTCAGCCGGGAGCAGGTCGCGGACCTGTTCGGGGTCGCGGGCGTTGTCCAGGACGAGCAGCACCCGCCGGCCGGCCAGCGTGCGGCGGTAGAGCAAGGCCAGGTCGCGGGGCCGGTCCGGGACCTGCTGCCGGGGTACGCCGAGCGCCTCGACGAGTTCGGTCATTACCTCGGCCGGCTCGCGCGGGGACACCGACGGGGTGAAGCCGTGCAGGTCGGCGTGCAGCACTCCGTCCGGGAAGGACGGTGCGGACCGGTGCGCCCAGCGGACCGCGAGCGCGGTCTTGCCGACGCCGGGTGGGCCGGAGATCACCACGGTCATTGGCCCGTTCGCGGCGGCCCGGTCCTTCAAGTCCTCGAGGTGCCGCAGCTCGGCGCCGCGGCCGCGAAAGCCGGGCGGGTCAAGCGGCAGTCGCACCGGCACCTCAGCCGGCCGGGCGGTGCTGGGCCGGCGGCGTCCGGCGGCCTCGTCTAGGGCCCGGATGATCAGGCGGCGGGTCTGCGGGCGCGGGTTGCTGTTCTTCTCGGCCTCGAGGTCGCGGACGGTGCGAACCGCGATGCCCGCCCGCTGCGCCAGCGCATCCTGGGTCAGATCAAGATCGGTCCGCGCACGGCGAAGCCACCGTCCAAAACTCTCGCCCGAATGTTCGGCCCGGAGTGATTCCCCCATCGCACAGACGTTAGCCCATAAGATCCCGGCCGCCCTCACGCCTCGGGTGCCACGATGATGGAGAGTCGCGCGGTCGGCCCGACCAGCAGGATCAGGTCGGCGCCCGGCTCCAGCGTGATCGCCCGCGGCGGTGGTCCGGCCGGTGCCGTGCGTTGCGTGACGGCGGCGTCCATGAGCTGCCGGTACGCGCCGTCGTCCAGGCACAGGGCCTCGGCGATGTAGCGCACGGAGCTGGTCCGGGGTGCCCGGACGGCGCCGGTCTCCAGGTTGCGAACCGACCGGACGCTGAGCCCGGCGGCCTCGGCGAGCTGCTCCTGGGTGAGCAACCGGGCGGTGCGGTGCCGCCGCACCAGGGCGGCGAGGGTGTGGTCGTGAAGGGCATGGTCGTTGGTTACGGCGTCCGGCACGAGTTCGAGCCTAGGAACGCCCGCCGGCGCCCGACAGGCCTTCCGACCGGCAACAAGAGGCAACTATGTGGCCGCTGCCGGCAACGCCTCGTAGGTGCCGCGGTGGAACAGCAGCGGTCCCCGCGAGGCGTCCGCCGCCTCATGGATCGCGACCACCTGGCCGATGACCAGGCAGTGGTCGCCCACCGGGTGGGCAGCGTACGGCCGGCACTCGAACGTGACCAGCGCCCCGCCCACCAGGACGTTTCCCGGGCAGTGACGGTCGCTGCCAGGACCTGGGCCACGGCACGGCCGGACGGCCGGTCGCGCCGGGCGAACTGCGCGGCCAGGTCCTGCTGGTCCGCCGCCAGCACGTGCACCGCGAACCCGGGCGCCCGGCCGAGCCGAGAGGAAAGCCGCCCGCCCGTGCGCAGGCCGAACGCCACGAGCAGCGGCTCGAGGGAGACGGAGGTGAACGAGTTGACCGTCACCGCGTCCAGCGTGGCCCCGCCGCCAGTAGTCACCAGGGTGACGCCGGTCGGGAACACCGTCAAACGCTACGCGCGAGCCGACCGGCCCGAGCGGATGCTCCGCGTCCCCAAGTACCGTGCCAGCCTCGTCGACCCCTACCGCGAGCACCTACGCACACGTCGGGCCGAGGACCCCGCCGTCCCCGTCGCGCACCTCTTCGAAGAGATCAAAGCCCTCGGCTACGAGGGCTGCCTCAACCTCCTGCACAAGTACATCAACCAAGGGGTCACGTCCGCGCTGGGGGTGTGTACAACTAACGGCTGATCGACCGATCAAGGGAGAGACGCCAGATGACGACCGAGACCACCTCGGGGCAGGAGCCGGCCGTGGTGCCGGTGGGTGCGGTCACGGATGAGCAGTTGATCGCGATGCTGGTCGATCGGGCTCGTGGTGATGGGCTGAAGCTCACCGGCGAGGGCGGGCTGCTGCAGCAGCTGACCAAGCGGGTTCTGGAGTCGGCCCTGGACGGTGAGATCACCGACCACGTCGGCTACGACAAGCGAGACTTCATGTACCAGGCCGCGGTCGACGTCGCCACGATGAAGATCTGGCTACGCGATCTCGCCAGAGATCCACGAGACACGGCCTAGTGCAGAAGTGACTGGCAACCGCTGTTCGCAGCGGTTCAATCGTCCGCTGCTGGGTCAGTCCCGTCCAGCGCCGCTGCTGTCATCCGCTGCTGTCACCCGGGGCGGGTTCGACCGCCGGGGTCGGCGGCGGGCGCAGGAACCGCTGCGGGTGATGGGACTCCGTCATCTCCGCGCGCTGCGGAAGTCCTGGTAGCCCATGATGTGCACCGTCTGGGACGGGTTTAGGGCGTACGGTATCGCCTTGCCGGTTTCGGCGAACCCGAGCCTGCGGTAGAACGTCCGGGCCCGGGGGTTGTCCTCGTGAACGCCCAGGGTCAGCCACGCCGCGTCGGTGTGGTCGCGCGCGAAGCGGATCGCCGCAGCCATCAGGGCAGCGGCGGGTCCAGCCGGGCCGCGGTGCGCCGGGGTGACGAAGACCGCGTAGACGTGGGCGTGGTCGGGAACTTCGGCAAGCGGCGCGACGGCAGCCATCCCGGCCCAGTCGCCTGCCTCGCCGGTGGCGACGAATGTCGCTGACGAGGCGGAGTCGGCTTCGCGGGCCGCCTCCTGCTGCCAGACGGTGTCGCTCAAGGCGGTCGCCTCGGCGAGTGGCATGCTGAACGCGGTCGGTGAGTCCTGGAGTGCCTCCAGCCGGATGGACTTCAACTGCCGCCACTCGCCGGCGGCCATGCGGCGTATTTGGTAGATCATGAAAGTCCATTCTCGCTGTGTGGCGGAGCTCAACTGTTCGGTGATGCAGTCTGCTACAGAGCCCCCTTGCCGGGGCTCTTCGGGGCGGAGCCCCGAGGTGGTCGAAGTTTTGTCGCCGGTCAGCGTGACCGGCCGGCCCGGCCGATGCCGGCCGGAGGTCGCCAGCAGGCCGGGGCCGGGCCGGCGCGGCCCGCTTTGCGGGGCCGCTTTGACGATTCAAGAACCGAACTCGGCAAGATGCCGCTGTTAGGGGCTCCGGACTCGTTCGGTGTGAACGAATGATCGATAGCCGAGGACGTGCGTAGTTAGCCCGCCCAACCTGCCTACGCGGTCCGCCACCGTCCAGAGGCGTCCGGCACCGGCCACGTCCGTCGTCACCCAGTTGGTCACCCAAGTGCAGCGCCGTCACGTCTCTGCCGGCAGCACTCCTCGTTGCCGCAGCCAGGCTTCAAGTTCCTCGGCGGTCCCGTTCAACGGCGGCGGGTCGTCTGTGAAGTAGGAGTAGGGCGCGATGGACACACCCTCGACGATGTGACGCCAGTCCTTCTCGGGCGCGTCCGGGTCCAAATCCCGGGCTGACAGCGATGCCATTGAGAAGATCGCGAATCCGGCCTGAAAGTCATACCCGATGTCGGACGGGGTAGCGAGGTGCCCTTTTGCGGTCAGGTCGGCCATCACCTCGTCCATGAACCTGTAGGTCAACTGCACTCCGTCGAAGAAGACCTGGTCGTTCACGCCATAGCTGGCTTCGACGAGTTCAACGACGTTGTCGTCGTATGTGACCACGAGCATCGGGTCTACTGAGTCATAGACGGCCTTGGGGTGGCTGCCGGGGCGGGCCGGAGGCCCAAGCCTGCGCTCTACTTCATCTCGGGGGTCACCGATCTTCACTGCTTCCACGCCGACCCCAGGGATGATCTCCACCCTCGGATTATCGCCGCCACCTGCTGACCTCCGTCAAGGGAGGGTTACACCGCCGCTTCGCGAGTAGTGCCTCCTGCCATCCCGCGTGCCGTCGGCCCCTTCTGGAAAGCGGGTCGCTGCCGGGTCCGCCACGTCAAGCGGGCCTTGACGCACCTACGGGCGCTGCCGGAACAGCCCGAGTCGGCTCTCGTGTCACGGACCCCGCCCCCGGCGGACACCGCCACAGTGGCGCAGTTGACCCAACCTCGCGCCGGCACCGACCCGGCTCCCGGGGTCGGAGCTGGCCAGGGGCGGCCACCCCTCCCCCTCCCAGGTGAGCGGTTGACCTGACCCCGAGGGGCTGCGGAGCCGGCTCCTGGACGACCGGCATGCCTTCACGCGGCCACCGCCCCCATGCTCGGGGCTTGCCGCGCGGACCCGGCGCGCCCCCTCACTGCGCCGCGCTGCTCAGGCGCAGCGCGGCCGGCAGCCGGCGACAAACCTCCACCACTCTCCCCGCTATCCCGCCTGCGGCGGCCCCGGGCTCCCCGCTCCTCCGCGCCAGCCGCCGGGCATCAGGCGTGACGGCCGCAGAGCGACAGCGGCAGCGGCCGGCGCGCGCCCAGGCGGCGGCGCGTGCGGCCCGTCA
>NZ_JBEZFI010000038.1:0-58525 GCF_040649295.1 Micromonospora sp. NPDC048999 | reverse complement strand
GCTGCTGCCCACGCCGCGCCACCGCAATCGTGCAGGCCATCCTCGTCCTGCACCACGTCGAAGCGAACCGCTACGCAGGATGAAAATGGCTCAATACCAGGCCGTCGCGAGCGAGCGCGAAGGGCACATGATTGGCATCGACCTCGTCCGCGCAGCCTGTCTCCAACAATCGCATTAGCCGCCCAGCGGTGTTCGAAGCGATGGGTTTCCGTCAGCCATCGACCTTAGTCGACCGCGGCACCGCCCGTCACGACCTCGCCACCCTCGGCGAACGACAGACGCATGGTCCTCGCTATCGCGTTACGGCCGGGTCACCGTCGGCCATCAGCAGCCCGGGGGCTGTCAGCCAGGCTGACTCCTGAGACGGCGGATCTCCGCGATCAGCCTCGGGATGTCCTCGCGGGCGTGTGCGATAAACAGGGCGTTCTCGTCCCAGCGCTCATCCACGCAATCGACGTAGCGGTTGGGGAACTGGACGAGGGTGGCTGCGATCATTTCACCGGAGGCGTAGTGCGGCCACCGCTCACCGCGGCCGGTATCGGGCGTCGTGCTTACCGCGACCAGGTTGGCGGCGTGATCGTCGTCAAGGAATCGGACGTGCCAGGGGCCAGGTGTGGCAGCCGCTGCCCGCTCTTCGATGGCGGCCAGTTCCTCCTCCGTCGGGGCGTCGTTGGGGTGATACACGCTTCCTTCCCTCCTTGAGGCACGCACTGCGCGTCCTCGATGAGTTGAGCCGCGAGCGGGCGGCTCCAGCCAGGTTGCGGTGCTGCTCGCCAAGCTCCTTCCAGCAGAGCACGGCGGACTTCCCGGGTGGCGGGGGTCGATGGCGGCGGGGGTCGATGGCGGCGGAGCCGACACTACCCGCTACGGCTGGCCGTGATCGGGCAGGACCTCACCGACACCTACCGAGGACGACTTCCGGATGGGGTCTCCGTCGACCCCGGTGAGCGGCTTGTCATCATTCCCCGGTCGACCATGATCGCGGCGAAGGTGGATGTCCCTGATGCGTGAACTCCTTGGCGGAGATCCCGGCGAGTTGTTGTCCTTGGCGGACTACTGGGCCGACTTCGAGCAACGGTTCTGGAAGACCGGCCCGCCGGGCTTCTGGAAGCTGGAGCGGCAACAGACGTTCAAGGAGCCGTTTGACGGGGGCTGGCAGGCGTTCGCCGCCGGCCGGTGGGACGAGGCGTTGCGCATTCTCGACTCCCGACGTTCCGAGTTCGAGGACGACTACCGACGCATCGCCGACAGTGGTTTTGCCACCCGCCGTGTGCGGATCGTGCAAAGCCGCTGACTCCATACCTGCAATGGGAACTGCGTGTGCTGCGGCTCCGCCACGAGTACGGCGGCCTGACCCGGGTGGTAGGGCCGGACCAGGTCGCCACCGCGGAGGCGGATGCTCCGCTGCCCGAGATCTACACCCTTGGCACCGACGTGATGTACGAGGCGATCTACGACGCCGACGGCGTACTCGAAGCGGCCCGACGGTGGCGGAATCCTGCGCTGATCGAGCGGTGTCAGAAGGTCATCGAGTCGCTCTACGACGGCGGCGAGCCACTGGACGAGTTCTTCGCACGAACGGTGGCGCCGCTGGAGCCTCCCCGTCCAGACTGAACCATGGTCGGCACTGGGGCGGAGGGACAACGGCCGGAACAGGTCGATCAGTCCGCGCTGTCCGGCCCGGCCGACCTGGTGCAGGCCCGGGACGTCTACGGCGAGGTCCACTTCCATCCCGCCGCATCCTTCCCCACCCACCCGCCACCACGGCAGCTGCCCGGTGACGTACGCGGTTTTGTCAACCGCGTCGAGGAGCTACGTACGCTGAATCGGCTTCTCACCGGCGAGGCCGCCGACATCACCCTCGCCGTCATACCGGCACGGCCGGGGTTGGCAAGACCGCGCTCGCACTGCGCTGGGCGCACGCCGTGCGGCAGCGGTTCCCTGACGGGCAGCTCTACGCCAACCTCCGTGGCTACGCCCCGGGCCCGCCAAGCCAGCCGGAGCAGGTAGTCGACCGCTTCCTGCGGGCCATGGGCGTGCCGCCCTCCGCGATCCCCGCCAACAGCGAGGGCCGTGAGGCGCTGTACCGCTCCCAACTGGCCGACCGGCGCGTACTGGTGGTCCTCGACAACGCCGCCACCGCAGGGCAGGTACGTCCGCTGCTACCCGGCACGAACAGCTGCCTGGTGATCGTCACCAGCCGCAGCAGACTGTCCGGTCTGGTCAGCCGCGACGGCGGGCGACGCCTGACCCTTCAGATGTTGTCGGAGGATGACGCGGTCACATTGCTGCGCGACGTGACGGCCGACTACCGCACCGGCGACGACCCGGATGAGCTGGCCGAGCTGGCACGGTTATGTGCCCGGCTGCCGCTCGCCCTGCGCATCGCCGCCGAGCGAGCGGCGAGCCGGCCGTTCATGCCGCTCGCCGAGCTGATCCAGGACCTGCGGGACGAGTCGGCCCTGTGGGACGCCCTCGCCACGGACGACGGAGAGGAGGCCGACGCCGTCCGCGCGGTGTTCGCGTGGTCCTACCGGGCCCTGAGCCCCTCGTCCGCACGACTGTTCCGCTTGCTGGGGTTGCACCCCGGCCCGGACATCAGCGCCCCGGCTGCCGCCGCTCTCGCCGGCGTGCCGGTGTCGCAGGTCCGGCAACCGCTCGACGCTCTCGTCGGTATGCACCTGCTGGAGCAGATCGCACCGAACCGCTACCAGCTTCACGACCTGCTGCGCGCCTACGCGCTGGACCAGATCAAGCACCTGGAAAGTGCGGAGGACCGCCACGCCGCGCTGCGCCGCATCCTCACCTGGTATCTGCACACGGCGGACGCCGCGCTGGCCCGTACGCTGCCGTTCTACCGGATGGTGCCGCTGGAACCGTCACCCGACGTGGACCCGCTCGGCTTCGCCACGACCGGTGAGGCGGACGCCTGGTTCGCCGCCGAGCAGGACAACCTTGTCGACGCCAGGGCCGCAGCCGAGACGACGCTGACACAGACCGCCTGGCACCTGGCGGTGCTGCTACGCAGCGTCTTCATGCACCAGAACGCCTTCGACGAGTGGTTCGCCACCGCGCGGGTCGGGTTGGCCGCCGCCCGGTCGCTGAACGACCGCCGCCGCGAGGCGGAAGCCCTGGAGAGCCTCGGAAAGGCCCACTTCCAGGCCCGCCAGCTGGCAGAGGCGGAAGAGCACCATCGGGCCGCGCTGGCGATCCGGCGGGAGATCGGCGACGAGCACGGCACTGCCGTGTCGGTCAACGCGCTGGGACTGCTGGCACTGCGACACCGCCGCCTCAATGACGCTCTTGCGCGTTTCGGCGAGAGCCTCGACATCTTCGCCCGGCGTGGCGACCGGCGCTGGCAGGCGCTGCTGCTGAGCAACCTGGCGGAGACCCGCTACGAACTGGGCGACCTGGCCGAGGCGGCGACGCTGCTGGGTCAGGCGCTCGCGGTGCAGCAGGACATCGACGACCGCGGGCAGGAGGGCAACTCATTGTTCTTCCTCAGCATGACGCTGCGCGAACTCGGCCGCACCGAGGAGGCGATGGCGGCGATCGAGCGAGCGCTCGCCATCGCCGAGGGCGCGAGCCCGGTGTGGTTGGGACACTGGCTGGTCGAGTACGCGCGGGTACAGCGCGCCACCGGTCGACCCGGCGACGCGCTGGTGGCGGCGCATCGCGCGGCCACGATCCAACGCCGGCTTGGTGACCGTAGCCGGGAGGCGATGGCGTTGGACGGCGCTGGTGAGGCGTACCGGGAGCTGGGGCAGCCGGATCAGGCGGTCGCCTTGCACCGTCAGGCCGCAACGGTGCACCGTCAGCTCGGCGACGGCTGGCAACTCGCGTTGACGCTCGACCACCTCGCTGCGGCTTTGGTCGACGCCGGGCGCCCCGAGGAGGGTTCCCGGTGGTGGCGGGAGGCTGTCGCGCTGTTGGCCGGGTTCCCCGATCCGCGCGCCGCCGGGCTCCGCAGCCGCATCGAGCACGCGGCCGGCGAGGACCTCGGCTGACGGCGACGGCGGCGGCGGCGAGACCAGGAACCCCGAACACGGGCCCGGCGTGGATCGCGGGCCCACAACCGGGCCACGCCCTCAGCGCATTGGCGGCACCACGCCGACGACGGCCGCCCAGGAGTCGGGGGTGAAGGTGAGGACTGGGCCGGTGCGGCCCTTGCTGTCATGTCCGGCGACTAGGTCGGGCAGGTTGCCGGCGACCCGACGCAGGTGCCGCCGTTGTCGCCGATACGGTGCTGGTGCGCCAGCTTGCTCCCCCATCGACCGACGTTCGGTCAGTCTTCATAGGACGAAGGTGCGCTGGACACTTGTCCAGCTCGTGGCAACGATGGTCTCCATCCGAGAATAGTGATCTTCGTAATTGGAGATGGTATTCGTGCCGCACATTGAGCTACCAGCCGATCTGCCCGGCATCATGGGGCCGATGACTCTGTATCCCGAGACGGAGGCGCCCCTCAACGCGCTGGCCGAGGCGCTGCTTCGCGGGCCGTCGTCACTGACCCCCGCCGAGCGCGAGACCATCGCCGCCTACGTCTCCAACGGCAACGAGTGCACCTTCTGCACCGAGATCCACAGCGCGGTCGCCCGTCAGCTCCTCGGTAACGCCGCCGACCTGGTCGACCAGGTACGCTCCGGCGGCCACGAGGCTCCGGTCGGGGAGAAGCTGCAGGCCCTGCTGGTGATCGCCGACAAGGTGCGCGTCGACGGGCGCACCGTCACGCCGGAAGATGTCGAACGTGCCCGAGCCGCGGGCGCCGACGACAAGGCCATCCACGACACAGTGCTCACCGCCGCCGTTTTCTGCATGTTCAACCGCTACGTCGACGGCCTGGCGACGTTCGCGCCGGTCGAGCCGGAGGCGTACGTGGACGTCGCCAAGTTTCTCGCCGAAGACGGCTACCTGCGCAGCATCAGGCCGGGGCCCACATCCGTCAACAACGAGCAATCCTGACCGACGAGGGCATCGGCTCGTCAACTAATCACAGGTGGGCCAGTAGCCGGCGTCGTAGCCTGCATCCGAAGTGCGGCGGCGCAGGCGGCTACCAGGATCATGGCGATGCCGGTGCCGACGAGTACGCAGCGGGCCCCAAGGGCTGCGGTGAGAGAACCGCCCAGCGCCGCCCCGACAGGCGCGGCGGTCAGGAGAGCGGCGGCGCGGAGGGCGAGGACAGCGGTCAGCAGGGCCGCCGGGGTGAGGTCCTGGAACAGCGTGAAGGTCAAGGTGCTGTACGGGCCGTAGATCACCCCTCCCACGGCGAAGCTCGCGAGGGAGAACACGGTCGGTACGTGCAGTCCGAAGGGCAACATGGCAAGGCCGTGACCGGCGATGATGCACAGCAGGACCGGCCACAAGGGCAGTTTTCGTACGGCGCCGACGGTGAGGGCACCGACGACCGCGCCGACACCGAAGGCGGCCCAGTACAGACCGAGCAGGCTCGGTCCGGCGTGGAGGACTTGGCTGACGAATAGCGGCAGTGCGACCTCGACCGGGCCGTAAGCGAGGTTGAACAGCCACGTTACGGCGAGAAGGCCGAGCAGTTCGGGTCGGGCGCGAAGGACTCGCAGACCGTCGTTGTGCCTCGGCGGGTGGCAGGACGTGCTGTTGCCCGGCCGATCCGGCCAGGCGTCCGGCCTGGACCGCCAGCCAGGCGAACGACAGAGCGTCCAGACCGATGATCACAGCCGGGGCCATCGTCACGATCACGAAGCCGGCGAGTGCCGGGCAAGCCCTCTTGACAACTGCCACGCGTGACTTCCTCTACGGCGGCATGTATCTCGCCGCCTGCCGCTTCGCCAACATCGAGCTCTTCGTCGAGCGCGTCGCCGCCGAGATCGACCTGGACGCCCCGGCTGACGCGGCCTCGGCCGCAGCAACGATTCGCGACCTGGTCGAGGCGCTGCCGCCCGAGGGGCCGATCCAGGACGACGAAGCCGCGCTGCGCAAGCTCATCGCAGATGACCTCCGGGCGGTCGCCGCCGCGCGCATACCGGACGCCGACACGCCCGTTGGCGACCGCATCGTCAGCGCCGCCAGCGGAATCAGAGCGGCTCTGAAGGACGCCGGGCTCGACCTCGGCGACGCGGACCTCCACGTAATGGACGAGTTCCCGCCACCATTCGACCAGTTCGGGTGGGCGGCGTTCACGCCGGACCGGGAGGACGAGCAGCGGTACGGCATCCCGACCGGGGTCTCCTTCCGCCGAGGCGGGCTACGGCCGCTCTACAGCGAGGCCCTTCTCGCCCACGAGCTCATCCACACCGTTCCCGGGCGGATCGATCCCGAGATCCAGGCCATGGGATTGGAAGAGGGCATCGCCGAGGTGCTGGGCACCTGCTTCGCCGCGGCGACCGTCGTGCCGCCACACGCCCTGCGGAACGTCCTGACCTACGGGCGACACGGGGTCGAACGGCCGAAGCTGTGGTCCCTCTACCGCGACCACACGCGGCAGGCGTTCCTGTTGTACCTGGAGTTCGGCATCGACGGCCTTGTCGAGCTGGCGAACCGGGGGCGCGCGAAAATCCATGAAACGGAGGCGGCCGTCTTCGCCGGCACGTACCGGAGCCTGGACCTGCCACGTGGGACCTGGAACGACAACACGACCTGGCTGCTCGGCTCCTTCTGCAACGGGTTCGTGCCGTCCCACGTGTTCACGCCGCTCGAGGTCGTACTAATCGACCATGTTGACGAGCAGCGGTCCCTTTCCGAGGTGTGCCGCAGGGCCAACGTGCCCGACAGCGTCGGTGTCCCGGTGCTGCGGCGTCTGGGCAGCGAGTCCGCGTTGTTCATTCGGGACGGCGATGACATCGGCTACTCCAACGTGCAGCACTACCTGAGAATGAGCGATGCTGCTGGTCAGCCCGCCATCAGGTATCTCCCGCCGCGCGCGAAGGCTCGGCAGGAGTGATGTCGTCGAGCCAGCCGGCACCGTCGCGGCGCAGTCTGCCCACCACCCTGTCCGACCTGTACCGCAGTCGTGGCCTGCTGCTCGGTGCCCTCGCCACGGCGATCGGGCTGCTGCTCATCCTGGTCGCCCCAGCGACGGCCCCCGCCAACACCCTGTGGGCGACGTTACGGGTCAACGACATCGGCGTCGCGATCTTCCAGACCGGCCTGACGATCACCATCTTCCAGGTCATGCTCAACCAGGTGGCCGAGGACCGGTTCCTGGAGATCGTGCGCGGCGCGCTGGTCCAACAGGAGGAGAAGGTACGCACGGCGGTGGCGCAGTCGTTGGCTGCCGGCTCCCGGCTGGAGTCCCTGCGGCTGGCCCCCGACGAACTGGACCGGGTGATCGAGAACGCGGCGCGGCTGCGAAGCGGCAGCCCCGAGCTCGGCACCGTCATCTCCCGGAAGCTGCGGACCAACGTGTTCGAGTCCGAGGAACGCTGGCGCAACCTCGTCGTGCGGGCCGAGGTGTTCGGGTTGGACAAGGCGGAGAGCAGCGGTCGCCAGTACGACTACTATGACGTGTTCTTCCAGTTCGGCTACCACACGACCGACGTCAGGCGCACCCGCTTCGCGTTCAAGGTCGGCGGCCGGCAGGACGACTACGACCGGCTGCTACGTGCCCGTGACATGGGTGTCGTCTGGCGGCTTCCCTCGACAGGCGAGTTCGACGACCGGTGGGACGAGGCGTTCGCGCTGCTCAGCGTCAACTTTGGCGGCCAGCAGGTGCAGTTCCAGAAGAACGACACCGAACGGGAGTACGTCGCGTTTCCGCCCGCGGAGGAGTTCACCGATCGGGTGGACGTCTTCGTGCAGTACTCGTTCAACGCGAAAGTCCTGGCGGACGGCAACCTGATCAGCTTCGAGGTGCCCAAGCCGACGTTCTCCGCGACGTACTCCATCAGCGTCTCGGTCCAGGACATCGCCCGGATCCGCGCTCTCGACTTCTTCGGCCTCACCCGGCCCGCGTCCGTGGAGTACACGCCGAGCTTGCAGGAAACCCGGTTCATCACGATCTCCGTGGACGACTGGGTGCTGCCCAAAGCCGGCGCCGTCGTCGTCTGGAAGCGCGCGTAGCACAGTCGGCGCGCATGGAATTTGCGCGGTGATGGCTGCGTGATCTCCTGAGCCCGCCACCGATCATCCCGGCGGCGGGCTCCGGAAGCCACTGTGCGCTACCGGCAGGCGGCTCGGCCCGTCGATATTGCGCGTCAACGTTGGATCAGTCCGATGGTGGCGGCGAGGCGAGTGACGTCGGCTGAGGTGGGTCCGGTGCGGAGCAGAGCGGTCAGTGCGGCGTGGGCGGCGGGGCGGGTGCGGGTTTCGGCGGGGGCGATCTGGTCGGCGGCAATCAGGGCCTGGCCGGCGGCGCGGTGGTCGCCGAGGTCGAGGTACGCGCGACTGATGTCGATCAGGTAGGCGGCCCGGTGTTTGGCGGGAAGCCTGCGCCAGGCGTCGCCGCCGGTGGCCTGACGGTGCAGGGCGATGGCTTGCTGGCTGTCGCCGAGGTCGGCGGCGGTCAGTTCGGATGCTTCATAGGGAACCAAACAAGACCACGCCAACCGCAGCACCCGGAACAACACCGAACAGCGCCGACACAGTGCCGGTGAGGATCGAGGAGGCAATCCAGCGCCTGAGCAGGCCGATCATCAGCAGTGTAATGAGCAGCGAGCCCGCGAGAATCGGCCCGCCGATGTACACGGTCAGGCTGATCCACTCCAGGCAGGTCTGTGAGCAGTCCCGGACGGCCGGCGCCCCAGGCGCGAGAACCGCAATGATCACGATCAAGTGCCACACCAGCGCGACGAGGAGGCTCAACCCGAACGATGCTCTGCGGGGGCTATCCACACCATTCATGTCCAAGAATCTGCACGGCTTAGGGATCTGGCGCAATCCGCGTTCGTACTCATCGACACCTTGAGTGCCGGCTGGGAAGGCAGGTGGACGGCAAGAGCGACCGCGGCCCCTATGCCCGAACCAGGCCGCTGAGCGCTTCAACGTTCACGTCTTCTGAACTCGCTATCGTGGCGGCCAACAATGACGGCTGCCTGACGTTCAGCGCGTCGGTGCTCGGCACGGCGATCCCCGGCGGCGGGCTCCGGAAGCCACTGTGCGCCACCGGCAGGCGCCTCGGCCCGTCGATATTGCGCGTCAACGTTGGATCAGTCCGATGGTGGCGGCGAGGCGAGTGACGTCGGCTGAGGTGGGTCCGGTGCGGAGCAGGCCGGTGAGTGCGGCGTGGGCGGCGGGGCGGGTGCGGGTTTCGGCGGGGGCGATCTGGTCGGCGGTAACCAGGGCCTGGCCGGCGGCGCGGTGGTCGCCGAGATCGTGGTACGCGCGACTGATGTCGATCAGGTAGGCGGCCCGATGTTCGGCGGGAAGCCTGCGCCAGGCGTCGCCGCCGGTGGCCTGACGGTGGAGGGTGATGGCCTGCTGGCTGTCGCCGAGTTCGGCGGCGGTCAGGGCGCGGGCGAGGTCGACCATGACGGGCGTGAAGTCGAGGTCGCCGCCGCCGTCGTGGTGCGGGTGGTCGCCGAGTTCAGTGGCGAGGTGGGCGGCCTGGTTGGTGTGGTGGCGTACAGCGGTGGGGTCGTCGCAGGTGGCGGCGGCGAGGGCGGCTTGGATCTGCACGATGCCGGCCAGAGCAAGATGGTCGGGTGGGGTGTGCCGCGATGGCGCGGGGGTGAGCTGGTGCACGGCGGTGGTGGCGGCGGTCACGGCCAGCCGTCCCCGGTGCAGGGCGCGGAGTGCCTGGGTCAGGGGTATGACGGCCATGGCGGTGCGGCGCGGGTCACCGGCGGCGGCGGTCATCGCCCGGTCGGCGACGAGCCAGGCCAGTTCCGGCTCGTCGAGTTTGATCAGCACCTGGGCGGCGAGCCGGTATGCCCGTACGAGCAGGTCCGCGGTGTCTGCGGTGGTGGCGAGGTGGCGGGCGTCGGCGAGGAGGTCGGGCAGCATGCATAGCACCTGGGGGTGGTGGGCGTGCCGGTACGCCTCCCACGCGTGGTTGACCCGGCGGGTCAACTCGTCGGCCGTAGGCGGCGTGTCAGTGCAGGTGGTGTCGTAGCAGGCCAACGTCGCGCGTACGCGTTCCAGGGCGTCGGCGGCAGGGCCGATGGGTTCGGGCCATCGGGCTGCTTTGGAGAGCAGGATTTCCGGGGTGACGCCGAGGACCTCGGCCACGGTTTCGATGGTGGAGAAGCGGTCGAGGTTACGTAGGCCACGTTCGACCTTGTCGACCCAGCTTTTCGACTTGCCGATCCGGTTGGCGAAGATCTGCTGGGTCATCCCGCGTCGCGCCCGCAACTGGGCGACGCGCCGGCCGGGTGGCAGGTCACCGGCGAGGTACCGGCCCGGTCTGTTGTTCATCGCCCCTCCGTCCGGTGCATGGCCTCGGTGGACTCACCGCAACGCGGACACCATCGCGCCTTCACCCGAAACGCGAGGAGCCCGGCCAGAAACCCCAGCAGCACACCACCGAGCACGACCGGAACGATCTCAGCAATCACGATCACTCTCCCCTTCCGGCGAGGCCGAAAGCCGGGCGGCCCCGCGCCCCAAGATTTCGGCCATTCCGCCGCTCGACGAGCTTTGAAGTCGGTCCCTCTGCGACACCCCTCGACGAGTGGACGTCGAACCAGCCGAGGATCGTGTCGCCGTACGAGTGCCACCAGCCCTTCGACCGCGTCTCCCCCGCCACCGCGACCAGCGCACCGGTCAGCTCGGGCGTCGCCGCGTACAGCTCACACATCCCGCGTACGTCGAGCCCGCGCGTCGCGCACAGCCCCGCCTCGATCCGCCACACCTTCTGCCGGCTCCACTGCAACGCCTGCGCCGCGCCATCGAGGGTCATCCGCGCCTCGGTCCGCAACTCCCGCAACACCCGCCCGAGCTGCCGGCGCGGCACCGTCGACCCCAGATCCTCAGCCATCCGAACCCCTCCCCACGACCGGGCCGCTCCCCCGGCGCTTGTCGTGCCGCTCACCGGATGACCGCGGGTCGTAGCGGTCCGCGTGCTGGTTCCGCGCCGGAACCGCCCGCCGCCGCTCGGGCCACTCGTAGACGACCGCGCCGTCGCACCGCGAGGTCACCAACCCATCGGGTACGCCGTCCGGAGCGCCCGGCCGCCGCCAGCGCCCCGGCACGTCGTCGTCCGGTACGCCCTGCCCGACCAGGTCGACCGCGACGTCACCCGGCCGCAAGAACCACTTCCACCGCCTACCCATGTCCCTCCCGTCCCGTGGTGGCATCGGCTCTTCTGAACAGGTGAACAGCCTACACGCTCCTGTGCGTATGAACAGTGCATCTGCACAGAGATCAGGTGTTCAGTTCGCATGCTCCTACCGTCGACGCATGGGGAAGCTTCGGCTGGTGGCAAGCCAGGAGGTACAGGAGATGCTGGGCGTCTCCCGTACGCGCGCCTACCAGATCACCAACTCGAAATCCTTCCCTGACCCTGTGGCCGTCTTGTCGGTCGGTCGAATCTGGCAAGCCGAGGACGTCGAGCGGTGGATCAGAGATCACCGGCCGAATCTCCAAGACGCGGAATAGTAGGTAGGTAGACAGGAAGGGCTTACAGTCACTTCACCCGGCAACTCTCGGGGTAAGGTGTCGCCGTGCCACGCTCGTTTTTGGTGATCCTGGGAGACCGCGAAGCCATCTCGTGGGTGCTGCACGAGCAGCGGATGGCCTTCCCCGCAACCCCGCGTGCGGAGGTCGCTGCACTTGCCGCCGGGGACCGCCTGTTCGTGTACGCCACTCGAGGCGCGTGGCGCAATCCGGTCAGAGATCGCGGCCGAATCATCGGCACGGCAACAGCTCGATCAGCTGTCCGGATGTTGGACGCGCCGATAGAGATTGCCGGCCGGACCTTTGTCTCCAGCTGCGACCTACGAATCGGCTGCCTGGCGCCGCACCCCGGCGGGCTGGAGCTGCAGCCAATCGTGGAACAGTTATCGGCCTTCCCCAAGCCACAGGCGTGGAGCGTCTACTTGCGAAGAGCTTTACTCGCCCTGCCAGCGCCCGATGCCGACCTACTTGATCGCCTCCTGGAACCCCTGATGGTGACGAGGGCGCAAGCCCTGCCGACCTACCCGTTGGCACCAGCACTGGAAGGCGCTTAAATACCGCAAGGAGGGGACACAGCGGACACCTAGGAGTTCCACGTCCTAGGTGTCCGCGTCTCGATGCCACCTAACGGGGTCGAGCGTGGCTCACTCGTTGAGCATCAGGCTCCCCCACCCGCTGGCGAGGAATGACTGGGGACGCCGGATGGCGGGGGCCGCCCCCGGGCGGCGGAGTGAGGGTTGACCGGTAGTTCTCGCCCTCAATCAAGGGGTGGGTCAGGCTAACGCCAGCAGGGGCCATCCGATCATACTCGGCAAGGATCAGCTCCTTGGTTCGGTACATGCCGTATTTAGATTCATCTTTACGCTTGACGATCGGGAACGCCTCCATGATGTAATCCACATCGTCACGAGGGATACCATAGAGATGAAAAATGAGAGCGTCTAGTTCGGCCCGGATAATCGCCCGCCGCCCCTCGTCCCACCGAAACGGACCGCCCGTGTCGCCAAGGTCGCGGGCGAACGGCACCGTGTCATATCCCGTATAGACGAGTTCGAGAATACGATCACTGATGAATCGCTCGTGAGGCGCAAGCTGCGCAGGAGATGCAACCGGCAACTGATAGGTAGTAAAGAATTTCAAATGGGTGCCGCCCACCTTTTGCCGCGCCGCGAAGTCCAATACTTGCGAGGTCAGGCAGGCCACGAGACCAGCAACCGAATGTTGCGGAAACATCAGGAGTGTGCCGTCAGGGGCTGCGGCGCGAGGGAGGATGCTATCAATCATCGTTCGCTCATCAGTGGCGCGACAGATGTCGCGCCAACCAAGGAGCCAGCCCCGCTGCCAATGCTTGGAAGCGAGCCTCTCATCAACCTCGCGTTCGGCGACCCAGTAGCGAGGCAGAACCACCGCACTTGGGTCCTGCCTTTCAGCCAGCGTGAAGTCGCGGATCCCGCCATTTTCGTCATACGTAGCCCAGCGGTGGTCGTAGTGGTGGAGCATTTTCGCTTCGTAGAGCGGGAGCATTTTGGCCGAGCCCCTGGCGAAAACGTTGCCGGTGAGGGTCCAACCGTCGGATTCGAGCTCTTCGCGAGTGTGGAAGAGGTGCGAGTCGTGGGCTGTGTCGAACATTCTCATAACGGACACACCCCAACGGTTGCCGTTCGGATCGCCTTCCTTGATGAGGACCGGCACCCGGCGATAGATGCGGAGGGTAATCTCCGCGTCTCGGCGGGAGCGGAAGACGGGGCAGGTGCCGGTGTTGGGGTTGAGGAGCTTCATCTCGTCAGCGGTGAGGGTGAACGACTTGCCGGCGTCGCCCAGTTCGGCCGGATCTTGGAGGAAGAAGGCGAACTTGGCAGCCGGTTCACGCATTGCATGCCCCGCGAGGGAGAGAATGCTGAATTTGAATGATCGATGCACGCCGGGGAATATCGGCGCGGCGTTCTCGAAGTCGTAGAGTGCTGCGATCGAGCCATTGGTCACGAGATCCTTGAAGAAGTATTGCGTCCTGGCGTCGGTAGCAATCCCCGTAGGAACAATGACGCCTGCGCGACCGCACGATGCGAGCAGGAGGCGGGCAGTCTCCGAGAACACCGCGTATGTATTCAGGTTGCCCTGACCGGTCAGAGGAACACGGCCCGATCGACGCAGGAAATGACTTTCTGCATAGACTGCACGCTTGGCCGCCGCATACTCCTCGTACAGTGGCAGTGTGTCGGGCTCATGCCGAAGCTCGGCGATCAGCTTCTTTCGAGAATCCGCCTTTGAAACCGCAGCTATCGCGGGATGGCGCCGCGCGAAAAACTCCTGCTCCTTGAGTTCCACACTTTCCCATGGCGGATTTCCCAGTAAACAATCAAAGCCACCAGCCCAGCCTGCTACGGTTGAGACGTCGTGGTCATCCTCGGAAACCGAAAACACCTCCGGAAACTCCAGATGCCAGTGGAAGAAGCGGTACTGGTGACGGAGCCGGGCGATTTCATCGCGGGTTGCTATCGACGCGCCACGGCCAGTCGGATCCTCAAGTGCGCCGAATATCCCGTGAGTAACCGCCCTCGGCGCATCCGCCTGCTTAATCCACATGAATGCCGCGCACCACGCGTCGGCGAGGAGAAGCGCCTTGACGTAGTCGGACGAGTTCGCCCACCTTGCATACGCTTCCGCCTGTTCGCGGACCTCACGAAGCGTGCCGGAAGGGGCACCCGCTATGCGCCGCACATTAGAAGCGAAGCTGGTGTTAGATACCTTTACGGCGTCGTCCTCGATATCGAATAGACTCGACTGGCCTCGGCGTTCCTCTACATTGATCTTTTCTAGAGCTTTGGCATGTTTCTTGTCATCACCTTCGGTGGGAATGAAAGCCTCGTCGGGGATTCCGCGCTTGAGCAGCGCGGGCGTGACGCCGATCAGCGCGTTGCCGCACTTCACATGAGCGTCGAGGAAGCTCAGCGGCTTGCCCGGTTCCAGCGCCTCCATCCAGAGCGACACCTTGGCAAGTTCGACCGCCATCGGGTTGATGTCGACGCCGTAGATGCAGCGCGCGACGACCTCGTGCAGGGCGTGGCGGACGGCGTCGACGGTCGGCTCGGGGTTGCGCTCGCGCACGGCGGCGACCCGCTTGGCGATCCGGCGCGCAGCGGCGACCAGGAAATGGCCGGAGCCGCAAGCGGGGTCACAGACGGTGAGCGAAAGCAGCTCCTTGACGATCGCGTCGCTCGGATCCGGCTGCCCGGCGGCGGTCGCCTCCTGCTCAGCGCGCTTGACCGCGTCGTCGATGACCGGGTCGAGCGCCGAGTCGAGCAGGCACTCGATCAACGAGGAGGGCGTGTAGTAGGAGCCGGTGGTCTTGCGGGTGTTGCCGGCGAGTTCGACCAGCTCGAAGGTTCGGTCCACCGCGCTGTGCTTCGGCACCAGCTCCAGCAGCGACTCGTAGATCGAGCCCAGCTCCTCCGCGTCCAGGTTGCGGTAGTCGACCGACCGCCACCGGCGCGAGCCAGGGTCCCGCACCTGCGACAGGTGCCGGACGGCGGTCAGCAGATACTCGTTGGACAGTGACAGGTCGTCCAGCGGTGTGTCCGCGACCGTGTCATGGTCGAAGAGGCCGCCGAGGCCGGGCAGGCCCAGCTCCGGGCGGCCCTTCTCGTTGCCGAGCGCGTCCAGGACGATCCGCAGCGCCTGGTAGAGGTCGCTGTGCGTGGTGCCCCGGCGGCGGCGTGCCTGCGTCCGCAGCCGGGCCGACGAGAAGTAGGCGGCATACCGTTCGCGGGCCTGCTCGTCGGCATCGGGGTGGTGCAGCGCGTCGCGGTCCTCGGCGACGAAGAGGAAGAGCAGCCGGTAGGCCAGGCGCAGCAGGGCGTTGTGCAGTGCCTGCGGGTCGACGTTCTCCCGCAGCGCGCCGTTGTCGGGGTGGCGCAGGAAGCCGGTGCCGAGTGCGGTGATGGCGTCCTGCACGCCCTTGCGGAGCTGGTCGAGTGCGCGGGTGCCGGCGGCGATCGCTTCGGTGCGCCACTTCTCCAGCCAGCACGTCGACGGGGCCGCCCCCTCCCCCACTTCGAAGCGGGAGACGTGCAGCAGGCGATACAGCAGGACGAACTCGCTGAACAGCTCGCCGTCGAAGATGGCCTCGAGGTCGAATTCGACGTACGAGGCGGTGGCGAGGGCGTTGGAGTCGCGCAGCAGCCGGAGTTGGCGGCCGTTGGTGATGACCGCCCACAGGTGCGCGTCGGAGCGGTTCAAACATTCCTGCACCATCGACTGCGGCGGGATGCCGCCGGCGGCCGGGCGCTTGTCGAGGCCGGCGTTCCAGGGGGCCAGGTGCACCGGCACGTGGGTCCAGCGGTGGGTGATCGGGAAGGTCTTGCCGCCGTCGTCCGAGGTGATGCCGGTCTCCGCGAGCGCGGTCAGCCGGCCGAAGCCGAGTTCGCTGAACAGGGGTTCGAGCCACTGGGTGACGGCCAGGCCGGTCGGGTCGGCGGGGGCTTCGGCATCCGGAGCAACTGGCAGCTTGCCGCGCAGGTCCTGCCACACCGACTTGAGGTAGTCCCAGTGCCGTTCGGCGTCGTCGCGCACCGAGCGGGAGCCGACCACCCGGTAGTCGGCGGGCTTGGCGCCGCTGACGTCCCGGCCCTCGGCGATGCGGACCAGCATGTCGGCGGGGAGCAGTCCCCCGATGGTGTGTACGGCGGTGAAGACCTGGTTGCGGGCGGTGGCGGACATCAGGCGGTGCCTCCGGCTGCGGTGGGGGTGGCGGCGACGGGCAGGTAGACGTACGCGCCGAGGACGTCGGCGTGGTCCTGGACGGTGACGGTCAGTCCCCGGACGATCTCGCCGGAGGCGCTGCGCACGCGGCGGTGCGAGGCGAGTAGTTCGGCCGCGAGGGTCTCGCCGTAGGCGCGCAGGTGGTCGGTGACGGCGGGCAGGTTGTCGAGGACCTGTCGCATGGTGCGTTCGCCGAAGCCGGGGTCGGTGTTGGCGTCGGCGGTGGCGTTGAGCAGCGCCAGGGCGTCGCCGGTGGTGAGCCAGCGGGCGTTGGTGGGTGCGCCCTGGAAGGCGAGCAGCCGGGCGTCCTCGGCGACGAGCTGCCGGGTGCCGTTGCGGGACGGCAGGGTGAGGTGGAAGCGGTAGCGGGCCACCAGCAGGGTGGTGCGGGTGGTGACGGCCCGGGTGCGGATGACGCCGCAGCGGCGGGCCGGGCGGGGGCCGGTGGCCTGGTCGTCGAGGGCGGCGTTGAGGACGTACCCGGCGAGCGCCACCACGGCCGGGTCGGTGCGGACCAGGGCGGCCTCGCCGCGCGCGACGGCCGCTGTGTCCCGGAACGGCACCGGGCGGCCGGTTTCCACGGCGTCGCCGCCGAGCACGGGGGCGAGGGCGTCGCGCAGCCCGGCCGGGGTGCCGCTCAGCTCCGCGGTGAAGTCGCCGGGCTGGGCCGGGTCGGCGCGTAGGACGCCGTCGAGGGCGCGCAGCGACTGGCGTACGAAGGATGTGATCTCCTGCGCGCGGCCGAGGGTGTCGCGGACGGCGGCGACCTCGCGGGCCACCTCCTCGGGCCGGATGGTCTGCTGGGCGAACCGGGAGCGGGAGGCCTTCTCGCGCTCGGCGGCGGACTGCCACTCGGCGGCCAGGGCGGCGGCCTTCTTGTCGATGGTGCGGTATTCGTCGGCGTCGAAGAGGCTGCCCTGCTCGCCGTCCCGGCCGCGCAGCAGCAGCCACTCGACGATCGCGTCGGTCACCCCGGAGGAGGCGGCGTCCGGCACGGAGACGGAGATGCCGAGGTCCTTGCGGATCTGGCGGTGCTTGCGGATGAGGACGTCGAGGACCTTGCCGTCGATGCCGTTGTCGCTGCCGTAGAGGGTGATGACCCGCACGACGCCGCGCTTCTGCCCGTACCGGTCGACGCGGCCCTCCCGCTGGTCGTGGCGGGTGGGGTTCCAGGCGAGGTCGTAGTGGACGACGGCGTCGAAGTGGTGTTGCAGGTTGACGCCCTCGGAGAGGCAGTCTGTGGCGACGAGGACGCGGCGGGCGGCGGGGTCGTCGCCGGCGTCGCGGGCCAGTTCCTCGATGCGTTCGAGGCGCTGTTGCGGGGAGAGGGTGCCGGTGACCGCGCGGACGATCGTCTTCTTGCCGAGCTTGCCGTCGAGGTGTTCGGCGACGTATTCGGCGGTGGGGATGTAGCGGCAGAAGACGATCGGGTGGTAGCCCTCCTTGAGCAGGGCCTTGAGCTGGGTGACCAGGGCGGCCAGCTTGCGGTCGTCGGTGGTGCCCTCCAGCGCGGCGGCCCGGTCGGCCAGTTCGGCCAGCCGCGCCCCGGCGTCCAGCTCGGCGGTCTCCGCGCCGGGGGCCACGTCGAGCCCTTCCAGGGCGTCGGAGTCGGAGGAGTCGCTGGTCAGGGGGGCGCCGAGCCGGTCGGCCTCCTCGGCGGTGGCCGCCGTGGCGGTCGCCGAGCGGGTGCGCAGGGTCTGCGCGGCGGCGCGCGGGGAGGAGACCAGGGAACGCAGCAGGGCGATCGCCGACCACCAGGCGATCCGGACCTCCCGCCGGCCGTGCCGGTCCGCGGCGGTCACCCGCTCGCTGGCGTACGCGATGGCATCGTCCAGCAGCGCCCGGTAGGCCGGCGAGAGCTTGTACGTCTCGTCCTTGAAGTATCGGTCGGTGGGGAACGATGTCTCCTCGGCGAGGCTGTCGTCGGCGAGCCCGTCCTCGCGGGTGAGGTACTGGCGGACGTCGGCGCGCTTGCGGTGCACGAAGTGCTGGGCGAGGGCCCGGCGGCCCGCGTCCGAGCCGAGATCGACAGTGGATAGTTCCGGCTTGAGCAGGCCGAGCAGGTTGCGGAAGGCGCTCTCCTTGCCGCTGTGCGGGGTCGCGGTCACCAGCAGCAGGTGCCGGTCGGCCTTGGCGGCGACGCGTTGGAGCAGTTCGAAGCGGAGCTGGTTCTGGGTGGAGGTGGCGTCGTCGGCGGAGACGCAGGTGTGCGCCTCGTCGACGATGACCAGGTCGGGGCAGTGCCGGACGAAGTCGTCGCGGTGCCGGGTCGACTTGATGAAGTCGGTCGAGACGATGACGTGCGGGTGCCGGTCGAACAGCGACTGCCCCAGGTCCAGGCCGCGTTCCAGCCGGGAGACCGTGGAGGCGAGGACCAGTTCGGCGTCGATGCCGAACTTCGTACGCAGCTCCGCCTGCCACTGCTCGGCCAACGCGGGCGCGCAGAGCACGGCGAGCCCGCGCGCGCTGCCCTGGGCGAGCAGTTCGCTGGCGATCAGGCCCGCCTCGACGGTCTTCCCGATGCCCACGTCGTCGCTGATCAACATGCGGACGGTCTGCTGGCGCAGCGCCATCAGCAGCGGCACGAGTTGGTAGGCGCGCGGCTCGACGGCGATGCCGGCGAGCGAGCGGAACGGGCCGGCGCCGGACCGGAAGCCGATCCGCAGCGCGGAGCGGAGCAGGCCCGCCGCCTGGGCATCGCCGAGATCCGCGGGCGACGGGGCCGCGAACTCGGCGCTCGTCACGCTCTCGAAGGCGGGGAAGACGGCCGCGATGTCGTCGTCCGCGCCGCCGAGGGGGCGCAGGACGAGCATGTCGGGTGCGCTCTCCGGGAGTACGACCCAGTCGCGGCCTCGGGCGGATACCAGCGTGCCGGCGCTGAAGGGGGTGGTCATGAGGGGGGTCCTCGCGCGTCGTTGGGGATTTTCTGTTGTGGGAGGCGGGCTGAGGGGCGGTTCAGCCGCCGAAGCAGTACCGGTTTTCGTCGACGATGGCGGCCCAGTCGCCGTTGTGCGGGAAGCGGATGACGTCCCAGCCCGCGTCGCGCAGCCGTTCCTCGGCGTCGCGGTCGCGCTGGGCGACCGTCTCGTGCTCGTGGACCGGGCCGTCCACGAAGACCGCGACGGTCGCGCCGGGCAGCCGGTAGACGTAGTCGGGTTGGGCCAGCGCCTCGGTGACCAGGGTCTGCGCCTCGTCGGGCAGGCGCAGACCGCGTTCCTTGAGCCAGGTGATGAGCTTGGCCTCCAGCGCGGTGTCCGACTGTGCGGTCAGCCGCTGAAGCTGCTCGGTGCGCGATTCGCCCTGCCCGGTGGGGGCGGCCTTGGCGGCGGCGAAGCGCAGCAGGAGATCCCGCACCGCGTGCCGGTTGATGGAGCGGTGGTTGAGCTGGTTGCCGTAGGTGAGCAGGCACTCGTAGCAGCCCAGCGCGCAGGGTCGGTCCTGGTGCGGGCCGCCGAGGTCGGTGCCGTCGGGCGTGAAGTGGCAGATCGCCAAGGCCTCGGCTGCCGCCCGAGCCAGGGCGTGCGGGTCGGCCTGCATGAGGCGCAGCACGCCCGCGCCGCCCTCGGCCGCCTCGGTGAACAGCATCCGCTCGCGCGGACCCTGGTTCGGCGGCAGCAGCTCGGTGGTCAGTTCGGAGTCCTCCAGCTCGAACGCCGCCTCGATGCCGCGTTCCAGGGCGTACATCAGGGAGAGCGCGACGTCCGCCTCGAGCGCCTCGTCGAGCTTGAGGACGAGGATGTTGCGCCGGTCCTCCACGTACGGGATGACCCGCTTCTTGCGGCGCTTCTCGTTGCCGTCGGCGTCGACGACCGGCATCTCGCTGGAGTCGCCGGACGCCTCGCTGGCGTCGCGCTCGTTCATCCACCGCCCGTCGGCGGGGTCGAGCCAGAACCCGTCCGGCTCGCCCGGCTTGGCTGGCACACGCCCGACATTCGTGATGCGTACGGTCGCCGAGTCGCCGTACGAGAGGGTCGCCAGGCCCCCGGCGGAATCGGAGACGATGGCGTCCCGGCGGCCGGGGCGGGCGCCGTGGTCGTGGAAGCGGTACGAGGTGACCAGACGGTAGCCCGCCCGGCGGCGCTCCTCCTCATCGGAGGAGATGCGTTCCCGGCGTTTGGTGTAGACGGTGTGCAGGTGCAGCAGACCGGTCGTCTCCTCCCCCAGCGGCTCGTCGCACATCTGGCAGCGGTCGGCCTTCTCCTTCGCGTCGTGGTGGTAGCCGCACTGCGTGCAGCGGCGCGCCGCGCCGGTGACCACGTCGCCCGCCGCGTCCGGGGGTAGCTGGATGCGGGTGACCTGGTAGCGGGCGCCCTCGTGGTAGATGAGCGCGCCGGGGCCGAACTCACGGATGGCGAGGAAGCGAGGGCGCTGGAGGTAGTCGCCGTCGCCGAACCTGCGGCCGGTGGTGGGGACGTACGCCGCGAGCGGCAGCCGCGGGAAGGAGTAGCCGGGTAGGAACCCCTCGCTGGCCAGATAGCGGTACGGGTTGAAGTCCGACAGCACCGACTTGCTGTCGACGCTCTCGTTCTTGAGCAGGTTGAGCTGGGTCTCGGCCTCCTTGCGGCGGCCGACGGCGATCCGCCGGTCCCGCTCGGACAGGGTGTGGTCGAGCACCCGGCGGTTCTGCTCGGCCTGGTCGATGAGGGCGGCCTTGAACAGGCCGCGCCACCGGTCGAACGCCAGGTTGAAGCGGTCCGGCGTGGTGCGGACCGTGTCCTCGATCCACCGGTCATCCCACCAGCTCGACTGCGCGAAGTCGGCCAGCAGGCCGGCGAAGACCCGACGGGCGGCGGCGGCCGCCCGCTCCTGCGACCGGGTGTCGTGCAGGGCGGCGCTGACGTGGTCGAGCAACGCCAGGGCCGGGTTCGGCAGCCGCGAGTCCTCCGGATAGCTGATGTCGATGGTTTCCGGGATGGCCCGGCCCAGCTTGATGCCCGCCTCGGCCAGCCAGATCGCCTGCACATGCGACCGCACCAGATCCTCGTTGGCCAGGTCGAGGCGGGGCGGGGCGACCGCGCCGGCGACCATCCGCTCGGAGCGCCGGAAGTAGTACTGGTCGTGGCTGTTGCCGGTGGCGCAGTAGGTGGTGACCAGCGCGGGCTGCCCCGACCGGCCGGCCCGGCCGCTGCGCTGCGCGTAGTTGGCCGGGGTGGGCGGGACGTTGCGCATCATCACGGCGTTGAGCTCGGAGATGTCGACGCCGAGCTCCATGGTGGGCGAGCAGTAGAGCAGCTTCAGCTCCGCCTTGCGGAACAGCTCCTCACGCTTCTCGCGTTCCAGCGGGTCGACCTGGGCGGTGTGCTCGCGGGCGGCGAGGCCGGCGAGCGTGCCCGCCAAGCTGCGATACAGCTTTTGGAAGAAGGTGTTGACCCGCGGACCGTCGCCGCTGGTGTAGGTGCGGATCAGCGGGTCGTGGCTGCCGGCCTCGCCGGTCCCGGCCCGCCAGATCAGCGACGCGGCCGAGACGCGATAACCGGTGCTACGGGGGCCGGCCGGGCCGCGGAACCGTCCTGCCCGCTGCGGCGCGGCTTCGATCTCGGTGACCAGGCCGGCCGCCGCGAGAATCTTGAGCAGGTCGGCGATGACGTCCTGCGCGTCGGCGAACGTCAGCTCCGTGCCGAAGTGCACCCGCCGTAGATACTTGCCGAACTTGCCCCGGCCAGACAGGAACAACCCGGAGCGGTCCATGCCCCGCCCCGACGGCTGCGGGTACGCGGTGCCGACCTTGGGGCTGTCGCTCACGGACAGCACCCACGGATCGATCAGGCGCTCCTCACTGGCGCGCTGGAGCATGTCGAAGTCATCCCGGAAATACTGCACGTCGATGGCGAGCGCCCGCCGCATCTCGTTCAGCAGCGCGCGCATGATCTCGGCACGCTGCTCGGGTTCGGCGTGGCGCAGCACCTCGTGCGCCTTCGACCAGCGGTCCTGGTTGCCCGCGAGCCAGTCCAGGTCCTGGTAGTCGATCTCCAGCAGGCCGGTCTGCTCCAGGTTGGGCATGGTGATCCGCCAGCCTCGTTCCAGGTCGAGGTAGAGGCGGAAGGCGACCACGTCCCGCAACGTCTTCGCGGCGTTCTTCGCCATCAGCGGCGGCAGGTCCTCGCCCCGCGCGTAGTCGCCGGCCTTGAGCTGTAGGGCCTCGGTCACCTCGGCGGCGAGGTGCTCGTGGGTGATGCCGTCCTCGCCGGCCTTGACGGTCGCCTGGTAGAGCGCGCCGCGTAGCTGGGTGATCTGCACGAAGTCGTTGAAGTGCCCGGCCTGCAGCGAGGCGTCCTGCCGGTTGTCGACGAACGTCAGCAGCTTTCGCGCCTTCTTGTCCAGCGCCTCGGCGGGCGCACCGAGCAGCGAGCGGACGATGGAGGCGGAGACCAGGGAGGTCGCCGACGACCGCCCCTCCTGGTCGAGGCTGGCGAGCTTGGCGAAGTCCTTCCCCCGGGTCTGCTCGTAGCTGACGCCGCAGTGCGGGCAGAACAGGAATGGTGACGGGATGAACGCGGCTCGCAGCGTCCCCCGTCCCTCGTATCCGTAGGGGTCGACGGTGACGGCGGTCGGCAGCCGGTCACGGTAGTTGGTGCGGACCGTCTCCTGCCCGTTGCCGTCAACCTCCAGCCAGGATTCGGGGATCCGCCGTTCCTCGATGGCCTCGGCGGTGCCCTCCGGCCAGGGCCGCTCCGAGTCGATGTAGAGGTAGCCGCCGGTGGCTTGGCCACCCGTGGCGGTGGTGTCGCGGCGCGGCTCGTAGACGGTGTCGCTGCCCCTGCTGGTCCGCCACACCGTGAGGTATTCCTGGCCGCACTCGCGGCAGAAGGCCAGCGGTAGCAGGATCTTGCCGTCCGAGCCGGGCAGGACGAGCTGGTAGTCGCGGGTGCGGTGGCGGGTGAGTTCGTCTTCCAGGGTCACGTAGACGGTGTCGCCCTTGGAGAGGAACTGGTGCAGCCGGAAGGCGAACAGGGGCCGCTCGGTGACCGGGTGCCGCGCCTCCGAACCGGCTTTCAGCGTGCGGCGGATGGCCTTCGCGCAGTCGGCGACGGTGAGCCCGCTCGCGTCGGCGAGCTCGATCGCGGCGACCTCGATCTTGGCCGGCTTCTGCCGAACGAGCTGCCCAGCCTCGACAGTGAGCCCGAACCGGGTTTCGATCCAGCGGGCGAGCGGGTCCTTGACCAGGTCGGCGTAGGCGCGCGGCGCGCCCGGTGCGCTCAGCCGCTCGGCCGGCACGCTGTCGGGGGCGTCGGCGGTGGCCCGCACCAGGGTTTCACCGATGACGTTGGCCCGCGTGACCTCGGTGCCGAACAGAGTGGTGGCGACCCGGGCGACCTCAGCCCGCTGGTCGTCGAGCGTGCCCTCGCTGGAGA
Organism: Micromonospora sp. NPDC048999; assembly: GCF_040649295.1. NCBI lineage: Bacteria > Bacillati > Actinomycetota > Actinomycetes > Micromonosporales > Micromonosporaceae > Micromonospora > Micromonospora sp. NPDC048999. Next base: position 34,889 of record NZ_JBEZFI010000038.1, on the reverse strand, counting down.
TGGTGGCCGAGGTGCCGACACATTGCAGGTTCTGGGCCTGGCAGGCCTCCCGCACCCGGCGGATCAAGAGCGCCACGTCGGCGCCCTGCCGGCCCCGGTAGGTGTGCAGCTCGTCGAAGACGAGGAACTCCAGCCCCTTCGCCATCTTGATCAGCGAGCGCCGGTCGTCCGGGCGGGTGAGCATCAATTCCAGCATCACGTAGTTGGTGAGCAGGATGTCCGGCCGGCTGTCGCGGATCTCCTTGCGCCGCTCGTCGCTCTCCTGGCCGGTGTAGCGGGCGTAGGTGACCGGCTCGCGGCCCGGCCCGTAGCCGTCCTGGAGATACTTGTCGAGCTCCTTGAGCTGGCTGTTCGCCAGCGCGTTCATCGGGTAGACGATGATCGCCCGGACCCGCTTGGATGCCGTGGGCCCCTCCTGCTGCCGGGCCTTGAGCACCCGGTCGACGATCGGCACGATGTACGACAGCGACTTGCCGGAGCCGGTCCCGGTCGTCAGCACGTACGACGCGCCGGATTGCGCCTTGTCGATCGCCTCCCGCTGGTGCTGGTGCAGCGTCAGCGGACGGCCGTCGCACGTCCTGCCGCCCTCGGTCTTGCCGGCCTGGAAGATCCGCGCGCACTCCTCGTGCAGCACTCCCTGGCTCACGAGTTCGAGGATCGAGCCGCCCGAGGCGAAGAACGGGTTGAGCGACACCCAGGGGTCGGGCCACTGCGACTTGGCGGTCAGGTCGTCCTCGACGAACGTCGCGATCCGGTCGTCGCGGATGATGGTGCTGCCCTGGGTGAAGTCCCGGTAGTCCTTGATGAGCTGCTCGTGAACCCCGAAGACGTCCATGCCCGCCCCCGCCGGGCGGGTGAGCGCGCCTCTTTCCGATGAGATGGCAGGTGCCGGGGCGGCGACCCTGCCTCGGCTGGCAGCGACGTAACGCACGGGGTTGAAGGCTTCCCACCCGGCGACCGTCTCGGCACCCCTGGCCAGCGGCAGAAGCGCCTGCCGTACAGCCGCGGCGTTCTCCGGCCGGTCGGCGGGATCCTTGGCGAGCAGCCTGTCGATCAGGCTCACCAGGTCGTCCGGCACATCCGAGCGCAGCAGCCGGACCGAGGGAGCCGGCTCCTGCAGGTGCTTCTGTCCCAGTTCGTGCGACGACTCACTCAGGAAGGGCGGCACCCCGGTCAGGAGTTCGAACAGGACGCAGCCGAGCGCGTACAGGTCCGCGGCCGGGGTGACGGCGGCGGCGAGGAACTGTTCGGGGGCCATGTAGCGGGCGGTGCCGACGGTGACGTTGGTGCTGGTGACCCTGCCGGCCTCGGTGTCGTCCAGGATCCGGCCCATGCCGAAGTCGAGGACCTTGACCGCGCCGTCCCGTACGACCATGACGTTCGATGGCTTGAGGTCACGATGCACCACGTCCGCCGTGTGCGCGGCGGAGAGCCCATCGGCGATCTGCGCGCCGAGGGCGGCAACCCATGAGATCGGCAGCTGCGGATGTTCGGACACCAGGTCCCGCAGGGTCTCGCCGTCCAGCAGCTCCATGGCGATGTACGGCAACACTTCCGGGCCGACCGACCCGGCGACGATGCGCGGCAGGTTGGGGTGGCTGAGCCTGCGCATGATGCGCACCTCACGCTCGAACCGCTGCTTCGCGTTGTTGTCGGCGGAGGTGTCGATGCTGGCACCCGAGCGACTGCGCAGGATCAGTTTCAAGGCGATGATGCGGTCGGCGGAGCCTTCCTCCGCGTTCATGTCCTCGGCGCGATGGACCTCGCCCATGTTGCCCTTGCCGATTGCGTTCAGGAGACGGAACCGACCCGCCACCCAGTCATTTGCCCCGGTCAACCTCAACCGCCCCCAGCTCGTCGTGCACGGCGAACGCGACCTCCATCGGGTCCGCTGGGGCAGGTGCCCACCCGCCCGTCACGGTCCCGTTGACGGGACTAGCTCCGACGCTTTGTTTCTTCGAAGGTTTGGGTCGCGATGCCGTCCGTGGAGTATGGACCGTCAGCCGCAACGAGGTAGTCGTCCAGTCAGCGAGATCGCTCAACCGAACGTCGACGACTTGACAGCAGCCGATGGACCCCTTTTCAACTTCCGGTGTTGTGGCATTGGCGCCGCTCATCAGCCTCGGCGACCCCGGTTCGGCCATCACCAAAGTGGGCATTGACCTGCGACTTCCTCGCTGGTGAATCCTCGGCCAGCCCAAGCGTCAGTCGCCACGTTGTTGGCTGCTCCTCGGAGCCAGCGCGGCGCGAGCCAGCCCGACCGCGGCGAGTTGCACGAGCTGAGCACCCAGCGCAGCGGCCTGTCGGATAACCGACTCAAACGCCTCCAGCCGCCGAAACGCCTCCCGGCACGTCCGCGGCCCCTCGACGAGCAGCCGGCTCGGCATGTTCACGCCCAAATCTTCCAGAGCGGAATTGGGTAGAACAGGGTTGTACTCGAAATCGCGGCCTTCCTATCCTGCAATCACCTCAGGGAGGTAACAGATGTCGACTACAGCCGCACCGGCCGACACCCGCATGATGGCCGTCGTGCACCGGGCGCTCACGCGCGATCTCCAACGAGTCGCCGACGCCATCACGACCAAGCCCTACCCACGGGGGCGACGGCGCGAGGCACTCGGCGAGCACGTCGTCTGGCTGATGCACTTCCTGCACGAGCACCACACCGGCGAGGACGAAGGCCTGTGGCCCATGGTCCGTGACCGCAACCCCGGCGCTGCCGCGCTGCTGGAGTCCCTCGAAGCCGACCACCGCGCGATCACCCCAGCCGCAGAACGGCTCGGGGAAGCGGGGCACGCCTACGCCGCGACGACCGGCGATGGCGAGCGCGCCGACCTGCACCACGCTCTGCAGGTCCTGACCGCAGTCCTCATCCCGCACCTGGAACGCGAGGTCTCCGAGGCGATGCCGGTGGTCTCGGCGAGCATCACCCACGCCGACTGGCACGCCTGGGACCAGGAACGCAACGTGAAAGGCAAGCCCCTGTCGGAGCTGGGCTTCGTCGGCCACTGGCTCATCGACGGCACCGACCCGGAGAGTTACGAACTCGTCGTCGGCGAGGTGCCCGCCGTGCCGCGGTTCATCCTGCTGCGATTCTTCGCACGCCCCTACCGCCGCCGCGCTGATCTCCTCTGGCGGGCCAGCGAGTAGGAGGTCGGTGATGAGCGCAGGCCCGCAGACCCGGCGGCACTATCACTCGCCGATCCGCGAAGAACGCGCCGCACGGACCCGGGCGGCAGTGCTCGCGGCCGCCACCCGCCTGTTCAACGAGCGCGGCTGGGCCGCCAGCGGCATGCGCGACATCGCCCACGCGGCCGGCGTCGCGGTCGAGACCGTCTACGCGTCCTTCCCGTCCAAGGCCGAACTGCTGGTGACCGCACTGGAGGAAGCGCTCGTGGGCGACTCCAGCCCGGTGCCGCTCACCCAACGGCCCGAGTTCGCGGCCCTCGGCGACGGCGACCGGCCAGCCCGGGTGGCGATGGCCGCGGCGCTGCTAACCGACGTGCACAAGCGCACCGCCGCGCTCTACCTGGCGCTGCGCCAGGCCGCGCCCGGCAACCCGCACCTCGCCGAACACCTCATTCTCTGTGACACTCGCCGTCGGCAGAACATCGAGCGCGGTCTCACCTTCGTCAAGGGCGCCGCCCTGACCGGCGAGGAATGCGACGGGTTGTCCGCGGTGCTCGACGTCGACGTCTACCAGCAGCTCACCGCCGGGTGCGGGTGGCCGCCGCAGCGGTACGCGTCCTGGGCGGCCGGCGTCATCGACAAGCTGCTGGGCTACTGACGACCTGGAGGTCTGACTTCACCGCGACTCCCCGTCGGGGCGGACCGCTCCCCGGGCCAGCCCGTCGGCGGTGAGCTGTACCAGTTCCGCGCCGAGCGACGCCGCCTGTCGAATCGCGGACTCGAACGCGTCCAGCCGCCGGAACGCCTCCCCGTTCGCCCGCTGCTCTTCGAGGGGCAGCCGCCGTACCTGCGCCCGCCGGATGTCGAAGCGCAGCGTCCCGGACAGGCTCGACGCCTGCTTCTCGTTGGCCGACGTCCGTAACTGCCCGGCGAGGAACCACGGGTCCAGCGCCGCCGGGTTGGGCCGCAGCAGATAGAGGTTGCGCCCGAGCAACGCCCCCTCGGTGGTGACGACCCGGGCGGTGAGCTGCCGGGCGATCATCGGCACCACCACGTCCCCGACGGCGAGGGGGATCTCCTGACCGAGCTTGCCGTCGTCCCGCCCCGAGGGGCCCTCGCCGGCCAGCACGTCCGGCACGGTCAGCACCGGCGTCCCGCCCGCTGCCGGCTCGCCGGCCTCGGCTGACACGGCGCGGATCGGCCCGAGCAGGTGCAGGGCGCCCACCCGGACCAACTCCCCCACCGTCAGGAACTGCCCGTCCAGGCCCTCAGGCACGGGCGTGACCTGCGGCATCAGCGCCGGCAGGTCGCCGACGACGGCGGCGAGACGCTCCCTGGTGCGTACCAGATGTTCTCCGGTGGCTGCGCCCGCGACGGCGGGTTGCCGGCGCGCGGGGGTGAGGTCGACCTCCTCGTCGAGCAGTTCGATCACCGGGACCGCGCGGGCGAAGCCGGCCTCCTCGACCTCGGCGTCCGTGGTCAGCGCCCGCCATGCGGCGAGGATCCGCGGACCGGTCTCGGCGAGGTCGCCGGCGGCGGCGTCGACCAGCAGCGTCCGCGCCGGTGGCGGCGCATCGGGCGCGGGCCGCCGCAGCACCCACACGTGCAGGGGTACGCCGTGCGGCGCGGCCACCCCGGGCGGAAGCGCGATGACGGCGCGCAGGGCGCCCCGGCGCAGCAGTTCGGCGCGGATGCGTCGGCCGGCGCGGCGGCTGGCGACGGTGGGTGGCATCAGCAGTACGGCGTGCCCGCCGATCCGCAGGTGGGCCAGGGCGTGCTGGGCCCAGGCCAGTTCCGGTTCGGTGCGCGGGGTGGTGCCGACGATCCAGCGTGGGTCGTGGACGAGTTCCTCGTCTCCCCAGTTGGTGACGCCGAACGGGGGGTGGCAGACGACGGCGTCGACGGTGCGGCCGGCGAAGGCGTCGGCGCGCAGGGAGTCGCCGGTGCTGACCTCGCCGGGCACCTCGCGCAGGGCGAGCCACAGCCCGGCGAGCCGGGCGAGGTCCTCGTCGAGTTCCTGCCCGTACGCCGAGGTGCAGCCGGCGCGGACGGCGGCCCGCAGGGTGGCACCGGAGCCGGTGGCCGGGTCGAGGACGGAGCCGCCGCCGACGGCGGCGATCCCGACCATGAGGTCGGCGAGGTCGTCGGGGGTGGCGAACGGGCGACCCGGCCCGGGTGCGGAGAAGCGCTGCCACAGCTCGTCGAAGGCACCCTGCGGGCCGAGTTCGTCGGCGAGCGCGTCGATGTCGGGCAGCAGTGGTGTGAGGTGCGGGTCGGCGGCTGGGCGGCGGGGGTGTTGGCCGCGTTGGCGGGCCAGCAACAGGGCGCCGACGGCGGCGAGGCCGGCGGCCGGGGATTCGCTGGCGGCGGCGAGCCGTCGCCACAGTCGCTCGGCGGTAGCCAGCTCGGGGAGCTTGCCCTGGGCGCGGAGCCACTGCTCGACCTGGGTCAGGTCGAATTCCGGGCTGGCCGTGGTGCCGCCCACCGGGGCGGGGAAGCCGGCGTGGCGCTTGCGCCAGTTACTGACCGCGGCGCGACCGACCCCGGCGAGCCGGGCGATCTCCGCCGCCGTGATGGTCGGTGTCTCCTGCACCTCCGAAGTGTGTCACACCTGTCAAGCATCATGTCTGTTGACAGCGTTCACGGATGATGCTCTCATTGACGCCGCCACGTTCACAGCAGGAGGAAAACGATGCGCAAGACCACGACCGTCGCCCTGATCGCCACCGGCCTCGTCGCGCTGGGCTGCGGCGCCGGCAGCACCGACGAGACCACCGGCGGCAAGGCCGACGCCGGTGGCGCCAAGGGCGGCGGCAAGCCCAAGACCGCGAAGGTCGGCGAGCCGGCCCGCGACGGGAAGTTCGAGTTCACGGTGAAGTCGGCCAAGTGCGGCGTCGCCAAGGTCGGCAACGACCTGCTCGGCGCGAAGGCGCAGGGCCAGTTCTGCCTGGTCACGGTCAACGTCAAGAACATCGGCAAGAAGGCGCAGATGTTCGACGGCAGCAGCCAGAAGGCGTACGCCGGCGACGGCACCGAGTACTCCTCGGACAGCGGCGCCTCGCTCTACGCCAACAAGAACGCCGAGACGTTCCTCAACGACATCAACCCCGGCAACCAGGTCACCGGCGTGGTCGTCTTCGACATCCCCAAGGACGTCAAGCTCACCAAGCTCAAGCTGCACGACTCGCCGTTTTCCGGCGGCGTGACGGTCTCCCTGGCCTGACCCGCCTCCTCCCCCGGGGGCGGGACCCGCGAAGCCCTCCCCCGGCCTCATTCCCACCACACCACCGCCAGCACGCATCTCTACGCGAGGAGATCGACATGCACAGCGCGATGAACCGTGAGAGACCGAGCCGCAACAGCACCCGCAAGGACGGCCGGCGCCGCACGCCCCACCAGCCCGCCCTCTTTGAATGCCCGCCGCCTCCGGCTCCTGCGGGCACCTACCTGACCACCGTCTACCGGCTCAACGTGCCGGGCAGCGCCGACGGGCTCGCGGCCGCGCTCAAGATCGACTACTTGCGGGAGAACGGCTTCGAGCCGGTCTCTTGCTGGGTCGTCGACGCGCCGGCGCTCCTGGTGCACGGCAACGTGCCGCGCCCTCGGGCCGAGTGGTGCGAGATCCTGGCCGGGCTCACCGGCGAGGACGTCGACCTGGGCTACAGCAGCGGCGGCGGCGCGCTGCTTCTAGCCGTGGACGAGCAGGCATACGCCCTGGCGTACGGCACCCTGGGCCGCTTCATGGTCAACCGGGAGACGATCGACCACGCCTTCGGCGTGTCCTTCGCCGTCCGGGCCCTGCTGCCGAGCGAGATCCGCCAGGTTCGCCGCCGGATGGTCGGCGCGAGCGGACGAGTGGACCGCAGCCTGGTGCCCGGCGGCCAACCCATCTGGAAGTACGGCATCGACAAGTGGGGCGAGATCGTTGGCCAGGTCTGCGGCCGCACTGACAACCCGAACCTGACGGCGTGCCGCCGTGCCGACAGGCCGGTGAAGGTCGACGGCGGGGAAGCGCTGCGCATTCCCCTCTGCGTCGAGCCCGGTGGACTCCTCGCCGACCTGCGCGAGATCGACCGGGTGTGCCAGCAGGAGTCTCCGCTGGCCGACCTGGAGTTCATAACGGAGATCCGCCCAGTGCCGGCATCCGACCCCCGGATGCGGGAACTCGACGACACCCTGGATCGACGGTTGGCGCTGACGGAGCCGCCTGACCTCGGCGTGGCAGTGCCGGGCGACTTCATTGACGACATCGAGCACGTCGAGTCGTACCGGATCCGCGTCCCGAAATCCGGGCGGCGCGACAGCCAGACCGCGGAGCTGGACCTGGCTGCGATCCTCGCCCATACCAACCAGGCACTGGACGGTGACCGGTGGACCGGCCTTCGCACGGGGACGCTCACCCTGTACTCCGATGCGGGCGGCGAGGACGAGATGACGTCAACGCCGGTCTCCCGCTGGCTCACGGCGGAGGTGGCGGTTGGCAGCAGTCACCTACTGCTACACGAGAGCAGGTGGTATGAGATCGGTGACCGGCACCGCGAGTTCCTGCGCCAGGAGGTTGCCCAGATCCTGGATCGGCCGTCGGGAATCGTCCTGCCACCATGGACCAGCGACCTGCCCGACGAGGACGCCTACAACCGCACGGCCGCGAAGCGCGACCAGCAGCTGGTCCTGCTCGACAAGAAGCTCTTGCGCACGACGCAGCACCCCCGGGGAATCGAGGCGTGTGACCTGCTGGGCCCCGACGGCGAGCTGATCCACGTCAAGCGGGCTGGGAGCAGTTCCCCGTTGAGCCACCTCTTCACGCAGGGAATCACCTCTTTCGACACGCTCCGCTACGACTCGGTAGCGCGTGACAAGTTCCGCGAGCTGGTCCGCCGGCAGCCCAACGCGCCCGACCTTCCCGAGGATTTCCGGCCACGCAAGGTCGTCTACGCCATCGCGCTCAAGTCAGGCCGGATGGTCACCGTCAACACGCTCTTCACCTTCGCCCAGGTCGCGCTTTACCAGGCGATGAAGACGCTGCGCTCCGAGGGTGTCGAGGTCGAGGTCGTCGCCATCCCATCCGCCTGATCCATCCACGACATCAACTTTGCAGCATCGGCTCGGCCTTATCTCGCCGCCGCGAATCCAGCCGGCGGACCGCCTCGGGCCGGAATCGGCGCGGCACCCGTACACCCTCTCCACACCCCCATCACGCGGAGGTCGCCTGATGAACCGCGCCGAACCATTGGTCGAGCTGATCTTCGACCGGCTCGCCGCCGACCGCGTACCCGATGACACCGCCGAGGTGGTCCTCGCCGCGCTCAGCGGCGAGGCCGACCTGGACGCGGCGCTCGCCGGCGAGCCGACCACTCTGGAGCCGCGGCGCACGGCGGCGGACGAGCCACGGGGGCGGATCTGGCTCTCGTCGGTCACCGTCGCCGGTTTCCGCGGCGTCGGCCCGGAACGCACCCTCACCATCGAGCCCGGCCCGGGGCTGACCGTGGTGGTCGGCCGCAACGGCTCCGGCAAGTCCAGCTTCGCCGAGGCGGTCGAGCTGGCCCTGACCGGGGACAGCGCCCGCTGGGCCGACCGCAACAGCGTGTGGCGGACCGGGTGGCGCAACCTGCACGCCGGTGACCCGTGCCGGATCGCCGTCGAACTACGCGTCGACGGGGAAGCCACGCCGACCCGGGTGGTCCGCTCGTGGCCCACCACGGCGGAGCTGGGCGAGGCCGAAATCAAAGCCACCAGCGCGCACGGCAGCCACAATGATCTCGCCGAGCTGGGGTTGGCCCGGCCGATGGAGCTGTACCGGCCGTTCCTCACCGCCGCCGAGCTGGGCCGGCTCACCGCCGGCACGCAGAGCCAGCTGTTCGACGCGATCTCCGCGATCCTCGGCCTGGAGGCGATCACCGACGCCGACCGGCGGCTGATGGCCGCCGCGCGGCCCGTCGACACGGCCATCAAGGAGGTACGCGCACAGCGCGCCGCCCTCGCCGCCGCTCTGGCCGAGGTGCCGGACGACCGGGCGCGCCGGGCGGCGGCACTGCTCGTGACCCGCCCCGACCTGGCGGCGCTGGCCGCGATCCTCGACGAGCCGGACGAGGCGACCGCCGACGAGGCGGTGCTGCTGTGCCGGCGGCTGGCGACAATGCAGCTGCCCGACGCCGCCGAGGTGACCCGCCTCGCCGGGCAGCTGCGGGAGGCCGCCGCACAGGCGCGCCGGCACGACGGCGGCCGGTCGCGGGCGTCACTGCGCAGCGCCGAGCTGCTGCGGCTGGCCATCGAGCACCACGACGACGTCGGTGACGGGCCGTGCCCGGTCTGCCCGACGGGCCACCTCGACGGCGGCTGGCGGGCCAGCGCCGCCGCGTCCCTGACGGAACTGCGCGACCGTACGCTCGCCGCGCAGGCCGCCGCCGCCCGGCTGACCGCGCTGCTGAAGCAGGCGCACTACCTCATCGACGACCTGGACGTGCCCGAGACCACCGCCGACGGGGTACCGGTCGACGGGCTGCACGCCGCCACGGCGGCGCTGCGGCTGGCGCCAGGCGGGCCGGAGGACCTCGCTGACCACCTGACCGCCCGCTACCCGGCGGTGCTCACGGCTGCGCGGGCCGCGCAGACGTACGCGAAGACTGTGCTGCGCGAGCGCGACACCGGCTGGCAGGCCGCAGCCGGTGAACTGCGGGCCTGGATCGCGGCGGCCGGGCTCCTGCCGGAGCGGGAACGCGCCCTGGCCCGGGTGCGGGCGGCGCGGGCGTGGTTGCGGGCGACCGGGGCGCAGCTGCGCAACCAGCGGGTGGCGCCGTTCGCGGAGCACTCGCAGCGGATCTGGGCGCAGCTGCGCCAGGAAAGCAACGTCGAACTGGGCGCGATGACCCTGCAGGGCACGAACACCCGGCGGCGGGTGGTGATCCCGGTCAGAGTCGACGGCGCCGACAACGGCACCGCCCTCGGCGTCATGAGCCAGGGCGAGATGCACGCCCTCGGGCTGGCGACATTCCTACCGCGCGGCTGCGCGCCGGAAAGCCCGTTCCGGTTCATCGTCGTCGACGACCCGGTGCAGAGCATGGACCCGGCCAAGGTCGACGGGCTGGCGCGGGTGCTTGCCGAGCTGGCCGAACAGCGGCAGGTGGTGGTGTTCACCCACGACACCCGGCTGCCCGACGCCCTCGGCCGGCTCGACCTCGGCTCCTCCCGCATCATCGAGGTGACCCGCGCCGAGCGGTCGGTTCTGACCCTGCGGCGGGCTCCGACCCGGTGACCCGCTATCTGGACGACGCGTACGCCCTCGCCCGCAGCGAGGAGATCGTCGCCGAGGTACGCGGGCCGGTGGTCGCGGAGCTGTGCCGCTCGGCGATCGAGGCGGCCAGCCACCGGATCGTGTGCGGGTCGAACGCCGCGTCAGCAGCCGAGGAGTCCTCGTCATCGCCGGCCAGAAGATCCAGGTCGGCATCAGCCACGCGGGCCGCGGCCTCACCGTCGAGGAAGCCGACGCCACGTTTCGCGTCTACGACCGCGACCAGCTGATCACCGAAGTGCCTCGCACCACGACCAAAGCAATCGCCCGGTTCAAAGCTCGCAAGCCAGAACCATCCCGGCAGGTCAGACGTTGCTCGCCCAACGAGCCAGATGCTGAGATGAGCCGATGACCGCATCATGGCCGACCGCCCTGCTCACCGCCCTACAGCGCGGGCAGTTACTGGTCGCCGAGGTGATTCCCTCGACGCCCCATCACCGGGCATGGATCGCCATCTACCCAGCCGGCGGGCCGTCCGCGACCGGGTTCAACCTGTTCCACCGCGAGTTTGACCGCACCTACCTCGACAACGACTGGTGCATCGGCCCCAACGACGGAATGATCGAGCTTCGACAGGCCCGGGCCACCGACGAAACCGAGCTAACCCGGCTTCTCACCGAATGGAACCTCAACCCACGGGACCTGATCTACGCCCACCGGTCGGACTATCCCGTCTAACACTGCCTCTTCAAGAACTACCGTCAGACAGAGATCCTCTAGCCGGACGTGTCACCGACGTCCCGAGACTGATCTGTCACGCAGGTCCTGAGACCCGACAGTCGCGGACGCCCGGCACCTCGCGAAGGCCCTGTCGTGACCGTCGGGGTGACCGCGCCAATGCCGCAGCGCTGCCTGGCGGCGGCCGACCAGATGCTGCGCGGCGCCGGCCCGCTCGGCATGACATCGGTGACCGCCGGGTGGTGGCCGCGGGCGTGCGCCTGCCTGATCCGGCTCGCGCTCGAAGGCGGCATCGACGCCTACTGGCGGCGAGTCAAGCCGGGCGTGGCCGCGTGCCGGCAGGGGCGGGCGAGGCAGCTGATGCTGCGTGGCCGGCTCGGACCCGGCGTACCCGATCATCGGCGGCGGCCGGTCCGACCGCTGAAGGTCAAATGCCCGTCCGCGTAGCGGCAAGTTCGCCTTCGCTCCGGAGAATGCAGAACTCGTTTCCCTCCGGGTCGGCCAGCACAACCCATCCGGTCCCGTCGGCGTTTCGCCGGTCGTCGAGCTCTGTAGCGCCGAGGCTGATCAGCCGGGCCAGTTCCTCGTCGCGAGTGCCCTCCCGTGGGCGCAGGTCGAAGTGAAGCCGATTCTTGATCTGCTTACGCTCCGGTACCTCGATGAACAACAACCGATGCTGCCCGTCTGGGGAGGCGATCATGCACTCCTCGTGGCCGGGCTCGTTGGGGTCGTCCGGATCCTCGGTGTAGTTCAGCACGACCCGCCACCACGACGACAGGGCGTACGCATCGGCGCAGTCGACGCTGGTGTGAGAGATGAAGGAAGCCATTCGGCCAGAGTGGCAGTAGTCGGGACAGACCGCGAGCCCATTCCGCGCCGGGCACAAGCCCTTCTGCTGCTACGGCCCGCCGGCAGTCGCCGACGTAGTGGGTGGGGTTCAGACGGGCACTTCAGCGCTGAGGACGATGGTCCGTTCCTCGGGCAGGTGAAGGAACTCGACATGACTGGCGGCATTGTGGGCGAGGCCGATGAACAGACGTTTACGCCAGATGGCCATCCCGGGATGTGCGGTGCACCGGAGGGTGATCCTCGAAACGAAGTAGGAGACGTCGTCGAGGTTGATCCCGCTGGCGAGGGGGTGAGTGGCGGCATGGCGTAGGACTTCGGGGAAGTCCGTGGGGTCCTGGAAGCCGAAGACGGCGGTGATGTGGATGATGCCGTCGTTCGGGTCGCCGAGGTCGTCGATGGTCAGTCGTTGATCCCATGGAATGTGCGGGACGTTCGCGGTGCGACCGGTGATGAGCACGATTCGCTCGTGCCGGACGTGGTTGTGCGCGACGTTCGCGCGCAGGGCCAGCGGGGTCGTGTCCTTGTTCGGGTGCGGGAACACGGCGGTGCCCGGCACCCGCGGGATGTCTGCGGCGTGCAGGGTGTCGATGAAGTCGGCCAGTGGGCCTTCCCGTTCGGTCCGTCGCGGGGTGACCAGTTCGGCTCCGCGCCGCCAGGTCACCAGGCTCGTGAACACGACGATCGCGATGAACAGCGTCAGCCAGCCACCGTGGCTGACCTTGGCCAGGTTCGCGGTGAAGAAGATCAGCTCGATGCTGCCGAAGACGACCCCGAACAGCACCACGCGCCGGGTGGACCAGCGCCACCGCCCCCTTGCCACGACGAGGACCAGCATCGTGGTGATCAGGAATGTGCCGGTGACCGCAACCCCGTAGGCGGCGGCGAGTTTCGTGGACGACCCGAACGCGAACATCACGACAATGACTGCGGCGAACAGGCTCCAGTTCACCCCGGGCGTGTAGATCTGCCCGTACTCGCGGTGGGATGTCTGCCGGATGCGCAGGTGCGGCAGGAAACCCAGCCGCATCGCCTCCCGGGACACCGAGAAGGCCCCGGAGATCACCGACTGGGACGCGATCACGGTGGCCACGGTGGCGAGGATGACCATCGGCAGCCGCGCCCACTCCGGCACCAGGAGGAAGAACGGGTTGGCCCGGCTCTCCGGTGCGCGGAGGATCAACGCGCCCTGGCCCAGGTAGTTGAGGGTCAACGCGGGAAACACGATCGCGAACCAGGCCCGGCGGATCGGGACGGGGCCGAAGTGACCCATGTCGGCGTAGAGTGCCTCGGCGCCGGTGATCGCCAGCACCACCGCACCCATCGCGATGAACGCGATGACCGGGTGGTGCACGATGAACAGGACCGCGTACGTCGGTGACAGCCCGGCCAGGATGCTCGGGTGCCGGAGCACCTCTGCCGCGCCGACCAGGCCCAGGCAGGCGAACCAGAGCAGCATGATCGGCCCGAATACCGCTCCGACCCGTCCGGTGCCCCATCGTTGGAAGGCGAACAGCAGGGTGAGGACCACCCCGGCGATCGGCAGCACCACCACCGCCAACTTCGGCGAACTGACCTCCAGCCCCTCGATCGCCGACAACACCGAGATCGCCGGAGTGATCACGCTGTCGCCGTAGAACAAGGCGGCGCCCAGCGCCCCGAGACCCAACACCGCCGCGGCGCGCCGTCCACCAGCGTTGCGCAACGCCCTTTGGGCGAGAGCGGCCAGGGCCATCACCCCGCCCTCGCCGTCGTTGTCGGCCCGCAAAATGAAGATCACGTATTTGATCGACACAATCAGAGTGATGGTCCAGAAGATCAGCGAGATCACGCCGAACACGTCGGGGGTGTTCGGGACCAGGTTACGGTCGAGGCTGAAGAGCGTCTTCAGCGCGTACAGCGGGCTGGTGCCGATGTCGCCGTACACCACGCCCAACGCGCCGACCAGCAGCGTCAGCCCCGCCGCCTTCCCTGCCGTGGGAGGACCCGTCAGCGGCGTTTTGGACGCCGTTCCACCGTCCTCCGTCGGCCCGTCGCCACCCGCCGAAGCCTGCTCGTTGTTCGCTTGCTCCGTCACCCCACAGGCATACCAACCGGCACGCCATTCCATAAGCCCAACGACGAAAGCGCGCCTACACGGCCAGCGACGGCCGATGGCGACGTTGACATCCTCTCCCGACCCACTCGGCCGGCTCGACCTCGGCGCGTCCCGCATCGTGGAGGTGACCCGCGCCGAGCAGTCAGTTCTGGCCCTGCGGCCAGGCCACTGAGAAGACGAAAACTGCGCTGCCGATCAACGACGCGCCCACGAGGTGCCAGAGGGATAGGGTCGAAGTCTGCTGAGAACGCGGACCCGGCTGCGGGCCCTCCGGAGCAACTGATGACCAAGATCCGACAGCGCGCGATGGCTCTCGCAGCGCCATGGCGCCAAATCCGTTAGCCTTGGCCCACATCCGTCTTGGTGGCGCGGATGCCGAGCAATCTGATCACCTCGTCTTCAGTGCTGCCGTCGGGGAGCAAGCCGGCGAACCAATAACCGATCCCGGAGCGCCGAACCGATCTACTTCGGATCTATATGGCGCCCTGTTACGCAGTCCCGGCTCTGGTCAGGGTGATCACGTTGGTGGTCGTCCTGCAGCCGCCCACGTTTACGCAGCCCTGGCCGGCCTGCGTCAGGGTGAGCACCGGGTCGCTGCCCGTGATCCGGTAGGTGCCCGAGCCCTTCATAGTCACACCGCTTCCCGAGCCGGTGTAGGTGTAGGTGCCACCGGTGCCGCTGGTCGGGGTGTACGAGTAGACGACGGTGAAGCCAGCGCCCTTACCTTGCAAGGTGAACGGAGCGGTGAGGTCGGGGACGGTGCCGGACACCTTCACCTCGGTGCCTCCGCTGGCGACGTACGCCCCCTGCTTCGTGTCGAAGTCGATGCTCGCCTTGGCGACACCCCGCCGCGACCTGGCCTCGAAGGACACCGTCCCGCTCTTGTCGGGAGCGTCGGGGGCCGTGTAGGTGAAGGTCGCATCGGCGTTCACCTTGCTGCCGTCGGGCTTGACCGCGGCGCCGCCCGCGGTGAGGGTCGCCTTGACCGTCCCGCCGACGGGCCCGCCGTCGATCCGGCTGCGCGGCGCGGCGTTGATCGTCGAGGTGGCGCCGGGTTTCATGCCCTTCGGGCCCGGCGCGGCGGTCGGCTTGAGGGCCACGCAACGGCCCGACTGCCAGCCCTTCTCGGCCGCGTCGACGATCTTGATTCTCACCATTGTGCTGTACAGCGCACCCATGGTTACTGCGGCTTGCAGCAGGGAGCCGTTCGGCTTGCCGCCGCTGCGGTTGAGAGCCGCAGTCGCCGGTTTCGTGTCACCCATCGCGCCGGCGATATCCACGAAGCTGCCCTTGCTGTTCGCGAAGTCGGCCCACTGCATGCGGTACTCGACGTCGGAGGACTCCAGCTTCGCGTCGTCGTTGACCTGGCCGGTGACCGTGACGTCCAGGGTACCCCGCTGCCCGGTGCTGCCGCCTGTCTTCGTCGCGGAGATGTCGACCTTGGCGCTGCCCTCGAAGCGGCCGCTCGCGTCGGGGCACGGGCTTATCCCGATCTTCACGGCCAGCTTGGTGGTCACGCCGTCGGACTCGTGAGTGGCATCCATACTCAGGTCGGCGTGCTCGAGTGAGCCCGAGATCTTGATCTCCTTGCTCAGGTCCCCGGAAACCTGCTGACCGTCCTTGAAGTCGTTCGTGGCGGATACGACGCCTTCGGCGCCGAGGATGACGAGGAGGATGGCACCGAACAGGCCCTCACCGATGGTCGGGCCCGCAGGGTCGGCGACGTACACCGCCGGCACGATCACGATCGGCTTGTCGCCGATCGCCCGCGCCTTGCCGGTGAGTGCCTTGCCGTGCGCGGCGAACGCGGCGTCGGCGGCTGCGGCTCCGCCGAGCGCCGATTCCAAACCCGACCATTTCCAGAGCTCCCGCTCCAAGACGTTGTCGAGCCTGGCGAGCTCCTGCTCCTGCTGCTCCTGCGATTTCGCCCGTTCAGTGTCGACCAGCCGCTGCAGCGCCGAAAGGTCCACGGCGCCGTCGACGACGACCGGGCCCAGCTTCGAGCTGTCTGGGCCGTTCGACTGCGAGCCGCATCCACTGAGCACGAGCGCCGCCACCGCGGCCAGGGAAACTGAGCGGGCGAGACCGAGGTGCGACAACGCGGGAATCCTTTCTCACGGACGTCCGCCGGCGGGATGTGCACCTGTCGGTCGGCGGCAGGCCCGGAGTTGCGCGAACAGTAGCCGGTAGAGGTGGGCCTGTCGATTGGCCGGCCCCGAGCTGCGCTGTCGGGTTACGGCTAGCAGCTTGCCGAAAAGGTACGCCTCGTGTTACATGCGCCTCCGCGTGAGCTGCTCGGCTGGCCCGGGGCGCTGCGGCTGGCGGCGGTTCGTCGGGTGGCCTCAGACGAGCGGTCCGAGCCGACTGGCGAGTTCGGTCCGGTTGCGTACGCCGAGCTTGCGGAAAGTGTTTCCGAGATGGAACTCGACCGTCTTCACGGATACGCAGAGCCGGTCCGCGACCTCCCGGTTGCTCAGCCCCGCGGCGACCGCTCTGGCCACCCGGTCCTCTGCCGCCGTCAACGGCTGTCCACTGGGCGGCCGGGTGGTCAGCGCCCGGGGCAGCTCGCCGATAACGGTGGCGCGCATCGCGACGCCGCGCAGCTCGGCGATGACCCGGGTCAGTGGTCCCGCCGCGCCGATCGCGGCGTAGCCGGAACTCGCGGCCTCCAGCAGCCGGATCGCATCGACCCGTCGCTGCAGACGAGCATGCTGCGCACCCAGCAGCCACGCGATGCGGGCCCGCGACAACCGCTCCACCGGCCGGTTCAATCCGGCGAGCGATGCCTCGACCCGCGCCATCGCAGCCGCGCTCGTGGGCTCGGCGATCCAGCCGCGCCACGCGGGCAGCGCCGGAGACCCGGGCCAGGCCAACGGCGGGTCGGGTGTGCCGGCCAGCAGTGCCTGCGCTGCGCCCGCATCGCCGTACAGGGCGTAGTGGGTGGCGAGTTCCCAGCGGTGTTCGAAGAACAAACCGGAGTTGGCCCCGATCGCGCTGTTGACCAGAAGCTCCAGCGCGCCGACCCAGGCTTCGATGTCGCCGCTGATCAGATACAAAGCGGCCCCGCACTCGGCGATGTGGACGGCGACCCAGCTCGACCCCACCCGCGCGGCCAACTCCCGCGCTTCGGTCAGGTAGGCGGCCGACGCGGTGAGGTCACCGCAGAACGCCGAGATTTTGATCAACCAGGAGGCCACCTCGGCCTGGACGTCCAAGCGGCCCGCCGACTCGGCGAGTTCGCGGGCCGCGCACAGCCCGGCATGCCCTCGGACCAGGTTGCCCGCCCACGCGTCACCGAGTCCGATCATGGCGATGAGCCTGGCTCGGCGAACGGGATCGACGTCGAGCTGGTCAACCAGATGCGCGAAGCCGGGCCGTACCTCGTGCGGCCGGATCAGACTCAAAGTGCACATGAGGGCGCACTCGACAGACAGCGCGTCATCGTTCAGCCGGTGCGCCGCGAAGATCCGCAGGGCAGCCTCGAGATGGCGGGTGGCGTACGGTTGCCTGATCCGTGTCCCGACGACACCGGACAGCGTGTGGAACAGCAGCTCGGTTCGCGGCTCGGCCGGCTCACCACGCAACGCCGCGATCCGCTCGACCAACGGCGCCAAAGTGGCCGGGTCCGCCGTTCTGGACACGACCAGAAACGCCTCGGCAACCATGCGGGCGGCGGACACCGGGTCGGCGACATCTCGGGCGGCGGCCAGGATCCGGTCCGCCTCCAGGTCGATGAGCACGACAAATTCTATGGCTGGCCCCGGTGGATTCCCCAGGCCCCTGAATGCGCTGACGTAATGCTGACAGCGCCTCGCGGGGGTGTTACGCCGGTGCGATCGTCCGTCGCATGATCAACGAACCGTCCGCGCCAGTGTGCCGGGGATCCTGGCCGGCGGTACCGGCGGCGGTTGTGCCCGATCCACCCCAGCGCCTCCTCGCGGGTCTTCGGCTGCGGGAACCGAAGCACCGCAGGGTTCGCCGAGCAACGCCGCGAGGTCGTCCAGATCGTCGTCGCGCATCTCCCGCAGCACCAGGGGCCTGATCGGTGGGCTCACAATATTGACAGCCGTCGGTTCATTCGGTGTGCTGGGCAACGGTCCCGCATCCGCCACGCAGGAGGTCCCGTTGCGCAAGCTCGCCGCCGCCCTCGCCACGCTGTGCACCACCGGCGCCGCCCTCGCCGCCCCCGCCGCCACCGCCCCGGCGCACGCCGCCGAACCGGCCTGCACCGGCACCATCCGGATCGCGTCGATGACCTGGTCGCCGCCCCAGATCACGCCCGGGCAGGGCAGCACCCTGACGCTCGTCGCGCAGAACTGCACCGACACGCCGCAGCAGGTCTCGCTGTTCTCCTACGGCCGGTTCCTCGGCGCCGACCCCGGCAGCATCCCGCCCGGATGCCCCATCCTCGACCCGCTCCCGCCACGCCAGATCACCATCGCGGCCGGTGGAACGTACACGGCGACATCCGGCTACAGCACCTTCGGCACCTGCACCGCCACCCGGCTCCAGGTCACCGCGCGGTTCAGCATCGGCGACACGACGGTCGCCTCCGCCTCCGCCGACCTGGCAATCGCGCCGGTCCCGCCCAGGCCGGCATGCGCGGTGACGTACCGCAACACAAGCCGGTGGGACGGCGGCTTCGTCGCGGAGGTCACCATCGCCGACATCGCGGCCGCGCCGATCAAGGGCTGGACGCTCGCCTTCGACTTCGCCGGCGACCAGCGCATCACCGGCGCCTGGAACGCGACCACGGCCCAGACCGGCACCGCCGTCACGGCCCGCAACGAGGCCTGGAACGCCGTCATCTCCCCCGGTGGTACCGCGACGTTCGGGATCATGGGCACGTGGCACGACAGCGACGCGCCGCCCACGGCCTTCACCGTGAACGGCGCGCCCTGCGAAGTACGCTGACGCGCGACGCGGCCCCTTGGTTACTGCTGCCACCGAGTGGCGCGCCACAGCCCGGCGGCCACACAGGCGAGGGTGAGGCCGATCGTCACCAGAGTTGCCCAGGTGTCGTCGCTGCTCCACGGCGTGGTCTGCAGGGCCGTTGGCAGTTTGATGAGCGCGTTCGGGCCGATGTGACGCACTCCGGGGATGAGGTCGGCGAACGGGACCACTACGAAGGCTGCGACGAGGGCGACAGCGATGGTGGCGACCTGCCCGCGAAGCAGACAGGCGCACAGGAAGGTGATCGCCGCGGCGAAGACTGCGCTGAGACAGGAGGCCGCTACCCCGGCTGCGGTCGCGCCGGCAGCCGGCGCACCGAGCAGAAGCGTCGTCGCGTACGTGGCCGCGGCACCACCCAGCAGGGCCGCGACCGCCACCGCGACGGCGACGGTCACCAGCCGGGGCACCAGCAGGCTCGCCCGAGAGCGGACATGCGTCAGGTACAGCGCTGCCAGCGGCGGGTTCGCTCGTACCGTGAAGGCCAACCCGGCCACGGCGACGGCGACGAGGGTGCCCAGTGTGCTGATGTTGCCGAAGTAGGCGGCCATCCCGTCGGATGGCCGAGGCTGCGTTACGATGATCTTGATGTAGCCGTCGCCGGTCGCACCGCTGAGCAGATCGCCGAGGTAACGGGTGGCCAGCGGTTGGCCGAACCCGAGCACGAGAAACACGGCGAGCAGCGCGATCCAACGCCCGGTACGGAACAGACGCAGTCGTTCGAGCCGCCAGAGGTTCATGATGCCACCCCCACCATCGACAGGAACACCGTCTCCAGATCCGCCCCGATTGGCGTGAACGCGACCAACTCGGCGCCACTGGCCGCGATCTCCGCCGGTAGCAGGATCTCCCCGGCGGACAGGCTCGTCGTGTCGACGCGCAGTCCATACGGCTCCGGCTCGACGGCGACCACCCAGTCCTGTTGGCGCAGTCGTACGGCCAGGTCGTCAACCTTGGACCGCAGTTCGAGCCGCCAGCTCGGGCGGGTGTGCTGCTCGATCAGGTCACGCACCGAACCCTGGTAGATCAGGCGGCCTTCGCGGAGCACACCGACCGTTGCGGCGATGCGCTGCACGTCGGCGAGGATGTGGCTGGAGACCACCACCGCCCGGTCCTGTCCTAACGCCGTGATGAGGCGCAGCATGTCCGCGCGCCCCTGCGGGTCGAGCGCGCTCGTCGGTTCGTCGAGCAGGAGGACCTCCGCGCCAGAGGCGAGGACTACGGCGAGTCCCAGCCGTTGCGTCATGCCGCGGGAGAATCCACCTACCTTGCGGTCGCGGGCGTCGGCCAGCCCGGTCAGGGCCAACGCACGGTCGGGGTCCATACCGCCGGCCGGGCCGATCTTGCGGAACAGGTCGACCGTCTCGACGGCTGTCAGCCACGGCTCGAACGCGGGGGTGTCCGGGCAGAGCGTGATCCGGGCGGTTGTGGTGATCTCTCCCGAGTCGGCGTGACGCAGTCCCGCGAGCAGCGACATCAGGGTGGTCTTTCCGGCTCCGTTGGGACCCACCAGGCCGTAAACGCCGCGTGCGGGCACTGACAGGTCGACGCTGTGGAGCCCGACGCCGCCGGTGAACACTTTGGACAGCGCGTGAGTGGAGATGGCGACGTCCGCGGTCGTCTCCGTGTCGCCGGGCGGGGGCAGTGCCGCGTGGAGGTCCGCCAGGATTCCCCTGTCGCGGCTTGTGTCGGTGGCGGAGGCGGTAGGGATCGCGGGCTCGCCGCGGCCGAGTAACAGGTACACGATGCCGCCGAACGGGATGGATGCGACGATGATGACCGCCCAAACGGGCTTCGGCAGGGCCTTGGCCGGGCGGCGGGCAAGTTCGACGTAGCAGAAGACGATGAACGCCAAGGCCACCACGCCAATGGGCAGCAAGACTGCGGGCTCGCGCATCTCAGGCGGCCTCAGGCGGCAGGACGAACAGGCCGGCGACCGTGCCGTCGGGATTGAAGCTGACGCGACCGATCTGCTCGCCGGCCTCGAACCGCAGTGGGATGTCAACAACAGTGAAGTCACCCAGTTGATAGGTGAACGGCTCACCCATCTGCTGCTCGTACCGGCCGTAACGGCCGGCCAGGGCAGCCCACGTAGCCGCAACCGCATCCGCGTCCGGCAGCGCCTGGGCGACGCGCGTGTCAAAGTCCGCGCGCACCGCCTCCCAGTCGCCGCAGGCGAGGCCGACGAATACGGCGATCGCCTTCTCGGCGGATCCGGGCAGGATCGCTGATTTCATGGGTTCTCCGGTACGGGGATCAACCGGCCGACCGAAGCGCTGAAACGCGGCCTGCCGAGTAGTGCCGAGCACGTCGCCGATCTCGGACCATGTGCTGCCCGCGTCGCGAGCAGCGTCAACCGCATCGCGCAGGCCGGCCTCAGCCGAGCGCAATGCCACGAGCGCTTCGCCGACTGCCGCGAGCTGACCCGAATCCCTCACGGCGCCAATCTTGTCTTCGCGACCGCTAGTCGTCAAGGCTGAATTGACATCCTCCTCGCGAGCCCGGCGGCGTCGCGCGGCGCTGCGGCACGTCGCGTCGCAATATTTTCGCCGCCGGCCTCGCGTCTCTGGAGGTGGCAGCGTTTGCCCGCACGCCACACAGAGCAGCGCCGCCTCGGTCATTGTGATCATCTCGGCTACTCTTTTCGTGCTCGACGGCCAGCACGAAAAGAGTAGCCGACGAGCACGAAAAGAACACCGAGGCGACGACGATCACGTAGAGTCGCTCCGCATTCACGGCCGGGGGTGTCCAGGTGCCGCTCGCCGATCCCCTCAGTCCGGCGGTGGAGCTCCGGCAAGTCGCCGTATGGCTCGGTTCGGGCTCGCGGTCACTGGGCGAGGAAGGCGGCCAGGCCGTCGAGGACGCGCGCGATGTCGGTGTCGTCGCTGTAGGGGGCCAGGCCGAGCCGAAGCGCGTGCTCGTCGTCCAGGCCGAGGCGGCGGAACGGCTCGTACGCGTAGAAGGATCCGGCGGGAGCGAGCACGTCACGGCCCAGGAGGAATTGGTACGCGTCCCAGGTCTTCCGGCCGGGCAGGGTGACCAGCAGCGTCGGGGTACGGTCGGCAGCACGGGAGTGGAGCACGACGTCGGCGCCCAGTGCCGCGAGTCCGTCTTCGAGCAGGCGACGAAGGCGCGTCTCGTGCTCGTCGACGGCATGCAGGGAGACCCGGAGCCGCTCACGCCGCGAGGAATTGCCGTCCGCGGTTCCGATTGCCGCGGGGGCGATGCCGGCGAGGAAGTCGACGGCGGCGGTGGCACCGGCGAGGATCTCGTAGGGCAGGGTGCCAAGTTCGAAGCGCTCGGGGACGGCGTTGGTGGAGGGGACCAGCTTGTCCGGACGCAGGGTCTCGAGCAGGTCCGGGGAGGCGGCCAGGACGCCGCAGTGCGGGCCGAGGAACTTGTACGGGGAGCAGACGAACAGGTCCGCACCGAGGGCGGGGACGTCGACGAACTGGTGCGCGGTGTAGTGCACGCCGTCGACGTAGACCAGCGCGCCGACGGCGTGTGCGGCGTCGGCGATCGCCCGCAATGCTGGCTTGGTGCCGAGCAGGTTCGACGCGGCGGTGACGGCGACCAGGCGCGTCCGCTCAGTGATGGCGGCCTCGAGGGAGGTGGGATCGATGTCGGCGGTGGCCGGGTCGATGTCGATCCAGCGCACGACCACACCGGCGTTCTCGGCGGCGATCACCCAGGGCCGGACGTTGGCGTCGTGGTCGAGCCTGGTCACGACGATTTCGTCACCCGGGCGCCACTGCTTGGCGATCATCCGGGAGAAGTCGAAGGTCAGTTGCGTGGCGCTGCGGCCGTGGACGATCCCGCGGGCGGGAACGCCGAGCAGGTCGGCGTAGGCCTGCCGGAACGCGGTGACCGCGGCGTCGGCGTTGGCCTCCGACACCGCGCCCGTGCCGCGGTTGGACAGCGGGCTGGTGATCGTGGCGGCGATCGCGTCGGCGACCGGCCGCGGTGTCTGTGTGCCGCCCGGCCCGTCGAAGTGCGCGATGCCCGAGGCCAGGGACGGGAACTGCGCCCTCAGCGCAGCGACGTCGAACTCGGTCGACCCGCTGGCGGTGGATTCAATGGGGGTCATTGTCGGTCTCCTGGGGGTCGGGCCGCACTGTGTCGGGCGGGGGCAGCGCATCGGAACATGCAATATAGTGCAGATCAATGTCGTGTGCAATATACTGCATGCCGCGTTACGGGCCCCTGATGGACGAGTCGCGGCCCACCGGGCTGAGTGCGGAGGTGTCGATGGAGACCAAGGCCGGCTGGAGCGACCCGTTCATCGAACGGGTCGGCCAGGAGGTGCGCCGGCGCCGCCAGGAGGCCGGCATGACGATGCAGCAGCTGGCCGACGCCTCCGGGGTGAGCGTGCGGATGCTCAGCCACATCGAGCATGGCGAGGCGAACCCCAGCCTGGTCACCGTCGCCAAGGTCGCCCACGCCCTCGGCACCGACTTCGCGTCCCTGGCCCGCGAGACCCGGCCCGGCTCACTGGTCGTCAGCGCCCCTGGCACCGCCCCTGGCATCTGGTCCTCAGCTGCCGGAAGTCACGCGGTGCTGTCCACCGCGAGCACCGTGCGCCCCTCGGCAGCCTTGTGGGACTGGACTCTCGTCCCCGGGGATTCCTACCAGGCCGAGCCGGACCCGCACGGCAGCGAAGAGCTGTTCCTGGTCATCAGCGGCGTCCTCACCCTGATCGCCGACGGCCACGACGACACGGTTCTCGACACGGGCGCCTCAGCGCGGCTCGCCACCGACCGGAACTACGGCTACCGCAACGACGGCAGCGAACCTGTCAGGTTCATCCGCGTCGCCCACGTCACCGCCTAGACCTGCGCAGTGCGCGGGCGGACAGGTACAGGCCCGTGGATGCAAGCATCGGCTTCCCATCGGCGTTCGGTGATGTCACGATGAGCGGACGGCCGCGATCGGGGCGCAGGCCGGCTGGGGCTCGGCGCCCAGGCAGGCCAGGACCTTTGGAGGTCGCGTCGTGCGCCTGGTACGCCCGTTGCTCGCCTGCTCACTCCTGATCGCCGGCCTGCTTGTCGGATGCGGCCGTGGCGGTCCGGCCACCTCCGGCGCCGCCGCCGCGCACGCGGCTGTCACCGAGCGGACGCTGCAGGTCGCCAACGGCGCCGACCGGCCGTTGCCCACGCTGCTCGTCCACCCCACGGCGGCGGGCCGCTTCCCGGTCGTGGTGTTCAGCCACGGATACACTCGCCGCCCGGAGGACTATCTGCCGCTGTTGCGCACCTGGGCGGAGGCCGGCTTCATCGTCGCCGCACCGACGTTCCCGCACTCGGCCCGCGGCTCGGAACAGCTCGACGACAAAGACATCGTCAACCAGCCGGGCGACAACGCAGCCGTCCTGACCGCCGTACTGGCCCTCGACACCACCCAGGGTGATCCGCTGTACGGCCACGTCGACGGTGACGCCATCGCCGCAGCCGGGCATTCGCTGGGCGGCATGACGACCGTCGGCATGTTCACGAAGCACCGCGATGACCGGCTCAAGGCGGGCATCGTCCTCGCCGGCGGCCAGTGGCCGTTCGGCGTGGGCTACTCGGGCGCCCCGGCGCCGATCCTGTTCGTCCACGGGCGCCAGGACACCGTCGTCAAATTCGACGGCTGCACCGAGGCGTACGAGCCGCTGGCCTGGCCCAAGGCGCTGCTGGAACTGCCGAACGGCGACCATCTGGCGCCGTACCTCGGGCCGGATCCCGACTTCGACGTGGTGGCCGCGGTGACGGTTGACTTCCTGCGCTGGGCACTGCTGGGCGATCAGTCGGCGCGCGAACGGATGGCCGGTGACGCCGGCAGCCGCGGGAACGTGGAGGACCGCTTGTAACGTGACCTGTCACGGCCGCGGGGACGGCGGCTCTGGCGGATGCCCCCGCGCCCGACGCGCGTCGGCTGCGGCCGCCGCCGCGAGCACGGCGGCAGTGGCACCCAGCGCGGCCAACGGCGGTAGGTGAAGCATCACGGGGAACAGGGCGGCCAGGGCGGCGACGACCACGATCCGGGAGGGAGATACCCGGCCGAACACCTCGTGCTCGAAGCGCGAGCGGCCGATCGTGAACATGGCCGGCCCACCGAGGATCACCGCGACCCAGGCCAACGGGGCGCGGCCGTGCGGCTGTTGGATGCCCACATGACAGCCGATGGCGGTGGTCACGATACCGATCAGCATGATCAGGTGGGAGTCGGCGGTGGACCGGGCCATCCTCCCCGGTCGGGTGCTTCTGCCGACCGCGTCGGGCAGGATCTGACCGGCGCGATGAAAGTAGATCCACCAGATCAGCACCGACATGATCAGCGCCAGCGCGAACGCGACGGAATGGCCGGCGCCGAAGCTTCCCTCGGCGTACGCCCGACCGGAAACCAGGACCGACTCCCCGAGGGCGATGAGGAAGAACTGCTGATAGCGCTCCCCCAAATGCGCCCCCGCGATGGCCAACTTCGCCACCCGGGAACGCCCGAGGCCGGGCACCGGCCAGCCGGTCCGCGCCGCCACGTACTCCGTGCCCAACGCCAATGCCCACAGCGCCCCCCGCCAGTGCTGTTCCATCAGCCCGCCGCTGATCCATGCCAGGCCGGTAACGGCGAACGTGACCAGCATCCGCAGTTTGAGTCGCCGCTGCTCCCGGTCCCGCAACCTGATCGTGAGGATCAGGGGCCCGGACATCTGAGCGGTCACGTAGGCGATGGCCAGGGCGAGCCCCCCGTTGCCGTACGCCTTCCCGATCGCCACGCCCATCACCATGCTGGAAAGCAGCGCGACGATGACCACCAACTGGATGATGCTGCCGTACGGGTCGTACCGGCTGGTGATCCAGGCCGTGAGGTGCCAGACGGACCACAGAGCGAGCAGCAGGAACACAAACTTCAGCAGCCCGGCGATGACCACCGCCGGGTGATGGACTTCGGGACCGATGAGGCCCTCGGTTCCCCGGAGCGAGATCCGGGTCAGCCCGAAGACGAACACCACATCGAAGAACAACTCCAGGAAGGTGGCCTGCTGCTGCTTCGCCTTGCCCTCCCCGGCGAGGGGCCCTGGTCCATCCATGATCCAGCCACCCGCCCCCCTCTGGAGTCGGGGACGTACGGCGCGGCCGCCAGACCAGGCCGAAGGTCCCGCCTGCGGCCAGTAGTAACACCGGGCAGGGACAGCCGGGCAGGGTCCGGCAAAGAGCGGATCGAGCCCGTCACCGCGTGGTAGAAAAAGCTACGGGGCCACCAGGCGAGGCCCGGCGACGCCGCATGCCCAACTCGGTCCACGGCACCTGCACAGCCATCGGCGATACGCTCGGCACCTCCCCCGCGATTCCGGCGCGTAGGCGGGTAGTCCCTCCCGGCGACTGTTACCAGCAGCGACGACCCGGGGGGCCGTTCATGTTTGGCTTCGTGCTGGCGCTCGGCGCCGCGTTCTGCAGTGCCACCGCCGCGACCCTGCAGTCGATCGGGGCGCGCCGGATCGCGGCCACCGCGCACCTTGATCCTCGGCTGCTGTATCGGTTGCTACGAAACGGGCCGTACGCGGCAGGACTGGCGTTGGACGGAGCATCCTCCGGGCTCACCTTCACCGCGCTGCGGAGCGTACCGCTGTTCGCGGTCCAGGCGGTGGGAGCGGCGAACCTCAGCATCGTCGCGTTCCTGGCCATGCTGGTACTGCGGGTCAAACTGTCGGCGCAGGACGCGCTCGCGATCGGCGGGGTGATCATCGGGCTGGTGCTGCTGGTGATCTCGGCCGTCATCGGGCCGCCGTCGGAGATGCCGGGGGTGGCCGGTTGGTGGCTGCTCGGGGCGGTGGTCGCGTTGGCCGTCGGCAGCTATCTGGGCAGCCCTCGGATGCGTACACCCGCGTTGCCGGGGCTGCTGGCCGGGCTGTCCTTCGGTTCCGCAGCCCTCGGTGCCCGGCTGCTCGGCCGGATCGGCTCGGTAGGCGCCCTGGTGACCAGTCCGATCACTTACGCGCTGGTGATCGCCGGCTTGAACGGGCTGCTGCTGTATGCGGCGGCCCTGCAACGCGGGTCGGTGACGGTCGCCTCCGCGTCGACCATCGTGGGACAGACCGTGGCGCCGGCGCTGGTCGGCTGGTTGCTGCTCGGCGACCGGGTCCGGCCCGGGTTCGCGCCGGTGGCGGTGCTGGGCTTCGTGCTCGCGGTCACCGCCGCGATGGCCCTCGCCCGGCACGCCCAGCCACACGTGCCGCGAGCCGAGTGAACCGCCGGCCGCGTTATCGCCGTGCGCCGAGCCGAGGCACGGGCTGGCGTCGACACCACGCCTCTGCCTCGTTTCGCACCCGTCCGCTCGCCGCGCTCCGCCAGGTCGGTCTGGTGGTGTAGGTTCCCGAGGACGCAGTAAACGAGCACCAGTACACGCAACAGGTTGACGGCAACGCCAAGGGCCGGGTGCCGGAGCCAGTACCCGGGACGCCATCGGCTGCGAGGTTTCCGCTGGACGGGGCCAAGCGGCTGCATCGCGGTCCACGTCTGCGTCCCTCGTACGCGCCGTCGGTACCGTTTGGCCACGCCGCCTCCCGTGACGTCGCGTTTGCGTCGAGCAGTCGTAGACCGCTCAGCGTCCCCCGATGCGCAGTGCCTCGGCACGTCGCGGCCAAGGCGCGCAGCGGCCGGCTGGCCGGTCTGACGCGATCAACAGCTATTTGTCGCACAAGACACGCTCATGACACTCGGCTCCCGTCACTGCATGGTGTGAGTCGCCATCCACTTCTCCAGGCCGTCGACGTCCAGCGGCAGCGCGTCGGAGAGCACCTCCATGCCATCCGGCGTGACCATGAGGTCGTCCTCGATACGCACGCCGATGCCCCGCAACTCCGGAGGCACGGTCAGATCGTGCGCGTGGAAGTACAGCCCGGGTTCGACCGTGAGCACCATGCCGGGCGCCATGATCGCGCCCTGATACGCCTCCGGTGTCGCCCGGCCGCAGTCGTGCACGTCCAGCCCCAGGTGATGGCCGACCCCGCACACCAGGTAGCGCCGGTGATGCTGGCCGGTGTCGGCGAGCGCCTCGTCCACCGAGACCGGCAACAGTCCCCAGTCCGCCAGGCCCTGCGCGATCACCTCCATCGACGCGTGGTGGAAGTCGGTCCATCGACGGCCGGGGCCCACCGCCGCCAGCCCGGCCCGGTGGGCCTTCTCCACCAGGTCGTGCACCTGCCGCTGAACGGGAGAGAACCGCCCGGAGGCGGGGAACGTGCGGGTGACGTCGGCGGTGTAACAGCTCCTGACCTCGACGCCCATGTCGAGCAGGAGCAGTTCGTCCGGCAGCACCGGGCCGTCGCAGCGCCACCAGTGCAGCGTGGGCGCGTGCTGGCCGCTGCCGACGATCGTGGCGTAGCCGGGGCCGTTGCCGTACGCCCGGGCGTACCGGTCGAAGGTGCCCTGCAGCCACCGCTCACCGGGCCCCGCGACCGCGGTGGGGATCTCGCGGACGACCGCGGCGAAGCCCTCGACCGTACGGTCCACCGCCTCGCGGAGCTGCCCGATCTCCCACTCGTCCTTGTACATGCGCAGTTCGGCGAGGGTACGGCCAACCTCTTCGTCCCGGGTCACGTCCTCGGTGAGCTCCGACAGCGGCCGGACCGCGACGCCCAGCGCCCGCGCCCACTCGGCCACCCCGGGCTCGGCCCCGACCCACAGCTCGCCGTAGCGGGCGTCGGCCCAGAAGCCGGGGTCGCCGGGCGCGGCGGGCGGCGGCAGGTAGAGCGTCGCGTCGCCGTCACGCAGCACCACCACCGCGTTCTGGACCGTACAGCCGGTCACCCAGAGGAAGTCGCTGTCCGGGCGGAAGTCATACGTCATGTCGTTGCTGCGCACGGGCGCCTCCCCCGCCGCCAGCACGATGGTCCGGCCGGGGAGCGCCTCGGCCAGCCTGGCCCGGTGAGCGGCGGCCGCCTCGACAGCGCCGGGGACAACCGACGGAGTGCGGTCCGGCACGCCCCATCCCGCGTTCATGTACTCCACGAATGCTGGGATCTCGGACAGCTTCGGCGGCTTGCCCTCACGCAACGGTGGCTCCTTTTGGTCTTCCGAACGGCCGGCCTCGGCCAGGTAGCGCCCCTGACCGCGTCAGGGGCCAGTGCAATGGCACACCTTACAGGTCATCCCGCCTTCCTCAGCAACAGCACGACCGCGGCGAGGCCGGGGACGCAGGGAAGGAGCTGAAGCCAGCCCAGCTGCGGCGCAAGACCGACTTCGCCGTTGGTGTCCTTGGTGGTCGCCGCCGCGATCGCGATGCAGAGCGCGATCGCGAACAGGCCGGTCGCCGACCAGCGGGCCCAGCCCTTGCCGGCGCGGACCGCCCAGACGGTGCCGAGCCAGCCGAGCAGCCCCAGCACCCCGACCACGGCCAGGAGCACCGCGTACGCGGTGACGGCGGTGTTGATCTCACCCGTCCCGTAGGTCGGGTAGCCCTTTCGGATGTGGTCTGCCAGAACAGTCGTCGTGGCCTGGTCGATGAACGGAGAAAGGGCAGCGATCACGGTGAGCCCGGCACCGACGTACAGCATCGCGAGGGCTCCCCGGTTGCCCGGCTTCCTTGCCAGCGTTGTCATGGCCTGCGTTCCTCCAGTTGGCACACGTCGCCTTAGAGACAGTCACTGTCAGCGCAAGTGACCCTAAATCGCCCTTCACGGATAGTCAATGTCATCTGGGAGTCACTGTCTAAAGCGCGTGACCTCCCGGCTGATACTCTCGTGGCGTGACCGGCCTCCGTGAGCGTTGGCGACTCAAAGCCATGCACGCCATCCAGG
This sequence comes from Micromonospora sp. NPDC048999, assembly GCF_040649295.1. Taxonomy (NCBI): domain Bacteria; kingdom Bacillati; phylum Actinomycetota; class Actinomycetes; order Micromonosporales; family Micromonosporaceae; genus Micromonospora; species Micromonospora sp. NPDC048999. Next base: position 5,126 of record NZ_JBEZFI010000038.1, on the reverse strand, counting down.
AACGCGCTCTCGACCTGTTCGACGAACGAGGGTTCAGCGCCGTCACGATCGAGGAGATCGCAGCCGCGGCCGAGGTGTCGCCGTCATCGGTGTACCGCTACTTCGGCACCAAAGAAGGGCTCCTCGTCGCCGACGAGTTCGACCACATGAGCCGACAGATGCTCGAAGACCTCCTGGATCCCGCCGATCCGGTCGGCAGCCTGCTTCGGGCTGTCCGCGCGTACGAATCCGCACCGGAGCCGGCGCTCCACTCCGCAGACGTGGCCCGAGACTCGCGGGCCGCGAGGAGCCCGTGGCGCAGGGTCCGCTACTTCTTCACCGAACCATCGGTGCGGATGGCCGCCTGCGCCGCGCTCGACCGAGCGGCCCAACGGATCGCCCCGCTGCTCGCGGCGACCGGAGACCTGAGCCAGACGCAGGCGCGCGTGACCGCGAACGCCCTCGTCTTCGGCTACTTCGCCGCACTCGAGCAGTGGTATCTCGACGGGGGCGAGCGCCCGATCGCCGACTACGTCGAGGAAGGCATGCGACCGTTACGCAGAATCTGGTCGCGCGCGTAGCCACTCGGCTGGCTGTGGCACTCACACCAGTTCGGCGATGACTGCGCGGACCATTCGACGGCCGTGCTCGGCCATTCGCGGGAAGGTATGCCGGTAGTAGTCGATGCCGGTCAGCGACGGCGCGAGGGCCCAGCCGCAGGCGCGTCGCCAGGTGGCGTCGTCGTACCCGACCGCCTCCCGGTAGGCGTCCCGGGCCGCGCCGGTGAACGTCCACAGCGCCGGAGACACGTCCGGCGCCGGATCGCCGACACCGAGTGCGCCGAAGTCGATAACCGCGGCCAGACGACCGCCGTCGGTGATCAGGTTGCCCGGCTGCAGATCACCGTGGATCCATACCGGATCCAGATCCCAGTCGGGAGCAGCCAGGCAGGCGTCCCAGGCCGCCTCGGCCGCGGCCACGTCAAAGCCGTCGTCATGCTCGGCGAGTCGGGGCAACACACGGCGGACGCCCTCATCGGCGTGGCACAGCGCGGCCCCTCGGTAGCCCGGTGACTTGACCGGGCCTCCGGCCGGACTCACCCGGTGCAGGGCGCGAACGAAGGCGGCCACGTCACGGGCCAGGGGTACGTCGTCGCAGCCGAGCCGGGGAGGCGTGCTCCCCACGATCCACGGCACCACGGTCCACCGCCACGGGTACCCCGCGCCCGGCTCGCCCACGTGAAGCGGAACCGGAATCCGCACCGGAAGCTGAGACGCCAGCGACGGCAGCCACCGCGCATCAGAATCGGCCTGGCCGGCCGCCCCGTCAATCTTGGGCATACGGGCGACGAGTCCGTCGCCGATCCGAAAGAGCACGTGGTCGGTGCCCTCCAACTCGTCGGGTAGGGGTGCCACGGGAAGGTCCACCCACTGCGGGCACTGGGCCGCCAGCAGGCGGCGCACCTGCCCGGCGGTGGCTCGGATCTCGTCATCATGGATGGGCACGGCTGGCACGGTAATGCGGCTGGGCGGTACGCGGCCAGCCGATTAGCCGTCACCCGCACCGGCCATGGCCCGCGTCCACGGGCCGGGCTATGGTGGCCGGATGCAGGCCCGGCACGCTGTCCGTCGCACCGATCGGCAACTGTCGGCGTCGGCGCTGTTCGTGCTGGCCTTCCTCGTCGTGGTCGTGGCCACCGCACGGGCCGTGGGGCTGTGCATCGTGTTCCGCCTGGCGCGACGGGCCGTACCCGGATGTGTGGCGGCCTGGTCGGCCGACCGCGCTCCCCCACGGGTCGCGGCCATCGTCTGACGTCCGCCCACCCCTCACCAGCGCACGCCCGCGGCGCTGCTTTCTGGCCTGGAGCACCATGCCGACCTTGCGTGATCAGCCGACCTTGCGTGATCACTCGTGCCCACCGACGCTGGCCGCCCGTCCAGGTGCCCGGTGGCCCGTCGCGCTCGACCTGGGCACGTCGACGGTCCGCGTCTGGGCCCCGACATCCGGCAAGATCCTCACCGAGCCCGCAGTGATCACCTACGGCAGGAGCGGCCGGCAACCGGTGGGACGGGCGGCGCTCGACCTCGCGCGGACCGGCGGCGCCAGGCTCGTCTGGCCGGTACGCCAGGGTGTCGTCGAGGACTTCTTCGGCTGCGTACGCCTCCTCCGTGTCCTGCTCGCCGCCGCCGGCCGGCCGGACGGTGACCCGTCCCCTGTGCTCGTCGGCGTGCCCGCCACCGCCACCCTGCGCCAGAAGAACCTGCTGGTCGCCGCCGTCCGCCGCGCCGCCGGGGGGCGGGTGACCGCGGTCGAGGAGCCGTTGGCGGCGGCGCTGGCCTGCCGGGCCGACCTGCACGCCGGCGACATCGTGGCCGTCGACATCGGCCATGGCCGCACCGAGGTCGTCCGGATCGCCGACGGGGCGATCGTCTCCGCCGAACGCGTCGACCTGGTCAACCCGATCGACCAGGTGCCCGCGATCGCCGACTGCGTCCGGAGGCTCAACGCGGGTCAGGGCTGGACGGGGCACCGACGGCTGCTGCTCACCGGCGGCGGCGCGATGCACCCCGGAACGGCCGCCCGACTGGCAGCGCTGACCGGCCGTTCGGTCACCATGCCGCCCGATCCGCCGCTCGCCACCCTCACCGGCCTGCGGTTGCTGCTCACCGACGTGCCCGCCTCGCCTGCCGTCAACAACTGTGGGTGATGGCCGCCCCCGGATGCACCCCTGTCACTCTTCGTAACGACGTTGGGTGTTGCCCTACACGGAACTGCTGCCGCCTCAGCCGCGTGACCAGCGGAAGTCCGTGAAGCAGGAGCCGGACGCCCAGCCGACCGACTCATTCGTCGTTTTGCGCCGGTTTGATCGATAATCGCCCACAATTGAGGAGACAGGGCGTACCGCCGCAGACCGGCCACCGCCCGCACGGGAGGCTGGGACGGGGGACGCCAATGGCCACGTACGAGTACCGCTGCCGGCAAGACGGCAGCTTCGACGTCGCGCTGCCGATCGGGACGGCAGGCCCGTCGACGCGCTGTCCGCGTTGCGGGACCCTGGCCGGGCGCATGTTCACCCCACCACGGCTCACCCGCACGCCGGTGGGGCTGCGCGCGGCGATGGACCGGGCGGAGCGCACCGCGGAGACGCCGGAGGTGGTGGGGCGACCGCCGGGCGGTCGCCCGGCTCGCCGGTCGACGAATCCCGCCCACGCCCGCCTGCCCCGATGGTGACCCGGCGCCCGCGGAGGAAGAGAAAGGCAGGACACCATGCCTGAGCTGCTGTTCGCCCTCGACTCAAGCAAGAGATTCACCGACCAGGAGAAGGTCGGGCACAACCGGTGGCACCCCGACATCCCGCCGGTGGCGACCGTACGACCGGGCCAGTCGTTCCGCGTCCACTGCCGAGAGTGGTTCGACGGCGCGATCCGCAACGACGACTCGGCCGACGACATCCGCGACGCTCCGCTGAAGCGGGTCCACGCCCTCAGCGGCCCGTTCACCGTCCACGGCGCCGAGCCGGGCGACCTGCTCATGGTCGACATCCTCGACATGGGTCCCATCCCGCAGGAGGACTCCGGTCCCCTCGCCGGCCAGGGCTGGGGTTACACCGGCATCTTCGCCAAGGCCAACGGCGGCAGCTTCCTCACCGACCAGTTTCCCGACGCGTACAAAGCCGTCTGGGATTTCAAAGGCCATCGGGCCACTTCCCGGCACATCCCCGGGGTGTCGTTCACCGGGATGTCCCACCCGGGGCTGATGGGCACCGCTCCGTCCACGGCGCTGCTGGCCACCTGGAACCAGCGCGAAGCGGCGCTGATCGCCACCGCGCCGGACCGGGTGCCGCCGCTGGCCCTGCCACCCGAGCCCGAGAACGCGATCCTCGGCACCCTCACCGACGCCGAGTTCGACCGGGTGGCCGCTGAGGCCGCCCGCACCGCTCCCCCCAGGGAGAACGGTGGCAACCAGGACATCAAGAACTTCACCGTCGGCAGCCGGGTCTTCTACCCGGTGTACGTGCCCGGCGCCAACCTGTCCGTCGGCGACCTGCACTTCTCCCAGGGCGACGGGGAAATCACCTTCTGCGGCGGCATCGAGATGGGCGGGTTCATCGACCTGCACGTCGACCTCGTCAAGAACGGCATGCAGACGTACGGCGTCACCGAGAACGCAATCTTCCAGCCGGGAAACACCCCGCCGCTGTTCAGCCAGTGGCTGGCCTTCTCCGGCATCTCCGTCACCCTCGACGGCGAACAGCGGTACCTCGACTCGCAGCTCGCCTACCAGCGCGCCTGCCTGCACGCCATCAACTACCTGACCCGCTTCGGATACCAGCCCGAGCAGGCGTACCTGCTGCTCGGCGCGGCGCCGATCGAAGGCCGGTTCTCCGGCGTGGTGGACATCCCCAACTCCTGCGCGACCGTCTACCTGCCGACCGAGATCTTCGACTTCGACGTACGCCCCTCCACCTCTGGCCCCATCAGGATCGATCCGGGCCGCGGCGCCCCGAAGGCCAGCATGAGCTGACCCGCTGCGGCTGCGCCAGATGCGGACGTTGGCGAAACTGGTCGCGGGGGAGCTTGTGCCCCATGACCGATGTCGACCAGCGTCGCCGCAACCGAACGGCGAAGATGCCGACCGACGTCTCCCGTCCCCTGGGATTCTTCGACCGGTTCGCCACCACCGTGGCTGGCTACGCCTGCCAGGCCTGGTTCTTCGCCACCCAGACCCGCGCCGACGCGGCCGTGCAACAAAAGCTGAACGCCATCGCCGACGCCCTCCGACCTGATGAACCACCTCGCCGAGGACAACCCCGATCTGCGGCGCGACCGCGCCGAACTACGCGCCGCGTTCGGACTGGAAGACCGCGAGAGCGCCTGACCTCCGCAGCGGCCTCCCGCTATCGGCGGAACTTCACGCCGCGGTGATGTCGGATCGGGTCGTTGACATCCTCCCGGCCCTGAAGGGACCGGGATTCCCACGGTCGCCCGTGGGGTTTCCTGTTTCATCGCCGGCTGCCATTCCGGGGGGACTTCTTCCCTTGGGGTCTTACACCAGCTCCGCAGGCGTTTTACCTCTCCGCCAGCCCGGCGGCGAGGATGTTTCTAGCAGCGTTGATGTCCCGGTCGTGCCCGGTTTGGCAGCCGGGG
>NZ_JBEZFI010000037.1:0-59610 GCF_040649295.1 Micromonospora sp. NPDC048999 | reverse complement strand
ACAAGGCCGGCTCCGGCGCCCTCGGCGACATCGGCGCCCACATCATCGACCTCACCCAACACATCACCGGACAACACATCACCGGAGTCAGCGCGGCCACCGAAACCTTCGTCAAACAGCGACCACTGCCGACCGAATCAACTGGCCTCGCCGCGCACGGCGACAGCCAAGCCACCGGCCCGGTCACGGTCGACGACGCCGCCGTCTTCGTCGCCCGACTCGACGGCGGGGCACTGGCCACGTACGAAGCCACGCGCTTCGCCACCGGCCGCAAGAACGGGTTGCGCATCGAGATCAACGGCTCGCTCGGATCGGTCGCCTTCGACTTCGAGCGGATGAACGAGCTGGAGTTCTACGACGCCACCCGGCCGGGACCGGAACAGGGATTCACCCGAATCCTGGTCACCGAACCCGAACACCCCTACATGTCCGCCTGGTGGCCACCCGGCCACCCCATCGGCTACGAACACTCCTTCACCCACCAGATGCGCGACTTCATCGAAGCCATCGCCACCGGCACCGACCCCACACCATCCTTCACCGACGCGCTGCAGGTCCAGCTCGTGCTGCAGGCGGTGGAGGACTCGGCGCTGACCGGCGTGTGGACCGCGGTGGAGTCCGCGTTGACCGCGGCGGATGTCTAGCCGCACATGACGCCTCGAACCCGTAGCGAGGGTCCGGACGCGGTTGCGCCCCGTGTCCGGATGGGCGGGTCCGAGGAGAGGGCGTCCGGCGCGGCCGTATCGGGATTCCCGGTCGCGCCGGACGGCCAGCCACATCGGCGCGCTTGGTAGGGCCTTGGCGAGCGTGGCACAGCGCCGAGGGTAGGCATCACGTTCTCGGTACATCCCGATCAGCGGGCTTGTGCCGACGGCGAGGCCGCTGGCCTCCCGAACCCCCGGAGGATCACACATGGCAAGATCGGTAAGACGATGGCTGAGCCTCGCCACAGGCGCGGCTCTGACCGTGCCACTGCTCACCGCCGTGCCGGCCACGGCGCACCCTGGGCACGACCACGACGACACCACGGTGCTGGTGTTCCACAAGACCGCCGGTGAGCGGCGGGAGTCGATCGACAAGGGCATCAACGCCATCCGCTCGCTCGGGACCAACAACGACTTCAAGGTCGATGTGACCCAGACCTCCACCGCGTTCACGGCGGAGAACCTGCGCAGCTACAAGGCGGTCATCTTCCTCAACACCACCGGTGAGGTGCTCAACGCGGCCCAGAAGACCGCGTTCGAGAGCTACATCCGGGGCGGCGGTGGCTTCGTCGGCGTGCACGCCGCCGCCGAGACCGAGCCGAGCTGGACCTTCTACCAGGACCTGGTGGGCGCCAAGGCGACCAGCGCGGCGCCGGCCGCCTCGGCGTGGGTCACCGCGGTCGACCGTGTGCACCCGGCCACCGCGACCATGCCGCGCGAGGTGTCCCTCGTCGACAAGTGGTACAACTTCAACACCAACGTGCGCGGCAAGGCGCACGTCCTGGCCACCGTCAGTGAGAAGACCTACACCGGTGGCACGATGGGGTACGACCACCCGATCTCCTGGTGCCAGGACTTCGAGGGCGGCCGCTCCTTCTACACCGGCATCGGCCACTCCTCCGACATCTACAGCCAGGGTGCGTTCCGTAAGCACCTGGTCGGCGGCATTCAGTGGGCCGCGGGTCAGGCTGCGGGCGACTGCGGTGCCACCGTGCAGGGCAACTTCGAGAAGGTCGTGCTGAACGACCGGCCGGGCGAGCCGATGACCATGGCCGTGCTGCCGGACGGTCGGGTGCTGCACAACGCCCGCACCGGTGAGATCCGGATGTACGACCCGAAGACCAACCTGACCGACGTCATCACCGAGATCCCGGTCTACACCCACGACGAGGACGGCCTGCAGTCGATCGCGATCGACCCGGACTTCGCCACCAACAAGTGGGTCTACTTCTACTACGCGCCGAAGCTGAACACGCCGATGACGGACGCGCCGGCGACCAGCAACGACCCGCGCGCCTGGGACATCTACAAGGGCTACAACCAGCTCTCCCGGGCCAAGCTGGTCGAGACGCCGACGCCGCACCTGGACCTGTCGACCGAGCAGAAGATCCTTCGGGTCGACACCGACCGTGGCGCCTGCTGCCACGTGGCCGGCCACATCAAGTTCGACGGCAAGGGCCTGCTCTACCTGGTGACCGGTGACGACACCAACGCCAGCGGATCGGACAACTTCGCCCCGGTCAACGAGATGCCGACCCAGGGCCCGGCCTACGACGCGCAGCGCTCCGCCGCCAACACCAACGACCTGCGGGGCAAGATGCTGCGCATCAAGGTCAAGGCGGACGGCACCTACAGCATTCCGGCCGGCAACCTGTTCCCGCCGGCGGATTACCGGGACGGCAAGACCCGCCCGGAGATCTTCCTGATGGGTCTGCGTAACCCGTTCCGGATCGACGTGGACGCCAAGGGCTTCGTCTACATCGGTGACTACTCGCCGGACTCCAAGGTGTCGAACGCCCTCCGTGGCCCGGCGGGCACCGGTCGGTGGATCAGCACCAACAAGGCCGGCAACTACGGCTGGCCGTACTGCTACTCGCCGGACCTGCCGCACATCAAGTACAACTTCGCGACCAAGACGTCGCACGGCCCGTACAACTGTGCCGCGCCGGTCAACGAGTCGCCGCGCAACACCGGCCTGCGTGTGCTGCCGGCCGTGCAGCAGCCGCAGCTCAACTACACCTTCAACGCCTTCACTCCCTGCCCGAGCGACTACCTGTCCACCCCGACTGTGGCGTGCGGCAACGACTGGCCGGTGCTGGGCAGCGGTGGTGTCGGCCCGATGGGCGGCCCGATCTACAAGTACGACCCGAACCTGGAGTCGGACACGAAGTTCCCGGAGTACTTCGACAACACCGTGGTCTTCGGTGAGTTCACCCGGAACAAGCTGTTCAGCTTCCAGACCAACGGCAGCGGCAAGCTGCAGGGTATCGACCCGCTGCTGACCGCCTTCACCTGGGCCAACCCGATGGACATGCAGTTCGGTCCGGACGGGCACCTCTACGTCCTGGAGTACGGCAACGGCTTCTTCCGGGCCAACCCGGAGGCGAAGCTCTCCATGGTGCGCTACGTCAAGAACGGCCGCGCCCCGGTGGCCAAGGCGGCGGCGACGCCGTCGTCCGGCCAGGCTCCGCTGACCGTACGGTTCAACAGCGACGGCTCCAACGACGCGGACCCGGGCGACACGATCACCTACGCCTGGGACTTCCTCGGCAACGGCACGGTCGACTCGACCGAGGCGAACCCGAGCTTCACCTACACGGAGAACGGCGTCTACCGCGCGAAGCTGACCGTGACCGACTCCACCGGCAGGTCCGCGGTGGCGATCCGGGAGATCGTCGTCGGTAACACCGCCCCGACCGTGAAGATCACCTCGCCGGCCAACGGCTCCTTCTTCAAGTGGGGCGACAAGATCTCCTGGACGGTCGACGTGACCGACCCGGAGGACGGCGACATCGACTGCAACCGGGTGCAGGTGTCCTCGGTGCTCGGCCATGACTCGCACGGCCACGGCCTCAGCACCACCACCGGCTGCTCCGGCACGTTCCAGACCACTGCGGAAGAGGCCGACCACGCGGGCGGCTACCTGTTCCTCGGCCTGAGCGCCACCTACACCGACCTCGGGGCGAACGGCCAGCCGCCGCTGTCCGACGTCAACCAGATCACGGTGCAGACCTGGCGCCAGGAGGCGGAGAACGCGCAGGAGGTCAAGGGCGTCGCCGGCGCGGTGACCAACGATGTGGACGGCGTGCTGCACGTCACCCAGATCCAGAACAATGCGCACCTCGGGTTCCGCCCGATCGACCTGGGTCAGGTCGGCTCGCTGACCTTCCGGGTCGCCGGTGGCGCGGCCAACCGGGTCGGGCAGCCGCAGGGCACGGTCGAGATCCGGCTGGACTCGCCGACCGGTCAGCTGGTGACCACGGCGATCGTCAATTCCACCGGAAGCACCAACACCTGGCAGAGCCAGACGGTGCCGCTGAGCCACGCGGCCGGTGAGCACACGGTGTACCTGGTCTTCAAGCCGGCCACCGGCGGACCGACCAGCAACTTCTTCAACCTCAACTGGGTCGAGTTCGGCAAGGCGACCCCGTAACAGCACCACGAGCCGGTCGGGCGGGTGAGGCGTCACCCGCCCGACCGGGCACCACCCGAACCATCAGCACATCAGCACAGACAGCACAAGGAACAGCGGGGGAGACAGGGTCGAGACGCCGACCGACCCTGTCTACCACTGCCCTGTCCGCCTGGCCGACCGAGCCCGCGACGGCGTCATCGACGCCGACGACGGCGCCGTCGCGGTGGTGCCACCTCGGCTCGGCCAGGCGGACAGGGCCCATGCAGGCAGGGAGGCAAATCATGCGTACGGGAGTATGGCTGGTCGGGGCGCGCGGCTCGGTCGCCGTCACCAGCATCGTCGGGGCGCTGGCGCTGCGCGCCGGCATGGCGGAGCCGATCGGCTGCGTCACCGAGCTGCCCGAGCTGCGCAGCCCGGCGCTGCCCGGCTTCGCCGACCTGGTGATGGGCGGGCACGACATCGCGCCGACCCCGCTGGTCAAGAAGGCCGAGGCGCTCGCGGCCGCCGGCGTGGTGCCGGCCCGGCTCGTCGACGCGCTGCACGACGAGCTGGCGGCGGTGGAGCGCGAGGTGCATCAGCTGCCGGCCGGCGGCACGCAGGCCGAGACAGCCCGGCTCGTCGCCGCCGACCTGGCCGCGTTCCGGACACGGCACCGACTGGACCACGTGGTCGTGATCAACGTCGCGAACACCGAACCCCTGCCACCACCGCACCCGGCGCATGCCGACCTGGCCGCGCTGGAGCGCGCTCTGGCCAGCACCGAGGCGGTGCTGCCGCCGAGCGCGCTCGTCGCGTACGCGGCCTTCCACGCCAACTGCTCCTACGTGGACTTCACCCCGTCGACCGGGGCGCGGTTGCCCGCCCTCGACGAGCTGGCGCACCGGATGGGAACGCCCTACGGGGGGCGGGACGGCAAGACCGGCGAAACGCTGCTCAAGTCCGTGCTCGCCCCGATGTTCGCGCTGCGCAACCTGCGGGTGCGCAGCTGGTCCGGGATCAACCTGCTCGGTGGCGGCGACGGGGCGAACCTCGCCGAACCGGCCGCCAACGCCGCGAAGACCGCCAGCAAGCAGCGGGTGCTCGCCGAGACGCTCGGCTACCAGCCGCAGGGCACCACCCGCATCGACTTCGTCGACGACCTCGGCGACTTCAAGACGGCCTGGGACCTGGTCACCTTCTCCGGCTTCCTCGACACCGCGATGCGGCTGGATTTCACCTGGCACGGCTGCGACTCGGCGCTCGCCGCCCCGCTCGTGCTGGACCTGGCTCGACTGACCGCCGCCGCGCACCGGGCCGGGCGCAGCGGACCCCTGCCCGAGCTGGCCTTCTTCTTCAAGGATCCGATCGGGGCGAGCGCGCACGCGCTGACCGATCAGTGGCAGGCCCTGGTCGAGTTCGTCGGCACCCTCGGTGCGGGGACCGACTGATGGGCCGGCTGCGTGACCTCGTCGACCTCGTCCGCGCACCCGCCGCGCTCTCCGTACCCGGCGACGTGGTGGCGGGCGCGGCGGCGGCCGGCGTGCTGAGCCCGCGTACTCCCGCGCTCGCCGGCGCTTCGGTCTGCCTCTACTGGGCCGGGATGGCCGCCAACGACTGGGCCGACCGGGGGCTGGACGCGATCGAGCGACCGGAGCGGCCGATCCCGTCCGGGCGGGTGTCCGCCCCCGCCGCGCTGGGGATCGCCGCCGGGTTGACCGCCGCCGGTCTGGCGCTGGCCGGGGCGGCGGGCGGTCGTCGGGCGCTGGCGGTCGCCGTGCCGCTGGCGGCGGCGGTCTGGGCGTACGACCTGAAGGCCAAGAACACCGCGGCCGGGCCGGCGACGATGGCTGCCTGCCGTGGGCTCGACGTGCTGCTCGGTGCGAGCCCTGGCCGCCCGGGTCGGGCGCTGCCCGCTGCGCTCACGGTGGCCGCGCACACGTACACGGTCACCGAGCTGTCCCGCCGGGAGGTCACCGGCGCGGACGCCCGGCTGCCGGCCGTCACCCTGGCCGGCACCGCGGCGCTCGCCGCCGTCACCGCAGCCGCGGGCCGCCGTGCCGGCGCGCCGGGCTGGCGTCGGGCGGTGCCGGGCACGCTCTCCGCCTGGTACGCCGCGCAGTACGGCCGGGCCCAGGCCGGCGCCGCCGCGCAGCCCACCGCCGAGCGGATCCGCGCGGCGGTCGGCGCCGGCATCACCGGGCTGCCCGCCCTGCAGGGGGCGCTCACCGCGCGGGCCGGGGCGCCCGTGGCCGGGCTCGCCGTCGCGGCCGCCGCCCCGCTCGGCCGCCGCCTGGCCCGCCTGGTGTCACCGACATGAGCGGGCCCGACGGCACAGGCGGCCTGCGCTTCGGCTACGGCACCAACGGCTTCGCCAACCACCGGCTGCCCGACGCGTTGCGGGTCATCGCCGAGCTCGGCTACCGGGGCGTGGCGCTCACCCTCGACCACAGCCACCTCGACCCGTTCGCCGCCGACCTGCCCCGCCGGGTCACCGAGGTCGCCGACCTGCTGCGCGACCTCGACCTCGCGGTGGTCATCGAGACCGGCGCCCGTTACCTGCTCGACCCGTGGCACAAGCACGCGCCGACCCTGTTGCACGACGAGCCGGCCGTGCGTGTGGAGTTCCTCCGGCGGGCGGTGGCGATCGGCGCCGACCTCGGCGCGGAGGCGGTGTCGTTCTGGGCCGGCGTGCGCCCGGCCACGGTGTCCGAGCCGGTGGCCTGGGACCGTCTCGTCGCCGGCTGCTCCCAGGTGGTGGAGTTCGCCGCCGCGGCCGGCGTGCCGCTGGGATTCGAACCCGAGCCCGGCATGCTCGTGCAGGACATCGCCGACTGGCGGGCCCTGCGCAAGCGGCTCGACGCCCCGCCCGGTTTCGGCATCACCCTCGACATCGGACACTGCCGGTGCCTGGAGCCGCTGCCGGTGCCCGACTGCGTCGCCGAGGTGGCCGCGCACCTGGTGAACGTGCAGATCGACGACATGCGCCGGGGGGTGCACGAGCACCTGGAGTTCGGCGCGGGGGAGATCGACTTCCCGCCGGTGCTGCGGGCGCTCGCCGACGCCGGCTACCGGGGACTGGTCGCCGTCGAACTGCCCCGCCACTCGCACGCCGCGCCCACCGTCGCGGCCGAGTCCCTCGACTTCCTACGGCAGGCCGAGCGCGCCGATGCTGCCCCCACCCGGGGGGCAGACCCCCGACGTCCGACAACCGGACACCAACCGTTGCCCACGGGAAAGCCGAGCGGATCGGCTCCCGGAGAGGAGGAGTGATGGACCCGGACGACCTCCGCGCCGCGCTCGCCGACGCACCCGGCGTACCCGATCCGGGGTGGCTGGACGAGGCGCTCGCGCGGGTTGCCGCAGAGCCCGACGCCGTGGGACGGCTCTTCCCCGCGGCCGGGCGGCACTGCGGGCGCGGGCCGCTGCCCGCCGCGCCCGGCTGGCACGCCGACGAGGCCGCGCGGGCGCTGCTGCTGTGCGCGCTGCCGGCCGACCGGGCGGCGACCGAGGCCGAGGCCGGCTACCGGTACGGGGACGCCGACGAGAAACGCGCCGTGCTCAAGGCCCTGCCGCTGCTGCCGATCGGCGCGCAGGCGGTGCCGCTGCTGCACGACGCGATCCGCACCAACGACACCCGGCTGGTGGCCGCCGCGCTCGGCCCGTACGCCCGCCACCTCGACCAGCCGACGTGGCGCCAGGCGGTGCTCAAGTGCGTGTTCATGGGCGTGCCGCTGTCCGTCGTCGACGGTCTGGACGAGCGCGCGGACGCCGAGGTGGCGACCATGCTCGGCGGCTTGACCGAGGAGCGGCGCGCGGCCGGCCGGGACACCGCCGCGGACGCGCTCGCCCTGCTGGACCGGCTCACCACAGGCGGCGGCACGACCGCAGCCGGCAACACCAGAACCACGGAGGCGTGATGCGTATCTTCGACCCGCACATCCACATGACGTCGCGCACCACCGACGACTACGAGGCGATGGCCGCCGCCGGGGTGCGCGCGGTCGTCGAGCCGGCCTTCTGGCTGGGGCAGCCGCGCACCAACGTCGGCGCGTTCGCCGACTACTTCGACTCGCTGGTGGGCTGGGAACCCTACCGGGCCAGCCAGTTCGGCATCCGCCACCACGCCACCATCGCGCTCAACCCGAAGGAGGCGAACGACCCGCGCTGCCGGGAGGTGCTCGACCTGCTGCCCCGCTACCTGGCCAAGGACGGGGTGGTCGCGGTGGGGGAGATCGGCTACGACTCGATGACGCCGGAGGAGGACGAGGCGTTCGCCGCCCAGCTCGCCCTGGCGATCGAGTTCGCGCTGCCGGCCATGGTGCACACCCCGCACCGGGACAAGGCCCGCGGCACCACCCGCACCTTGGACGTGGTCGCCGAGTCCGGCATCGACCCGGGCCGGGTGGTGGTCGACCATCTCAACGAGGTCACCGTCGGCCAGGTGCACGACGCCGGCTGCTGGATGGGCTTCTCCATCTACCCGGACACCAAGATGTCCCCGCCGCGCATGGTGGAGATCCTCAAGGAGCACGGCCTGGCGCGGATGCTGGTCAACTCCGCCGCCGACTGGGGGCGCTCCGACCCGCTGCTGACCCGGGCCACCGGCGAGGCCATGCTCGCCGCCGGCTTCACCGCCGACGACGTGGACCGGGTGCTGTGGCGCAACCCGGTCGAGTTCTACGGCCAGTCCGGCCGCCTCGACCTGTCCGACCTCGGCGAGGTCGCCGCGACCTTCGAGGGCAGCTCCATCAAACGGGGAGGCAGCTGATGCGGTTACGCCACGCCGACGGGCAGCTGGTCCACCTCAGCTACTGCACCAACGTGCACCCGGCCGAGGACCTCGACGGCATCATCGGGCAACTCGACACGTACGCCCGCCCGGTGCGTGAGCGGCTCGACGCCGACGTGCTCGGGCTCGGGCTGTGGCTGGCCGCGCCGGTCGCCGCCGCCCTCGCCGCCGACGCCGGCCAGCGGCGCCGGCTGCGCCGGGAGCTGTCCGCGCGGGGGCTGGAGGTGGTCACCCTCAACGGTTTCCCCTACCGCTCGTTCCAGGCGCCGGTGGTCAAACACGCGGTCTACCACCCCGACTGGAGCACGACCGAACGGTTGGACTACACCCTCGACCTGGCCCGGATCCTGGTCGACCTGCTGCCCGACGACGCGGCCCGGGGCTCGATCTCCACCCTGCCGCTGGCCTGGCGCGAGCCGTGGGACACCGCGCGCGCCGACGCCTGCGCGCGGCAGCTCGACCGGCTCGCCGCCGGGCTCGCCGACCTCGGACGGCAGAGCGGACGCCCGGTCCGGGTCGCCTTCGAACCGGAGCCGGGCTGCGTCGTGGAGAGCACCGCCGACGCCGCCCGCTGGCTGCCCGCCGTCGACACCGAGTGGCTGGGGATCTGCCTCGACCTCGCGCACCTCGCGTGCGCCTGGGAGGACCCCGCGGCCGCCCTGGCCACCCTGCGCGCTGCCGGCCTGCCGGTGGTGAAGGTGCAGGTCTCGGCGGCCCTGGGCGCCGACGCGCCGCAGCGGGACGCGGAGGTGCTGCGCGGCTACGTCGAGCCACGTTTCCTGCACCAGACCCGCAGCGTCCACGGCCCGGCCGCCGACGACCTCGACGCGGCGCTCGACGCCGACCTGCCCGGCCCGTGGCGGGTGCACTACCACGTGCCGTTGCACGCCGCGCCGGCCGCGCCGCTCACCTCGACCGTGCCGGTGCTGCGGGCGGCGCTGGGCGAGCTGCTCGGCGGCGACACGGCCGGCTGCGACCACCTCGACGTGGAGACGTACACGTGGGGGGTGCTGCCGGCGGCGCACCGCCCGCAGACCACCGAGCAGCTCGCCGGCGGCATCGCCGCGGAGCTCGCCTTCGCCCGCGACGAACTGTGCGCGCTGGGCCTGTCCCTCGAGAGCCGGCCCGCAGCGGACCGGACCTCGCCGTCGTACTCGGAGGTGACCCGATGAGCCCGCTGCTCGTCCTCGACGTGGTGGGGCTGACGCCGCGGCTGCTCAGGTACATGCCCCGGCTCTCCGCGCTGGCCGACCGCGGCTTCCAGGCGCCGCTGGGCACGGTGCTGCCGGCGGTGACCTGCTCGGTGCAGTCCACCTTCCTCACCGGCGAGACCCCGGCCGGGCACGGCATCGTCGGCAACGGCTGGTACTTCCGCGATCTCGGCGAGGTCTTCCTGTGGCGGCAGCACAACGCGCTGGTCGGCGGGGAGAAGCTGTGGCACGCCGCCCGCCGGGTCAAGCCGGACTACACGGTGGCCAACGTCTGCTGGTGGTACGCGATGGGCGCGGACGTCGACTGGACCGTCACCCCGCGACCGATCTACCACGCGGACGGGCGCAAGGACCCGGACTGCTACACCCACCCGCCGCAGCTGCACGACGCGCTCACCGACCGGCTCGGCACCTTCCCGCTGTTCAGCTACTGGGGCGCCGGGGCCGGCATCGCCTCGTCCGAGTGGATCTGCCGCGCCACCGAGCAGATCATGGCAACCCATTCGCCCGACCTCACCCTCGCGTACGTCCCGCACCTGGACTACGACCTGCAGCGCTACGGCAGCAGCGGCCGACAGGCCGCCGCCGCGGCGGCGGAACTGGACGGGGTGCTCGCTCCGCTGCTGGACGCGGCGGCGGCCCGCGGTACGACCGTGGTGGCGCTGTCGGAGTACGGCATCACCGACGTCTCCCGCCCGGTCGACATCAACCGACTGCTGCGCGCCGAGGGGCTGCTGACCGTCTACACCCAGGCCGGCATGGAGTACCTGGATCCGTGGACGTCGCGGGCCTTCGCGGTCGCCGACCACCAGGTGGCGCACGTCTACGTCAAGGACCCGGCCGACGTGCCGGCCGTGGCGAAGCTCTGCGCCGGGCTGCCCGGGGTCGCCCAGGTGCTCGACGAGGCGGGCAAGGCCGCACACGGCCTGAACCACGAGCGCTCCGGCGAACTGGTCCTGGTCGCCGAGCCGGACGCCTGGTTCACCTACTACTACTGGCTCGACGACGCGCGGGCGCCCGATTTCGCCCGGCTGGTGGAGATCCACCGCAAGCCCGGCTACGACCCGGCCGAGCTGTTCTTCGACCCGGCCGACCCGGGCGCGGCCAAGGCGCGCGCCGGGCTCGCCCTGCTGCGCAAGAAGATCGGCATGCGCTACCTGATGAACGTGGTCGGCCTGGACGCGGGCGCGCGGGCGGTGCGCGGCTCGCACGGCCGGCTGCCGGACGACCCGCTCGACGCACCGGTGCTGATCTGCTCGGACCCGGCCGCCGCCCGGGACAGCGTCGCCGCCACCGACGTCAAGGGGCTGCTGCTGGAGCTGTCCGGTGTCGGGCCGGGGCCGGTCGACGGCGGCCCGCGGGCGGTGACCGCATGACCGTCGAGGTGACCAGCCGGACCGACATCGACGGACTGCGCGCGCGGTGCGACGCGGAGCTCGCGGCGTTTCTGGACCGGCAGGATCCGGGCTGGCCGGACGGCGCGCCGCGCGGGGTGTTCGACACGATCCGCCGCTTCGCGCTGGCCGGGGGGAAGCGGCTGCGACCGCTGTTCTGCTACTGGGGCTGGCGCGGCGCCGGCCAGCCCGACGGCCGGGAGATCGTGGCGGCCGCGGCGGCGCTGGAGCTGTTCCACGCGTTCGCGCTGATCCACGACGACATCATGGACGGCAGCGACCGACGCCGGGGCGAGCCCTCCGTCCACCGGCTCTTCGCCGACCTGCACGCCCGCCTGGCGTGGCGCGGCGATCCCGGGGCGTACGGGCACAGCGCGGCCCTGCTCTGCGGTGACCTGTGTGCCGCCTGGGCCGACCAGATGTTCCACGAGTCCGGCCTGCCGGCGGATCAGGTCCACCGAGGCTACGAGGCCTTCGCCACGATGCGCACGGAGGTGATCGCCGGACAGTACCTGGACCTGGTCTCCGGCGTCGGGGACGGATCGGTGGCCAGCGCGCTGACCGTGATCCGGATGAAGGCGGCCCGCTACACGGTCACCCGACCGTTGCAGATCGGGGCCGGGCTGGCGGGGGCGGGGGAGGAGCTGCACGCCGCGTACGTGGCGTTCGGCGACCCGCTCGGCGACGCGTTCCAGTTGCGCGACGACGTGCTGGGTGTCTTCGGCGACCCGGCCGTCACCGGCAAGTCGGTTCTGGACGACCTGCGGGAGGGCAAGCCCACGGTGATGATGGCCCTGGCCCGCGACCGCGCCGACCGACGGCAGGCCGGGCGGCTGCGGGCGCTGTTCGGCAATCCGGAGCTCGACGCGGCTGGCGCCGCGGAGCTGCGGTCGATCATCGAGACGACCGGCGCGCGGGACCAGATCGAGCAGATGATCCGGATCCGGGCCGAGGCCGCGCTGGTGGCTCTCGCTGCCGCCCCGGTGCCGGCGGAGGTCAGGACCGCCCTGACCGCCCTGGCTGGATCTGTGGTCGACCGGCAGAGCTGACTGACCGGACAGTCGATGGACCTTGACCTTAAGGTTCATCGAAGATCCGCCGGAAATGATCTAGCGTCCCGGGCACAGCGGTGACCCCCGTCACCACGAGTTTCGGTGGCGTCACGCAACGACGCGTTCGAGGAGGCACAGTGGTTACCCGCGCCGCGCGCACCACCGCGACAGCCAACCGCCCGGATCAGGTGGATCCGGACGATGCCCCCGACCGTCATCCCGCGAAGCGCACCACCGTCGTGCCCCGGCAGCGTGGCGGCCGGGCCGCCGGCTGGCGTCCACTGCGCATCGCGATGGTCGGCCAGAAGGGCATGCCGGCCACGTACGGCGGAATCGAACGGCACGTCGAGGAGCTGTCCAGCCGACTGGTCGCGCTCGGCCACGAGGTCACCGTCTACTGCCGGCAGAGCTACGACTCGGCGTCGCTGGGCGAGTACCGGGGGGTGCGGCTGCGGCAGGTGCGTACGGTGCCGAGCAAGCATCTGGACGCCATCGTGCACTCGACCACCTCGACCCTCGCGGCGCTCCGGCAGCGACCGGATGTCGTGCACTACCACGGGCTGGGTCCGGGGCTGGTCGCGCCGCTGCCGCGCTACCTGTCGCGGGCGAAGGTGGTGCTGACCGTGCACGGCCTGGACAACCAGCGGGCCAAGTGGGGGCCGGCAGCCCGCGCGGTGCTGGGCACGGCGCACTGGCTCAGCGGCCGGGTGCCGGACGAGCGGGTGGCCGTGTCGCGGGGCCTGGCCGCACACTACGACACTGAATTCGGCAGCTCCGCCCGATACATCCCGAACGGGGTGACCGCTCCGAAGCGCGTGCCGGCGCGACACCTCGCCGCGCGGTTCGGGCTGACGCCCGGCAACTACCTGCTGCTGGTCGGCCGGCTGGTGCCCGAGAAGGCCGCGGACCTGCTGATCCGGGCGTTCCGACAGGTGCCGACCGAGATGAAACTGGCGATCGTCGGCGGGTCGTCGTTCACCGACGAGTTCGTGGCGCAGCTGCGCACGGCGGCGCAGGACGACTCACGCATCGTGTTCACCGGATTCGCGTACGGCGACCTGCTCGCCGAGCTGTACTCGCACGCGGCCGGGTTCGTGCAACCGTCCCGGTTGGAAGGGCTGCCGCTGACCCTGCTGGAGGCGGCCTCGTACGGGCTGCCCGTGGTGGCCAGCGACATCTCCCCGCACGTGGAGGTGCTCGGTACCGACGGCCCTGGGCGGCGAATGTTCCGGGACGGGGCGGAAGAGGACCTGGTGCGAGTGCTGGGCGAGATGCTCACCGACCTGCCCGCCGAGCGTGCCGGCGCCCGGACTCTGCGTGACCGCGTCCAGGGCGAGTACACCTGGGACGCCGCCGCTCGCGAGCTGGAGCGGCTCTATCTCGACCTGGTCGGGCCCGCCGGCCGCAGCAGAGTCGAACGGGCCGCGAAAGCCGGCTGATGCCGGGGTCCGCGTATCGGCCCATTCTGCCCGCCCGCCGACCGGGTTAGATTGATTCGATCTTCCGCCGCACGGCGGGCGGCGCCGCGCGTGATCGCGGCCGGCAGGCAGGCGAATCGACGTTCAGTGGAATCAGTGACTCTCGACAACCCAGACCCGCGTCCGACGCGGTCCGGTGACGCCGCGCGGCGGCCGGGTCCGGGCGTCGCCCGACCCGGCCGGGTCCTCACCGCGCTCGCCGCGTCGGCCTGCGCGGGAATGGCCGTGGTCATCGGCGTCTCGATGAGCTCCGGCGGCAAGGCCGCCATGGTGATGCCGCTCGCCGTGCTCGGTGGTGTCGCGGTGGCCGTGCTCGCCATGACCCGGTTCGCCGCGTACGTGATGCTCATGCTCGCCGTGCGCTCCTGCGTCGACCTGTTCAAGCTCAGCGGCCCGACCGCCGGCCGGCCCGACGTCGACCAGGCGAGCCGCGCGGCGGACCTGTCGACCCTGCTGGCCGTGCTCTTCCTGCTCGCCGCCGGCCTCTGGCTCGCCGCGCAACTGCGCCGCGACGGGCGACTGCGCGGCTCGCCGCTGGGCTGGTCGCTGCTGCTCGTCGCCGCTACCAGCCTGGTCAGCGCGTTGGGCGCGAACACCCCGACGCCCAGCCTGCTGGAGGCGCTGCGGATCATCACCGTGGTGCTGATGTTCGTGGTGCTGGAACAGCTCATGCCCAACACCCGGGCGGTGCGGCGGTTCCTGCTCGCCTGCTACGCCTCGCTGGCGCTGGCGCTCGGCTACACCCTGGTCATGTCGCTGCTCGGCGACCCGCCCTCGGAGGTCAAGGGCAGCTTCACCCGGATCAGCGGCCCGTTCAGCCAGTCCACCACCTTCGGGCGCTACCTGATGTTCATGGTGATCTTCGGCTTCGCCGTCTACCGGTACCTCGACCGGTGGCTGCGCGGCGCCATGGCCGTGCTGCTCGCCTTCTCGCTGGTCTTCCTGCTGCTGACCAACACCCGGGGCGCGATCATCGGCGCCGCCCTCGGCCTGTTCGTGGTCGCGATCCTGCATCGCAGCAAGCGGATGCTCGTCATGCTCTGTGTGGCGGCGGTGGGCGGGGGCCTGCTGCTGCCCGCCGTCGCCGACCGGTTCAGTCAGCTCGCCGACGCCGGCACGGTCGGCGGCGGCCCGACCGGCAACACCCTCGCCTGGCGAATGGACTACTGGACCCAGATCGTCACGTTGGCCAACCACAACCCGGTCACCGGCATCGGCCCGAACATGACGCAGCGGGAGACCGACGAGGCGAAGAAGCCGCACAACGACTTCCTGCGGGCGTACGTGGAGACCGGGCTCGTCGGCCTGCTCGCCTACCTCGCGATGATGCTGATGAGCCTGCACACCGGTCGGCTGGCCCTGCGCCGCGCGCCGCCGGGCAGCTTCGAACGGGGCATCGCGGTCGGCTTCCTCGGCTGCGCGGTAGCGTTCGTCGCGGTCAGCGCGGCCTCCAACGTCATCTCCAATGTGGTCACACTGTGGTATCTGTTCGCGTTCGCGGCGGCGGCCAGCACGGTCGCCTACCGTTCGGGCGCCGGCACTCGTGGCGCGGTGGCCTCGCCCGGTGCGCAGCCCGCGCCGTGAGCGCTGGCATCTGGTCACTCACATACGGGATTGGGGAACACTAGGGTGGAAATCCTCGACTACCTGCGGCTCGCGCGGCGGCGGCTGTGGGTGCTGGTGGGCGTGCCGGTCGCGGCGACCGGCATCGCGACAGCCATCGTGCTGTCCGCGCCGCAGCAGTACGCGGGCACCGCGTACGTGGCGGCCCCGGCGCTGGTCGGCGGCGCCGCCGCCCAGCAGTTCACCGGGCAGCAGGCGGCGAACCAGTTCGTCGCGGCGTTCAGCGCGGCGGTGACCTCGCCGAAGGTGATCGACCAGGTCGCCACGGACACCGGGGTCGCCGCGGGCGACCTGCGCGACGGGCTGAAGGTCGTCCAGGTCGGCGCGAGCAGCCAGCTCGAGATCCGCTACACCGCGACGCAGCGGGACACCGTGACCCCGGTGCTGTCGGCGGCCTCCCGGCGGGCGCTGACCTTCCTGTTCTCCTCGCAGGTCGACATCGCCACCCAGGAGGTGGAGGCGGCCAGCGCCGACGTGACCGCGGCGACCAAGGCCATCGGTGACTGGGAGAAGACCCACAAGGTGTCCCAGCCGGACAAGCTCTACCAGGCCACCCTCAGCGAGCTGGCCAGCCTGCGGCAGCAGCAGCTGAACATGCAGGCGGTCGGCAACGGCCGGGCGGTGGCCGCCGTCACCGACGCCATCGCCGCCGCGCAGAAGCGGCTCGACGAGATCGGCCCGAAGCTCCCCGACTACCAGGTGCTGATCGCCCAGCGGGACGCCGCGACGAGCACCCTCGCGCAGGCGCGCCAGGGCCTGCAGTCGGCGCGCGCGCAGATCCAGGCGGCCGACCCGGAACAGGTCACCAGCGTCGGTGAGGTCGACCGGGTGTCGCGCTCGACGGTCCTGCTGCGCACCGCGCTGCCGGTCGCCGGGGCCGGTGTGCTGATCGCGGTGGTGCTTGTCGCGTTCCTCGAACTGCTGTCCCGGGTGCGCGCCGCGAGACGGAAGCCGGCCGGCTCGGGCGCCCCCGGCACGCCCGGCACCGGGGCCGACGCAACCACGCTGGTGCTGCCCGCCGTCCCGCGCGAGGAGACCGACAGCCGGCGCGGCGGGATGAACCGTGGCGTGGGCGGGCCGGCCGACCGCTCGTACCGCCAGGTGAACGTGGCCATGGTCGGTGGGGAGTCCGAACGACCGGGCAGGGTCGTGAGGTGACGGCGGCGAGCGCGCCGGCCGAGGCGTCCACCGACTCCGGCGACCAGCACCTGCGCGGCATCGCCCGGGGCGGCGGGCTGAACCTCATCGGGGCGATCCTCAGCCAGGCGGCGGTCTTCGTGATCATGCTGCTGCTGGCCCGGGCCCTGGGCATGACGCAGGTCGGCCGGTACGCCCAGTGCTACGCCGTGCTGGCGCTGTTCGGGCTGCTCTCACTCTCCGGCTTCCGGGCCGGGTTGACCCGTTTCGTGGCGGTGCACCTGGCCGACGACGACTCCGCCAGCGTCCGAGGCACGATCCGGCTCGGCTTGCTGATCTCCGCCGGCTCGGCCGCGGTGATCGCGGCCGGGCTGGCCGTCGCCGCGCCGTGGCTCGCCGCCGCCCTGAACGATCCGCAGCTCACCACCGGCCTGCGGCTGGTGGCGCTGACCCTGCCCGCGTCGACCATCTGCGAGGCGGCGCTCGCGGCCACCCGGGGCTGGCGCACCCAGCGGCCGTTCACCCTCATCGGGCAGGTGTACGAGCCGGCGACCCGGCTCGCCCTCACCGCGCTGGCCCTGGTCACCGGGGCGGGCCTGACCGGGGCGTACTGGGCGCTCGTCGGCGCCGCCTGGTCGGCCGCCGTGTTGGCGCTCGGCGCGCTGCGCCGGTTGCTGCGCACGGTCGAGCCGGCCCGGCCGGCGTACCGGCCCCGGCAGCTGTTCAGCTTCTCCACCGTCAGCTGGGTGTCGTCGCTGTCGTCGACCGGGCTCATCTGGGTCGACACGCTGCTGCTGGGCTTCTTCAACGTCGGCATACAGGAGGTCGGCGTCTACAACGTGGCCACCCGGCTGGTCACCATCGCCATCTTCGTGCTGGCGCCGATCAACGCCTCGTTCGGCCCGCACCTCGCCTACCTCTACCACCAGGAGCGGATGGACGAGGTGCGGCGCATCTACCGCGCCGCGACCGGCTGGGTGGTGCGGCTGTCCCTGCCCGCGTTCGTGGCGCTGCTGGTCTTCCCCGGCGACCTGCTGCGGCTGTTCGGCGGCGGTTTCGCCGCCGGCGCGGCGGTCACGATGATCCTCGCCCTCGGCCAGTTGGTGAACACGGCCACCGGGCCCTGCGGCACGGTGCTGAACATGTCCGGCCGGGTGGCCGTCAACATGTACGACAACCTGGCCGCGCTGCTGCTCAACGTGCTGCTCAACCTCTGGCTGATCCCGGCGTACGGCATCGTCGGGGCGGCCGTCGCGTGGGCGGTGTCGCTGGCCGCGGTCAACGTGGCCCGGGTGCTGCAGGTCCGGGCGCTGGTCCGGGCCCTGCCGGTCAGCGCCGGCATGCTCAAGGGGCTCGGCGCCGGGGCGATCGCCCTGCTCGCCGGGATGGGGGTGCGTTGGCTGGTGCCGGGCTCGCTGACGCAGACCGTCGTCGGCCTGGCCGTCATCGCCGCGGCGTATCTCGGCGGGGTGCTTGCCCTCGGGCTGAGTCGGGAGGACGTGATGGTGCTGCGTACCCTGGTGCGCCGGCCGGGCCGGGCCAAGGCGGCGGCGGTGACGCCGTGAGCCCCGGCGGCCGACGCGGAGCGGTCGACCGGCTGCGCCGCACCGTGCGCAGCGCCCGGGCGTGGGGGCGGGTGCTCGCGCCCGGCGCGCTGCCGGACTTCCTGATCATCGGCGGGCAGCGGTGCGGCACCACCTCGCTCTACCACTACCTGGCCGCCCATCCGCAGGTGCGCGCCGCGACCGGCAAGGAGCTGCAGTTCTTCAGCCTCCACCATGGTCGCGGCCGGCGCTGGTACCGGGCGCACTTCCCGGCGGCGGCACCCGGGCAGCACAGTTTCGAGGCGAGCCCGTACTACCTCTTCCATCCGAGCGTGCCGCGGCGGGTGGCGGAAACCCTGCCGGGGGCGCGGTTCGTCGCGCTGCTGCGCGACCCGGTCGAGCGGGCCTACTCCCACTACCTGCACACCCGCTCGTACGGCGCGGAGCCGCTGTCGTTCGCCGACGCCCTGCGGGCCGAGCCGGAGCGGCTCGCGACGGCGCTGCGGGACGGCCCGGACACCAGGGCGGCGCACGCGGCCCTGCGTAACCACTCCTACGCGGCTCGGGGGCGCTACGCCGAGCAGCTGGAGCGGTGGTACGCGCAGGTGCCGCGCGAGCGGCTGCTCGTGCTGCGCAGCGAGGACCTGTACGCCGACCCGGCCGGCGTCTACGCGCAGACCCTGCGCTTCCTCGACCTGGAGCCGTTCACGCCGCCCGCGTTCGCCCAGCACACCCGGCGCGTCGATCGCGGCCCCTCGGAGCTCACCGACGCGCTACGCGCCGAGCTGACCGCCGAGTTCGCCCCGCACAACGCCCGGCTCGCCGCGCTGCTCGGCTGGTCGCAGACCTGGCCCGCGTCGGCCTGACGGTCGGGGCGGTCGACGGGCCGGTTCCGGTGGGCGGATCGGCGCGTCCGTCCGCCCTGCTCCGTCACGTGTCGGAAGTGGCCAGGACACCTGCCGACAGATGCACGGTGACTTTCGGATGCCTCGGCTCATAGATTCGCGAGCAGGCGCTCAACGGAGATCTTGAGTTCGACCAGATGTCCGCGCGCTTCCTAACCATGAGCGAAGGGTGACTTGATGCATCTGGTCACAAGGAGAGGCTCGCGTGCGCGGCGCTCGGTGCTGATCGCCGCGGTCGCGACCGCGTTGGCCGCGTCCGTCGCGACCGTGCCGGCCTCCGCCGCGCCGGGCAATGCGGCCGGCGGCACCGGCCCGTTCGAGGTTGTCGACCCGCAGTACTGGCAGAACCCAGACGCGATGACCTGGGACGACTACAAGCCCGTCCCGAACAAGAACTGGGCCGACCCGAAGGTCAAGGGGTCGATCCGCAACTTCAAGATCGCGCTGGTCACGCTCGACTACACCGACCAGCCGTTCGTCGTCACCCAGCGGGCCAAGTCGACCATTTTCGGCAACCCGCAGTCGACCGCGGCGAACATCGCGCGGGACCAGGTGCCGAAGTTCTACCAGGACTTCCTCAACACCCCGAACAGCCTCAACAAGGGGCACACCCTGCACGAGTACTGGATGCAGGACTCCAACGGGCGGTACGGCGTTGACCTGACCGGGTTCGGGCCGTACACGCTGCCGGCCAAGTCCTACCAGTACGGCATCACCAACGACATGAACCCGGGCATGTGCCCGTCCGGCGACACCTGCAACAAGAACATCCGCACCGACGGTCTGGCCGCCTGGCGCGCGGCCGTCGGCAACGAGGTCGCCAACCAGTACGAGCTGATCTTCATCCTCTCCTCCGGTCAGGACGAGTCCTCGACCTGGCAGGAGTTCGGGCAGATGCTCTTCCAGAACAAGGAGGACGTGCCCGCGGCCTGGGGTCCGCCGGACCCGACCATGCCGAACTGGGCGAAGACCCGCTACGTCGAGTGGACCTCCTGGAAGTCGGCGGCCACGATCTGGCCGAACGCCAGCGGTAACTCGTCGACCCAGGCGGAGAGCTCCGGTATGGGCGTCTACGCCCACGAGCTGACCCACCTGCTCAACATCGGCGACAACTACAACAACCCGTACGGCACGCCGCTGCGCCGCGCGTACACCGGCATCTGGAGCATGATGTCGCGTGGCTCGTTCAACGGGCCGGGCGGTCCGCACAGCCGGTGGCAGATCCCGCCGGTCAACGGCGGCTCGATGGGCTCGCTGCACACCGTGCGTGACAAGGTCAAGATCGGTCTGCTCGGCGAGGAGCACCTGCTGCGGCTCTCCCGCGAGGCGCTGGGCTCCTCGGGCATGGTGGTCGCCCAGGTGACCGCCCGTGCCGTCGACGCCGGCTCGGGCCTGACCGGCATCAACATCGCCATGAACCAGGACCGGTCGCCGTCCTGCAGCATCAACACCAACCCGCTGTGCGACGGTGGCAGCTACAACAACTACACCGTCGAGGTCGTCGACCGGATGGGCGCGGACTCGTTCACCCCGGACTCCGGGGTGCTGCTCAGCAAGACCAAGAACGCGGACAGCGCACCGTTCCAGTGGGTGATCGACGCCAACCCGCAGGATATCGACATGATCGACTTCTACAAGCCGGACGGCACCCCGCAGAAGATCACCATGGGTGACTACCGGCAGCTGTCCGACGCCCTGTTCCACGCGGGCGCCAGCACGGGCAGCCAGTACGAGTACATCGACGAGGCCAACCGGCTGCACTTCTACATCATCGACCTCAAGCGCGACAGCAACGGGATCCTGTCGTACACGGTCGCGGTGAAGTCGCTGGACGGCAACGGCGGGCCGAGCAAGCACGGCGTGACCCTCGGCGAGGGCTACGTCAGCACCCCGGCCACCAAGCCCACGAACAAGGGCGTCAACTGCTCCTTCGAGCTGACCAACACCGGTGCCTTCTCGGCCGGCGGCCAGTCTCACCCGGAGAACGTCAACGCCTACCTCAAGTCGGACGTGTACCGCCTCTCGGCGGACGTGGCCGGCGAGGGGTGGCGCGTCTGGCTGCCGAACGAGCTGGCGACGGCGAAGTTCGACAAGTCCACCACGGTGAAGGTCTCCGTGGGCGCGACGAAGACTGCGGCGGCCACGGGCTACGTGCACCTGACCGCCACGTCCGAGAGCGACCCGACCAAGACCGCCACCGCCACCTGCCAGGTCAGCAAGTGATCCAACCCCGGTGACGGGGTGAGTTGACCACCTGGGGTCTCCGTCGGAAACGCCGATTCCGACGGGGACCCCAGGTCTTTCTGTGTATCCGGGAACCGGATCCGATCCCGGGCAAGCAATTCGGGAGAACAGATGTGGCGATTGCCTGTCATGGGCCGCAAGCTGCTTATTCTGACGTCGGTGCTGTTGGCCGGCGTCGGCTGTGACCGGGGCGCAGCCGTCGAGGCAACCTCGCCGATGACCGTCCGGGTGCTGGTACGTGACATCAACATCCGAGAGGCCGGCGTCGACTGTGCCGGCACCGGCCCGTACGTCTACCTGCACCGGTCGGCCGAGTACCGGTTGACCGATGCTGAGGGGCGCACTCTCGTCCGCGGTGAGCTGCCGTCCGGCACCTCCATGCCGGCCTTCGAGGAGGACCTTGAGGTCAAGCGGGTCCCGACGTACTGCGCGTTCGCCATTCCGGTCACCGTTCCGGAGCGTACGGACTACCGGCTGGCCGTCGGCGACCAGCGGCCGATCGAGCTGACGGTCGACCGGGACAACGCCGAGGGCCCGTCGCTCGTGGCGGTGGTCCCGTGAGGCACCGCTACGGTCGTCGTCGTACCGATGAAGCGAATCCTGGTGGTGGTTACGTGAACAGATGGCTGCCGGTCGTGCTGGTCGCCGCGCTGGCGGTAGGCGGCTGCTCGAGCCCCGACCCCGGCGAAC
This sequence comes from Micromonospora sp. NPDC048999, assembly GCF_040649295.1. Classification (NCBI taxonomy): domain Bacteria; kingdom Bacillati; phylum Actinomycetota; class Actinomycetes; order Micromonosporales; family Micromonosporaceae; genus Micromonospora; species Micromonospora sp. NPDC048999. Next base: position 37,445 of record NZ_JBEZFI010000037.1, on the reverse strand, counting down.
CCGCCACGGCGGTCCCCGGCGGAGCCGCCGCCACCGCCGTTCCCGGCGGAGCCGCGGCGCTGCCCGGCCCGGTGCCGGACGGGCTGGCACTGCGCGAGCCGCCGGCCTCGGCGCCGACCGCGCCGAAGTTCACCGCCACGCTCACCGACGGCAGTTCGCTGGAGGCCGCGCGGCTGTGGGCGGACCGGCCGGTCGTGCTGGTCTTCTTCACCTCGTGGTGCACCGCCTGCGCGGACCGGCAGGACGCGCTGAGCGACCTGGCCCGCACCTACCGGGACCGGGTGGTCTTCGTCGGCGTCGCCAGCGAGGACAAGCCGGAGGCCCTCGCCGACTTCCTGCGCGTACACCGGGTCGACTATCCGGTCGCGACCGACCCGGAAATGGCGATCTGGCAGTCGTATGCGATGCGCGAGCCCCCCGGCATCGCCCTGATCAGCAAGGGCGGTCGGCTGCTGCGCGGCTGGCCGGGCGGGGTGGACGCGGCGGCGCTGGACGAAGCGCTGCGCACCCAGATCCTCGCCCCCTGACGAACGGGAATGGGCGCCCCCGGCAATGCCGGGGGCGCCCATCGTTGTGCGATCGGATCAGAGCCCGGCGGCGCGCGCGGCGGTGGTGCCGCCCACGATCGGCAGGGTGATCTTGCTGCTCTTCAGCGCCACCTCGATGTTGGCGCGGGTCTGCTTGACCTGGCCGTAGCCGGAGTAGCTGCCCACAACGATGACCCCGATCTGGTGACCGGCCTCGAAGACGTAGTCCTCGGGCAGCAGCGGGAAGTCGAAGTTGTAGGTCTCACCCGGCACCAGCGGCACCTCGACCCGGATCGACTGGCGGTTCAGCGCGTCCATGACGCCCTTGGTGACCAGCTCCTGGTCGGTGGTCGCCACCCGCTTCACGGTCTGCCGGAAGCAGCCGTCGTCGACCGCGGTGCCCTCGCCCCAGCAGTCCTTGGTGGTCAGGGTGGTGATGCCCTCACCGGTCTGGGTGTGGGCGACCCGCTCCGCCCGGCCGTAGTCGACCAGGATGACGCCGAAGTTGGTGGCGGTCTGGTCGGCCGAGGCCCGCAGCCGCACGGTCGGCGTGCCGGAGATGTGCAGCGGCGCGGTGAGCGGCGCGGACAGGAAGGCCAGCCGGTTTGCGGTCACCGTGGTCGGGTTGTTGACCATGGTGGTCTGGCTCTGGCTGGGGTTGTCCTGGAACTTGCCGGTGGCCGGCTTCTCCACCGGCACGAGGCCGAGCGAGCCGGCGTTCGGGCCGGTCTTGAGGAAGATGTCGGTGCCGACGGTGCCGGGCACGGGCCAGTCGGCGTGGGTCTCCCACACGTCGGCGGACCGCTCGATGTCGACCCGGTTCTCGTCCATGATGCCGTTCTGCACGTCCTGCAGCCAGAAGTCGAACCAACGGTGCAGCGTGCGAACCCACTCGGCGCGGCGGAAGTCGAACGGGTCGACGTGCCCCTCCTGCGACAGCCACAGCTTGCGCGGCACGTTGTTCTCCGCGAGCGCGTACCAGAACTTGCTCATGTGGTCCGGCTTGACGTTGTCGTCGTTCAGGCCGTGGACCATGAAGACGCTGGCCTTGATCTTGTCGGCCTTCTTGACGTAGCTGCGCTCGTTCCAGAACGACGTGTAGTCGCCCGTCGCGTCGCCGTCCTGCGCGGACAGCGCGTCGCGCGTCGGCTTGCAGTACGCCCGGCGGCTCGAGTTGGTCACCGTGTTGGACAGCGACGCCGGGTAGTGGTTGGCCCGGGTGACCAGGCCGTTGCTGCGGGTGTAGTCATACCACTCGGAGACGCCGCCGATCGGCACGATGGTGGTCAGGCCACTGACGCCGGTCACCGCCGTCGCCTCGGCCAGCGCGCCGTCGTACGACTTGCCGATCATGCCGGTCTTGCCGTTGTGCCAGGTCGCCTTCACGGTCTGACCTGCCGCGTTGCGCCCGGCCGTCCGGCCGTTGAGCCAGTTGATCGCCATCTTGGCGCTCAGGTTGTCGGTTTCCCCACCGGTCGTCGGGCAGCCGGTCGAGTTGTTGGTGCCCGCCATGTCGAGCAGGACGATCGCGTAGCCGCGCGGCACGAAGTAGTTGTCGTAGAACAGCGGCCACAGGTCAAGCCGGCCGGTACCGTCGTCGTGCTTGCACTGCGAGTCGTTGCCGCGGCAGGACGTCGAGTAGTAGGGGCTGGCGTCCATGACGACCGGCACCTTCAGCCCGTTCTCGGTGGCCTTCGGCCGGATGATGTCGAACGCGATGACGTCCCGCAGGCCGTCGTTGTCACTGTCGAACGTGGACTCGACGAAGACCCGCTCGCGGATGGCGTCGGCGTAGCCGAAGACGGGCTGGGTAACCCCGTCGCTGACTACGATCGACGGTGCCGCCTGCTGCTGGGCCAGGGCCTGCGGTGCCGCTCCCAGCACGGCGACCGCCGCGACCGGAAGCACCGCGAAGGCCGCGCGCCAAAGTCGGACATTACGACGCATGCACACTCCTTAAGTTGTCCAAGCGTGCGTAGGGTATGGGCCAGCCCCGCGGCGGGGATACGTACACGTGTCGGACGTTGCCCCGCCGCCGTTCGACGCCGGTTGAAAACGTCGCGCGATCAGCGCGCCGCCATACCGGTTCGACTATCCGGTGGCGACTGACCAGCCGATCAGGATCTGGCGGGCGTACCCGATGTGTTCAACCGTCCGGCGGGCAAACAGAGGGTGCCCCCGGCGTTCGCCGGGGGCACCCGTTGCGGTACCGATCGGATCAGAGCCCGGCGGCGCGCGCGGCGGTGGTGCCGCCGACGATCGGCAGGGTGATCTTGCTGCTCTTCAGAGCCACGTCGATCTTGGCGCGGGTCTGCTTGGCCTGGCTGGAGTACTGCGGGTAGCTGGCCACGATGATCACGCCGACCCGGTGGCCGGGCTGGAAGACGTAGTCCTCCGGCAGCAGCGGGAAGGTGAAGTTGTACGCCTCGCCCGGCACCAGCGGCACCTCGACCCGGATCGACTGCCGGTTCAGGCCGTCCATGACGCCCTTGGTGACCAGCTCCTGGTCGGCCACCGCCACCCGCTTCGCGGTCTGCCGGAAGCAGCCGTCGTCGATCGCGGTGCCCTCGCCCCAGCAGTCCTTGGTGGTCAGGGTGATGATGCCCTCACCGGTCTGGGTGTGGGCGACCCGCTCCGCCCGGCCGTAGTCGACCAGGATCGCACCGAAGTTGGTGGCGGTCTGGTCGGCCGAGGCCCGCAGCTGCACGGTCGGCGTGCCGGAGATGTGCAGCGGCGCGGTGAGCGGCTCGGAGAGGAAGGCCAGCCGGTTCGCCTGGACCGCGTCCGGGTTGAGGATCATGGTGTTCTGGGTCTGCGTCGGGTTGTCCTGGAACTTCCCGGTCGCCGGCTTCGCGGTCGGCACCAGACCCAGGCCACCGGCACCGGTCGTGCCGGGCTGGAAGAAGACCTCGGTGTCCGCCTTGCCCGGGATCGGCCAGTCCGCGTACGTCTCCCACACGTCGGCGGACCGCTCGATGTCCACCCGCGGCTCGTCCATGATGCCGTTCTGCACGCCCTGCAGCCAGAAGTCGAACCAGCGGTGCAGGGTGGCGACCCAGACCGCCCGGCGGGAGTCGAACGGGTCGACGTGCCCCTCCTGCGACAGCCACAGCTTGCGCGGCACGTTGTTCTCCGCGAGCGCGTACCAGAACTTGCTGAAGTGGTCCGGGCGGACGTTGTCGTCGTTGAGACCGTGGTAGAGGAAGACGCTGGCGGTGACCTTGTCGGCCTTCTTCACATAGCTGCGCTCGTTCCAGAAGGCGCTGTAGTCGCCCGTCGCGTCACCGTCGAGCGCCGACATCGCGTCCCGCACGGGCTTGCAGTATGCCCGCCGCTCCGGGTTGGTGACCGTGTTCGCCAACGACGCCACGTAGTGGCTGCCCCGGGTGACCACACCGTTGCTGCGCGTGTAGTCGTAGTACTCGCTCGGGCCGCTGATCGGCACGATCGTGGTCAGGCCCTTGACGCCGGTCACCGCGGTCGCCATGGCCAGCGAACCGTCGTACGACTTACCGATCATGCCGGTCTTGCCGTTGTGCCAGTCCGCCTTGACCACCTCGCCGGCGGCGTTGCGGGCGGTGGCCCGGCCGTTGAGCCAGTTGATCGCCTGCTTGGCGCTGAGGTTGTCCGGTTCGCCGTTGGTGGTCGGGCAACCGGTCGAGTTGTTGGTGCCGACCATGTCGAGCAGGACGATCGCGTAGCCGCGCGGCACGAAGTAGTTGTCGTAGAACAGCGGCCACAGGTCGAGCAGGCCGTCGCCGTCGTAGTGCTTGCACTGTGAGTCGTTGCCCCGGCACAGCGTCGAGTAGTAGGGGCTGGCGTCCATGATCACCGGCACCTTGAGCCCGTTCGCGGTGGCCGCCGGGCGGATCACGTCGAACGAGATGACGTCCCGCAGACCGTCGCCGTCGCTGTCGAACGTGGATTCGACGAACAAATGCTCGCGGATGGCGTTCGCGTAGCCGAAGACGGGCTGGGTAACCCCGTCGCTGACCACGATCGACGGTGCCGCCTGCTGCTGGGCCAGCGCCTGCGGCGCCGATCCCAGCACGGCGACCGCCGCGACCGGAAGCAGCGCGAGGGCCGCGCGCCAAAGTCTGGCATTACGACGCATGCACACTCCTTAATTTGACCCGGAGTGCGTAGGCTATGGCGCGGTCGGGCGGCGGGGATACGTACACGTGTCGGACGTTGCCCCGCCGCCGTTCGACGCCGGTCGAAAAGGCGTGCGATCAGCGCAGCGCCGCGAGGACGTCGGCGAGCGGCCGGCCCGAGCGCAGCAGCACCGGGGTCGCGCCGACCCGCACCTGCCCGGCCGCCGACGCGGGTGCGCCGACCGTGCCGCTGCCCAGGTCCGACACGCCGGAGACGGTCACCTCCGCGCCGGTGGTCGACCAGAGCACCAGGTCCGTCTCGCCCGGACGAGCGAAGGCCGCCCCGGCCAACCCGCCCGCGGTGACCGGCGTGACGGTCGCCCCTCGGCCGGCGGCCACCAGCGCCGCCATCATCCGGCCGGCCTCCCGCTCGGTCCCGTCCGGGTCGAGCAGGCCGTAGCGCACCTCGCTGCCCGCCCGGTTGTTCGGGTTGTAGGCCAGCGGCAGCCACATCGCCTGCCGTACGCCGCCCGCCACCAGCTGGCAGACCACCTTGACCATCTCAGCGGCGCGGCCGGCGTCGTCGTCGGTGGCGTCGCGCCAGAACTGGCCGACCTCCCACGCCTCCACCGGCACCTCGGCCGGGGTAAGCGCCTTCAGATAGTCCAGCAGCACGGGCACCCCGTCGAGGTGCTCGTAGAAGTGCACCTGCCGGACCTGGACCACCCCAGCCCCGATCAACTGCTCGGTGACGGCGACAAACGCCACGTTGCGCGCGTTGGTCTCGTTGGCCAGCGCCTTCCGCAGCCGCGCCACGTCCTGCACCGCCGGGATCTTCTGCCCCCGGGTGCCGACCCGGCGCTGGAAGTACGCCTGGTACGCGGCGACCGCCTCGTCGGCCCGCCCGGCCTGCAACAGCCGGTCGACGATGCCGAAGCCGTACGCCACGCTGCTGATCCCCGAGTCGACCACCCGGGCCTGCGGGTCGGCGGCGTGCACCGCCGTGGCGGCGGCCCGCACCAGCCGGGCGTACTCGTCCGGGCTACCGGCCCAGTACTGCGGCGCGTTGACCTCGTTCTCGACGGCGTACTGCCGCACCCCATACGGGGCGTAGCGGGTCACGACGGAACGGACGAACGCCTGGTAGGCGTCGAGGTTCTGGGGCATTCTCGACTCGGTCTTGCCGGCCTCACCCCGGGTGTGCTGGGCGGTGCCGCCGGTCGCCCAGCACGTTCCGATGCGGATCTTCAGGTTCAGCGTGATGCCGAGATCCCGGGTGCGCTGCGCGATGCGGTCCACCGCGGACCAGTCCGGCTGGCCCTGGGCCCGCTCGATGTCGCACCAGCTCAGCTCGTGATAGGTGGCCGACCCGGCGAGCTGGCGCAGGTAGGGGCTGAACTGGTCGTAGCGGGACCAGTCCCAGTGCGCGCCGAACTGGTTGGCCGCGCCGTCGTCGTCGGTCGGCGTGGGCAGCGCGGAAACGGTGGGCACCGGTGCCGGCCCGCGATCGCCACCGCCACCACCGCAGCCGGTGACCAGCAGTGCCGCGGCCAGCGCCGACGCGCGCAGCGCCCGCCTCATCGGTAGCCCAGTTCGCGCAGCGTACGCCCGGAGAAGATCCAGCACAGCAGGCGCAGGAACGGATCCAGCTCCCGACGGTACGTGCCCACCCGCGAGCCGTAGATCGAGTTGTCGGTGCCCGCCGCCACCCGCCGCCGCTGTGCCTCGGTGGTGTACTTCTGGGCCACGTCGTGCTGCTTGTCGCCGTAGTCGAGGATGCCGTCCTCCCACGGCTCGCCGAGAAACTCGAACAGCCCCCGCATCGCCTTCTCCGGCTCGGTGACGGTGTCCTCGTACCGCAGCTCGTAGTAGCGGTCGGCGGGCAGCGCCCGTCCCGCCGCGCGGGCGATGCGGATGTAGCGCGGCCACTTCACCACGCACTTGACCGCCGACCAGTAGCCGAAGCGCTTGCGGTGCGAGACCACCACGTCCCGGCCGTCCCGGATGACGTGCACGATCTGCGCGTCGGGGAAGACCTCGGTCACGAAGTCGATCGACAGTGCGTACAACGGGGTCTTGTCGGCCCAGCGGGTCTTGCCGCGCGTCGCCGCGTAGTCGGCGTGGATGCCGCCGAAGAAGTCGGCGATGCGCCGCAGCCAGTCCTCCCGGGAGAAGCCGAAACGGGCCAGCCGCTCCCAGTCCCGCCCGACGGCGCGGCGCAGATCAGGGAGGAAACGGGTCTCCGGCCCACAGCTGATGCGCGAGTGGGAGTCGAGCACCAGGCGCAGCATGGTGGTGCCGGAGCGCTGGCAGCCGACCAGGAAGATGGGCGCGCCGCCCGGCGCCGGGGACGGAAGTGGATCAGTCACGGTTCTGCCTCGCTGCGCTCGGGATGGGCTGGGTGGCGATGGGGGCGTCGGCCGCCGCGGCGAGCCGCGAGGTCAACTCGTCGCAGAGCGCCCGCACCCGCGGATCCAGCGCGAGGGGCCGCCGCCGCGGGGCGCGGGGCGCGATGTGGGCGGCCAGCCGGGGGTGGTACGGGAAATCGAGGAACGCGCACAGCCGGGCCAGCTGCCGCTGCGGGTCGGCGACGAGCGCCTCGTAGGAGCTGAGCAGCACGTCACCGCGGCGGTCCAGGCCGAGCCGGAAGTAGAGGCTGTTGCGCACGTACCAGAACAGCGCGGCCCCGGTGTGCGGGTCCATCCGGTCGTAGTCGAAGCCGTGTACCAGCTCGTAGGTCTCGGCGTCGAGGCGCTGGCCCTGCCAGCGGCCGCCGATGCTGCCGTCGGCGATCGCCCGCAGCGCCCGCAGGTTGGCGTCGCCGAACTTCGCGACCTCGGAACGGGCCCGGTCGTCGACGTCGCGCCACGCCCACACCGCCAGGCCGGGGGCGACGCCGGGCAGGGCGAGCAGCTCGTCCACCCGGTGGCTCTCACACAGCGGCTTGACCAGGACGTACGCGTGTCGGCTGCGCCGGATCGTGGCGGCCAGCACGGTGTCGGCGCGCAGTTGGAAACGGTGGAACACGCGCCGGTCGTTCTCGTTGCGGACCTCGAACTCCGGGGCGTTGTCCAGGCCCCGCACCAGCATGTTGGTGCCGGAGCGCTGCAGACCGACCAGGTAGACCGGCCGCGCCTGCCCGGCCGGCACACCGTGGCGCAGCCGCCACCGAGTCTTGGCGACCGCGATACCGGCCCGCTCGACCGGGTTGAGCCGGTCCTCCTCGATCAGCCGTCGCAGCCCTTCCGTGCGGACCCATCGCACATGCCGGGCGATGCGCCTCGCGGTGTAGGCCAGCGCGGAGGGTTCGTCGTCGGAATGGGCCACAAGTCCTCCACGGGTCAGGTCACCAGCCGCTGCATCGGCCGGGCTGGGCGAGGGCGGGCCGCAGTCAGGCTATACGCAGGCCACGGCGAAAGGCCAGGTTGCGGACCGTACGGGCAGACAGAGATCATCTTTTCAGTCACAATCGGAGATCACGAACTGGACGCGCCGCACGAGTCCTGCATAGCGTGTGGCGCTGGCGGCACCCCCACCGCCCCGTGTCACCATCCGGGATCGGCGACCCGGCGGATCGACGTGAGCAGGCCGAACCGATGCGTGTGCTGCATGTGAACAAGTTCCTCTATCGCCGGGGCGGCGCCGAGGGCTACCTGCTCGATCTTGCGCAACTACAGCGGGCAGCCGGCGACGAGGTCGAGTACTTCGGCATGACCCACCCCGACAACGAGTCACCGCTCGCGTACGCCCAGCACTTCCCGTCCCACGTGGAGCTGGAACCCGCGCCCCGGGGCCTGCGCCCCCGCGCCGCCGCCGCCGCCCGCATGGTCTGGTCACCGCAGAGCCGGCGGGGGCTGGCCCGGGTCATCGACGACTTCCGACCCGACGTCGTGCACCTGCACAACATCTACCACCAGCTCTCGCCGTCGGTGCTCGCCGCGGCGCGGGCCGCCGGCGTGCCCTGCGTGCTGACCCTGCACGACTACAAGCTCGCCTGCCCGAGCTACCAGCTGCTCGACCACGGCGCGCCCTGCGACGCCTGCGTGACCGCCGGTCCGCTGACGGCGGCGCGGCGGCGGTGCAAGGACGGCTCGCTGACCGCGAGCACACTGCTCGCCGTCGAGTCGTGGCTGCACCGGACCCTGCGGGCGTACGAACCGGTGCAGGTCTTCGTGAGCCCGAGCCGGTTCCTGGCCGACGTGATGCGCCGGGCCGGCGTCTACCCCGACCGCATGCACGTGGTGAACCACTTCGTCGACGTCGACGCCCTGCCGGTCAAGGACACCCCCGGCGGTGGCGTGCTCTACGCTGGCCGGCTGTCCGCCGAGAAGGGCGTCGACGTGCTGATCGAGGCGGTCGCCGCGCTGCCCGACGGGACGCCGGTGCACATCGCCGGGGACGGCCCGGCCCGACCGGCCCTGGAAGAACTGGCCCAGCGGCGGGCACCCGGGCGGATCCACTTCCACGGCCGGCTCGACAAGTCCCGCCTGCACGACCTCGTCCGCGCGTCCGCGGTCGTCGCCGTGCCCTCCCGGTGGCACGAGAACCAGCCGATGGCGGTACTGGAGGCGTTCGGGTGCGGCGTGCCGGTGGTCGGCACCGACCTGGGCGGCCTGCCCGAACTGATCGACCCCGGAGTCGACGGCGACGTCGTACCCGCCGACGACCCACCGGCGCTCGCCACGGCGCTGCGCCGGATGCTCGCCGACCTCGACCGCGCGCACGCGATGGGCCACGCCGGCCGCGCCAAGATCGAACGGGACTTCACCCCGGCGGCCCACCTGTCCCGGCTGCGCGACGCGTACGCCCTCGCCGCCGCGAAGTTGGCCCGATGAGCGGCGTACGGGTGCTCTACCTCGCTGGCAGCGGCCGCAGCGGCAGCACCCTGGTCACCACGATCCTCGGCCAGCTCGACGGGGTCTTCGCCGCCGGCGAGCTGCGCTACCTGTGGCAGCGCGGCGCCGTGGACAACCGCCCCTGCGGCTGCGGGCGACCCTTCCGCGAGTGCCCGCTGTGGACCTCCGTGACGGCCGCGCTGCCGCCCGCCGACCCGGCGCGCATCGCCGCCGGACTGCGCCGGCGGCTGCGGCTGCGCGGGCTGCCCCGCCTGCTGCGCCGCGACCGCCACGGCCGGCCGCCGGTCGCCGGGCACCCCGACGACGACACCATCGCCGCCCTCTACACGGCGATCGCCACACACGCCGGCTCGGGGCCGACCGACACGCTGATCGTGGACTCGTCGAAGCTGCCGCCGTACGGCGCCCTGCTCGGCACGCTGCCCGGGCTCGACCTGCGCGTCCTGCACGTGGTGCGGGACCCCCGGGCCACCGCCTTCTCCTGGCGGCGTCGGCGGGGCCTGGACGGCGACGGCGACGCCCGGCTCATGAACCGACCGCCGGTCTGGAAGGCGGCGCTGCTCTGGCTGGTGTGGAACACCGCCACCGTACGACTGTGGGAACGCCGCCACCCCGACCGCTACCTGCGGATCCGGTACGAGGACTTCGTCGCCGCCCCGCAGGAGACGATCCGGGCGATCGCCCGCTTCGCCGGGTTGAACCCGACCGACCTGCCGTTCACCGCCACCGGCGCGGTCCGGCTCACGCCGACCCACTCGGTGGCCGGCAACCCGTCCCGGCACCGGGTGGGCGCCGTGCCGATCACCGGCGACACCGAGTGGATCGGCGGACTGTCCCGCGCCGCGTACGCGGTGGTGACCGCGCTGACCGCGCCGGCGCTGCGCCGCTTCCGCTACCCGCTGCGCCGCCCGCCCGTGCCACCGGCGCCGACCCCGGTCGCCGTCCCATCCGTCAAGCATCAGGAGGACTGATCCCCGTGCTGTCCCTCGTGGTGGGCACCGGTCGATGCGGGTCGACCCTGGTGCAGGAACTACTGTCCCGGCATCCCGCGGTCGGCTTCGTCTCCGGGCTGGACGACAAGCTGCCCCGCCTCAACCTCTCCGGTCGATTCAACGGCCCGCTCTACCGGCGCTCGGCACCCCGCCCGCCGGGCATGACCTCGCTGCGACACAGCCGCCGGATCCTTGAACGGGGCCGGCTGCGGGTGGCGCCGTCCGAGGCGTACCAACTGCTCGACCGGTACGTGTTCGCCGGCTTCTCCCAGCCCTGCCGGGACCTCGTCGCGGACGACCTGACGCCCCACATCGCCCGCCGGCTGCGCGGCTTCTTCGACGCGCGAATCGGCCGGCAGGGCTGCCGGCTGCTGGTGCACCACGTGACCGGATGGCCGCGAACCGGCTTCCTGCACGCCGCCTACCCCGACCTACGGGTGGTCAACGTGATCCGGGACGGCCGGGCGGTGGCCAACTCCTGGCTGCAGATGGGCTGGTGGGACGGCTGGCGCGGGCCGGACCAGTGGTTGTACGGCCCGCTGCCACCGGACCTGCGAGAGGAGTGGGAGGAGGCCGGCCGGTCGTTCCCGGTGCTGGCCGCGCTCGGCTGGAAGATGCTGATGACCGCGTTCGCCGACGCGCGCGCCGCGCACCCGGCCGACCGCTGGCTCGACGTGCGCTACGAAGACGTGATCGCCGCGCCACGCGAACAGGTCGGCCGGATGCTGGACTTCCTCGGCCTGGACTGGTCGCCCGCGTACGAGAAGGGGTTCAGCCGGTACGAGTTCCCCGCCGCTCGGGAGGCGGCCTACCGGGACGAGTTGACGGCGGCGCAGCTCGCCGCCATGGACCGGGTGCTGGAGAAGCCGCTCGTCGAGTGGGGCTACCCGGTCGACTGACCTCGGCCGGGGGTTGTGGGCACTTGTTATCGTCGCGACGCCGAGGTGCTCGGCAGCGAGGGGGAGGGTGACGCGGTGGGGCTGATGGACAAGCTCCGGGGTGAGTTCGTCGACATCGTCGAGTGGCTGGACGACAGCCGGGACACGATCGTCTGGCGCTTCCCCCGGTACCACAACGAGATCAAGATGGGCGCCCAGCTCATCGTCCGCGAGTCCCAGACGGCGGTGTTCGTCAACGAGGGGCAGATCGCCGACGCCTTCCCGCCCGGCCACTACACGCTGGAAACCCGCAACCTGCCCATCCTGTCCACCATCAAGGGCTGGAAGTACGGCTTCAACTCGCCGTTCAAGGCCGAGGTGTACTTCGTCAACACCCGGCAGTTCACCGACATGAAGTGGGGCACCCAGAACCCGGTGATCCTGCGGGACGCCGAGTTCGGTGTGGTTCGGGTGCGGGCGTTCGGCGCCTTCGCACTACGCGTGGTGGACGCGCAGCGGCTTCTGCGGGAACTGGTCGGCACGGATCCGCAGTTCCGCACCGAGGAGGTGCAGGAATACCTGCGCCAGCTCATGGTGGGGCGGCTCGGCGGGGCGCTCGCCTCGGCGGGGGTGCCGCTGCTGGACCTGGCGGCGCACCAGGACGCGATCGGCCGGCGGCTGGCCGGCGTGCTCACCGAGGAGCTGGCCGAGGTCGGCATCGCGATCCCCAAGTTCGTCATCGAGAACATCTCCGTGCCCCCGGAGGTGGAGCGGGCGCTGGACAAGCGGACCGAGATGGGCGCGGTCGGGGATTTGAACCGCTTCACCCAGTACCAGGCGGCCACCGCGATCGAGGAGGCGGCGAAGAACCCGGGCGGCGGCGCCAGCACCGGCATGGGGCTGGGCATGGGCATGGCCATGGGCCAGCAGATGAGCAGGTCCATGGCGGGCGGCCCGCAGGCGCAGCCGTCGCCGGCTCCCGCCCAGCCGGGCGGCGCCGAGCCGCCACCACTGCCGAACCAGACCCAGTGGTTCATCGGCGTCGCCGGGCAGCGGCACGGCCCGTACGACCTCGGCGGGCTGGCCGAGCAGGTGGGCGAGGGCACGCTGAGCCCGGACACGCTGGTCTGGCGGACCGGCATGGCGCAATGGCAGCCGGCCGGACAGGTGCCGGAGCTCGCGCCGGTGCTGGCCAGCGTCCCGCCGCCGCTGCCGCCGCAGTGAGCAGGCCGGGCCGCGAGAGCGGAAGGGGGCCCCGATGAGCGACACGGCAGTTTCCCCGCCGTCCTACCAGTGCGGGGGCTGCGGTGCGCGGGTGGAGTACGCGCCGGGCACGGCGGTGCTGCAGTGCCCGTACTGCGGGCACCGGCAGGAGATCGCCGGCGCCGGCCGTGCGGTACGCGAGCACGCGTACACCGAGCTGGCGACGCTGCCGCACAAGCCGGCGGCCAGCGTCGGCGCGTACACCTTCGTGTGCCCGGGCTGCGGTGCCCGGACCGAGAGCAACGCGCTCGCCCAGCGTTGCCAGTTCTGCGCCACCCCGCTGGTGGCCGACGCCACGGCGGGCGAGCTGATCGCCCCGGAGGCGGTGCTGCCGTTCGCCGTGGACCAGGCGGGCGTACGCACCGCCCTGGGCCGGTGGTGCCGCAGCCGCTGGTTCGCGCCGAACAGCCTGAAGAAGGTCAGTGTGGCGGAGACGCTCAAGGGCACCTATCTGCCGCACTGGACGTTTGACGCGCGGACCGTCTCGGACTACCAGGGCCAGCGCGGCGAGTACTACTACACCACCGAGACGTACACCGTGACGGTGGACGGCAAGCAGGAGACGCGCACCCGGGAGGTACGGCACACGCGGTGGTATTCGGCGAGCGGCACCGTCCGCCGGAAGTTCGATGATGTGCTGGTGCCCGCCACGACGACCCTGCCGCAGAAGCAGCTGGACCGCCTGGCCCCGTGGCCGCTGACCGAGGCGGTCGCCTACCACGGGGACTACCTGGCCGGCTACCACGCGCTGCGGTACGACACCGATCCCGAGGTGGGGCTGGTGGAGGCGAAGAACCGGATGGCGCCGGTCATCGAGCAGGACTGCAAGCAGGACATTGGCGGTGACGAGCAGCGGGTCACGTCCGTGAACACCACCTACTCGGCCGTGATGTACAAGCTGATGCTGCTGCCGGTGTGGATCGCGGCATACCTGCACGCCGGCCGTTCGTACCAGATTCTGATCAACGCCCGGACGGGCGAGATCACCGGCGAACGCCCGTACAGCGCCGCCAAGATCACCGCTGCGGTGTTGGCCGCGCTGGCGGTGGTCGCGGTGCTCCTGTGGGCGTACGTGCGGAGCCATTGAACCGCAGACGGAAGTCCCACGGGCGGGGTGCGGCGGGCGACAGCCCCGCACCCCGCCCGTACCATGTCCGCCCGGTCAAGCCAACTGGAGCCAGAGGTCGACCGGGCCCGCCGGACGTTGGCCAGCTGCAGATGAGGCGCGCGGCGGACACGCTCTTCTTCGCACCACCGGGAATCAGCTCCAGCAGCCATGCGGGTGCCGACCAGCGCGACGGAGTGGGCGTCGGTGGCGTCGGTCTTGCGGCCCTGCCCGGGCTACTTCGTAGGTCAATGAAACAAGTGGCGGAATTGAGTTCGGTCAGTGCGTTTGGGGCGCCCAGACCGGCTGCTGGGGCTCGTCGTTGTGCACGATGATGTCGACGTGATCGGTCGGGCGGACCGTAGCGAAGTAGAACTGTTGGGAGGGGATGTAACGCTCGCGCCAGCGCCGTTCGACTTCGGCCCGAGATGACAACCGGCGCTCTCGGATCACTGCACGATCCACGGTCTTTTCGAGCGCGGTCGACACGAAGATGCGCAGGTCCCATCGATCAATCAGTTCCGGGCGCATGAGGAAGACGCCGTCGAAGACCAGCACGGCGTCGACGGGGGCAGTCGTGACCGGTGGGGACAGCGCGGTATCCGCCGTGCGGTCGTAGACCGTCTGTTGGAAGCGTCGATCTCCGCCCGGGCCGAGCGGATCGAGCAGGACCCGGTTCAGCGCCTCGTAGTCGTGGGTGTCGAAGTAGCAGCCCTCGGCCGAGTACTCGCCGCGCGGGTAGCGCTGTGCCCGGGGGAAGAGGAAATCGTCGATTGTCGCGCGGATGACGTCGCGGCCCTGTGTACGCAAGACGACGGCCAGCTCGTCGGCGAGCGTGGTCTTGCCGGCGGCGGGCGGCCCGTCGATGGCAACCCGCGTCGGGTGTGTGACTGTGACGGCCCCGACTGCCTCAGCCAGTCGGCCGAGCATCTCGTCGCGGGTGCCTTGGTCCATGTCCTGCCCCGTCCTACCCGCTCGGCCGACAACCGCGGGAAACCCGTCTGCCGAGTGGCAGTCAGCACCTGTGGCGTCGCTCGATACCGCCGCTGGGCAACTGGTCGTCCATCCGTCGAACATATCCGGGATCGACATCCGACTCATCGTCGGCATCCTCATCTAGCCGCGATCCGCGCGGTTAGCAGTTCAGTGGTTGGTGCCAGGCTGGGCCATTTCGGGAGCCCGCTCACCATGAGCGGGCTCCCCGGAGCCTGGCCCGACTCGAACGGTGCTGCCACCCCTGGATTCGGTGACGCGCGGTACCGGCGCCGCGCGTGGGGCAGGCCGGCCTCCAAACCTAGTGCACCCGGACCCAACGCAGGGTGTCCGCACATGCCGCCGTCCCGTGCGTGGTGACCGATCAAGAGCGGTCACCACGCCTGCATTCTGTCAGCGGCCGTCGCAGCCCGAAGCCAAGGTCACGTGCACGGATTTGCCGCCGTCCGTGCGCTACGGCCCGCGCTGCCGCGTACGCGCGGAGGGTGGTGCCCCGGCCCAGGCCCGCCTTGCTCGGCGCGGAGGTGGCTGGCTGCTGCTGCACGGCTCGGCGCTCAAGGGCGACACCGCCGGCCGGGTGGCGATCGTGCTCGAACCGGCCCGACAGACCCACTTGGCCGACGTGCTGGTCCGGGCCTACACCCTGACCGCTCGGGAGCGGCAGGTCACCGAGGGCAGGGGCCGATGACGCACGGCCTGCTCGCGTTGCCCGTCCGGCTCCGGCCGCTCGACTCCTTCGGAGCCGAGTTCAAGACTCGACGCTGACCTCGTCGCCGACGCGGAAGTCGCCCGTGGTCAGGGGGACCAGTTGGACGCCGAACCAGGTTTGCCCATGCTCCTTGCGATGGCGGGCGAGGGTGCGGATCGGCTCCTTGCCGCTGGTGAAGGTGTCCGGGTCGATCAGGGTCAGCTGGCAGCGGCCACAGCGGTCGGCGAAACGGAAGCGCACCTCGCCGATGCGGAGGGTGGCCCAGCGGTCTTCGGCGAAGGGTTCGAACGGCCCGTCGATGACCACGTTGGGTCGGAACCGCGCCATCGGCAGGGGCTGGGGTGCCTGCTCGCCGCGCTCGGCGGCGCCCTCGCTCATCCACTCGTCGAGTCGGCGGAGGGAGGGCAGGGTGGTGGCGTGCAGGGGGCCGGTGTCGGACAGGTTCAGCGGGTCGCCGGACCGGCCGCCGTGCTCGGTCGCGACCGGTCGGCGTCGGGGGTCGTCGAGCCACGCCAGCCGTAGCGGGCGCTGGAGTTGGGTGGACAGCCATTCGTGGGCCTCGTCGTCGGCGAGCCGCAGGGTGTCCAGCCGGGAGAGGGGAGCGGCGACCGGCTGCCCGTCCGTCGGTTCGGGGACGGTGAGGGTGGCGCCGTCCAGCCCCGTGAGGGTGATCGAACCAGGGGTTGGCGCCGCGGTGACGCCGAGCAGTCGGTGTTCGTCGCGCGCGGTGAGGCAGCCGCCGTCCGGATTGAGGACGAGCCAGCGCCGGTCGTGGCGCAGCCCCCAGGGCTCGACCGTGGCTTGCCCGACTTCAATGCCACCGCAGGACTTGACGGGGTAGAGGTGCACGGCGGCGAGGCGCATGACTTTGACCATAGTCCAAATGCCAGGGTTGATACCGGATCAGGTACGTTCATCATCTGATGTGGATCTGGGCGCATTTCGCGCCGGAGCTTTGGAGGATAGCGTGCGCACACTGGCGCGATGACTGTCAACCTCGGTTTCTCGCGATAGCTGTCGCGGTGGCGACGTTCGGGTCACCGGCCCGCGCCGCGACGGACCCGTACACTGCGACATCAGCCTGCAGCAACGACTTCGGTGGCTCGTGGTCCCAGGTGTCTGTCAACGGTCAGGTACGAAGTGGCTCTGGCGCGGCCGTGGTGATCGCTGTTCGTTGATGTCGGTCGGAGAGGATGATCCGGTGGCGTAGGAGGTCGGGGTTCGCGCGGCCATACATCTGCCTTTTATAATAAGCATTTTGATCCGGTTTACGTTGCCTTCGACTCGGCCGGAGCTCCAGGCGGTGGTAAGAGCGACCGGCAATAGGTGTCACTTGAGTCGGCGGGTGGTATCAGCGGTCGTCCCCGCATGCGCGGGGGTCACCCGTACATGACCTGTCCCTCGTACTGGACGCAGGCGTCGTCCCCGCACGCGCGGGGGTCACCCCGCCGGCGCTTGCGGGTGCCGGAGAAAGCTGGGCGTCGTAGCCCACGTGTGCAGGGGGCACCCGCTGAACCCCGGTCTCCGACGGGCACCGGTCGATCGTCGCTTCCGACGGCATCAAGGTGGGCGACGTCTACCTCATGTACAACAGCGCGACCGGGAACAACTGCGCCGTCACCCTCAAGGCGGTGGCCGTCGGATCGACGACCGGGGTCGCCGCCAGCCTGCCGGGTGGAGGGCAGCTCCAGCTCTTGGGCCACCGACTCCGGTGAATGGGCTGCGCGGGCGGGTGTGGGCGCGAGAGCCCCGCACCCGCCCGTGTCGTGTCCGCCAGGTCAGGCCGCGGCGAGCGCGCGGTGCAGCCGACGGGCCTCGGTGACCAGCCGGCTCGACCCGCCGCGTGCCGCGACGTCGGCCAGGCCGGGCACCTCGATCCGGACGCCCGTGGCGGACGCCGTTTCGCTGGCCAGGGTCAGCAGGTCGGGCAGGCCGCGCAGGGGGCCCGGCGCGGCGAGCAGCGCCGGCAGTGCGGCGGCCAGCAGCCGCCACACGGTCAACGGCGCCCCGGCCTGGGCGACGTCACGCAACGGTTCGCACACCCGGGTCGGCTCACCGCCCCCACGGCGACCAGCTCCCCGAGCCGCCGGCCCGCACCGGTCGGGTCGAGCTGCCCCGCCCCGGCCAGCGTGAGCAGGGCGTCCAGGGCGGCGATGCGATCCGCCCCGTGCCGGGCCCCGAGCCCGTACGCCACCGCCAGATCCAGAGCCACCCCGCCCGAGCCGGCACACTCGGCCAACAGCGGCAGCACGGCGGTGCCGCCCTGCTGGTCCATGTCCGCGCTCGCGGCCACCACCGGCAGGGCGTACGCGGCGACAACACTGCGGTGCCCGGGCAGCGCCGACGGCCACAGCTTGACCCAGCCGCCGTACTCGACGCCGATCGGCGCCGGGTCGGCGGTGAGCAGCCCGAGCGGGTCCTCGTACCCGTCGGTTGGGCGCAGCTCGACCAGCAGCCGCCGTTCCGCGAGCTGCTCGAACTCCCAGTCGTAGCGTGACTTGCGGGGCCGGCGGGTGACCGTGGTGGCCCGCGTCACCGGCTGCGGCAGCCCGCCGTCGCGCAGCCATTCGGCGAGCCGCTCCCCGGCCGGCGTGCCCAGCGCGGCGGCCTTGTCGGCGACCGTGTCGTCGGTGTCGGCGGGCAGCCGCAGCAGGGCCTGGGCGAAGTCCCACGACCAAGGGGCCCGGTCGTCGCCCAACGCGGCCAGCCGCTCCAGCAGCGCCAACGGGTCGAGCAGGCCGTTGGCCGACGTCGGAGTGGCGAGCAGCCCCGGCCGCCCGGGATCGCCGACCTGCGCGCCGATCTCGGCGAGCCGGGCCCGCAGCAGCCGGTGCACCGGCGGCACCCGTGGGTCGGTGGCGACCAGGGCCGGGCCGCGGTCGTTGCGGCGGACGGCGGCGAGCAGGGACTGCCACCGGCTGCGCCGCCGGGGCTGGTGGTCGGCGCCGGCCGTCCTGAGCACGTCCACCACCACCTCGCAGAGGCACAGCGGATCCCAGCGGTGCTCGTTGCCCCACGACCAGTGCCGGCGTTCGATCACCGGCGTCAGGGCGGCGTGCACCCGGACGGCGTCGATCGCGGTGAGCCGGACCAGCCCGTCGAGTACGCGGTCCAGCGGCGTGCCCTGCGACGGCGTACCCAGCAGGGCGGCGATTTCCTCCGCCAGCTCGTCCATGTCGGCGATCGGGGGCGGCGCGGGCGCGGGCGGCGCGGGCGTCGGCAGGTCGTCGCCGCGCGGCCTGGCCACCGTCGGGCCGGGGTTGACCGCGACCGGGTCGAGGCCGTGCCGGGCGGCCAGAGCGCCGGCCCGATCCCGCAGCTCGACGGCGGGGTGCGCGGCCGCGAGGGCGATCACCTCGGCGATCTCCGCGGCCCGGTCCCGGTGCTGCCGGGCCAGTCGGTCGAGCCAGGTGAGCTGCGCCTTCGCCAGCGCCTTGTCCGGGCGGTGCAGCACGTCCCGGGAGGCGTCGAGGATCGACTCCAGGGCCAGGTCGGGCAGCTCCCGTAGCGCCTTCTGGGCCATGGTGGCGACCGGGGCCGGCGCGTCGGTGAGCAGGCGCAGGTAGTCGGTGGTACGCGCGGCGACCTCGGTGGTGGTGGGCCGCAGCAGGTCGAGCAGGACGGTGAAGGCGCGCAGCGCGGCGGGCCGGTCGCCGCGCAGCAGCCGCCCGATCGACCTGTCGATCAGCCACGCCCGATCGAGCGTGCCCTCGGCAGCCAGCTGCGCCAGCGCGGCCGGCAGGGCGTGCCGCCGCCGGTCCTCCCAGGTGGTGACGACCTCGTCGAACATCATGGTCGTGCCGAGACCGTCCACCTCGAACAGCCGGGGCAGCATGGCCGCCCGGAACGGGTCCGCCCGCAGCCGGTCGACCAGCGGCACGGGACGCCCGGTGCGGCCTTCCGGGAACGCCACCTCGGTCAGCCACAGCTGCACGACAGCGTCGTTGGTCGGCGGCTCCGCGCCAACGTCGCGCAGCAGCGCGGCGACGAAACGCCACCGCTGGACCCAGGCCTGCCGGCCGAGTTTGGCGCCCAGCCGGTGGCCCAGGTCGCCGAGCCAGGTGACGCCACGCTCGGCGGCGGCGCCGGACACCAGCGCCGCCGCCCGCTCGCCGTCCGGGTCAACCGAGCTGCGGCCGAGGATCGCCGCGGCCTGGGCGGCGGTGGGCAGGCAGCCGACCACGGCGACCGCCAGGGCGGTGCTCGCGCCCCTCGACCACCAGGTCGAGGAGTCCTGCCGCCGGAACCAGTCGGTCAACGCGACGCCGATCTCCCGGCGGCGCGGCTCGGGCAGCCCCGCCAGCGCCGCCGCGACCAGGTCGGCGGAGCCCGCCTTCACCAGCTCGAACAGGTCGCCGGTGCCACCCGCCGCCAGCTCCCGCCGCCGGCGCACCGTGCTCTTGACAAACAGTTCCTGCTCCGCGCGCCTCACGCCGACACCTCGATCTTCACGGTCACGCCGGCAGACGGTAGGCCAACCCACCGACAACGACGGCCCGGCCGCCGGCGCCGCCCGGCCTCCGTTGCGGCCAGAGGCATATCGGTCTCAGGGAAGGTGCCGCCTCGCCCGCGACACGCCGATGCCGCGTGCCAAAGTCCGAAGTCAGGCGACGGTTGTCTGGTGCGGCAGCGCGGTCCGGGTGGTGTCGTAGCCGGCGGCCTGGAGGTTGAACAGCTCGGCGTATCTGCTGTGGGCGGCCATGAGCTCGTCGTGGGTGCCGGCCTCGACCAGGCTGCCGTGGTGCAGGACGTAGATCCGGTCGGCGTGGCGGACGTTGGCGAGCCGGTGGGTGATGAGGATGGTGGTGGCGCGGCCCTGCCGGTCGCGGATGGCCTGGAAGAGCGCATCCTCGGCGCGCGGGTCGAGGGCGGAGGACGGCTCGTCCATGACGAGTAGTTCGGCGTCGCGGAGGAAACCGCGGGCGGCGGTGATGCGCTGCCACTGGCCGCCGGAGAGGTCCTGGCCGTTGGCGAAGGTGCGGTCGAGCAGCGTCTCGTACCCGTGCGGCAGTTCGGTGATCATGTCGTGCGCGACGGCGCGGGCGGCGGCGGCCTCGATGCGGTTCTGGCAGGGCTCGGCGGCGATGTCGCCGAGGGCGATGTTCGTCGCGGCGGTGAAGGGCCACTTGTGGTATTCCTGCGTGACGACCGCGATGCGGGCGCGCAGTGCGTCGACGTCCCAGTCGGACAGGGCCCGGCCGTTCCAGCGGATGGTTCCTTCGGTGGGGGTCCGCAGCGCGGCGATCATCGCGGCGAGGGTCGACTTGCCGGAGCCGTTCTCGCCGACGAACGCCACGGTCTGGCCCGCTCGGATGGTCAGGGTCACCTGGTTGACGGCGGGGGAGTCCCGGTCGGGGTAGCGGAGGCTGACGTCGTCGATGGCTATCTCACGCAGCCGGTCGGGCGCCGCGGCCGGCGAGCAGGTGTCCTCGGCGGGAAGGTAGGCGACGGCGCGGGCCATGAACCCGGTGTAGTCGCGGAAGTGCTGACCCTCGGTGTAGGCGCGGTCGATCTGGAAGGTGACGACGGCCAGGGACCGTTGGGCGGACTGCACCGCGACGACGCAGGTCGCGGCGGCGGCGAGCGGTATCTGCCCGTTGACCAGCAGCAGCCCGAGCAGCACGTAGACCACGGCGGTGGCCACCCCCGCGATCATCGAGCCCACGGTGGTGGTCGTGGTGACCCGGCGGGCCAGCGCGAGCTGGATGCCGGTCTCCACGCCCATCACCCGGTCGTACTGGTCCAGCAGGAACCGGCGCAGCCCGTACGTGCGCAGCTCGGGAGCGGAGTCCCGCTCGGCCATCAGCCGGTGCAGCAGCCACAACCGGCGCCGGCGCACCGAGCCGGCCGCGTACGTCTGGTAGCGCAGATGCCCGGCCCGCAGCGACGCCCAGGCGTTCGGCACCGTGGCCACCAGCAGCGCCACCAGCAGCAGGGGATGGATCACCACCACGGCGACCGCCACGGCGAGCAGCCCGGCCAACCCGGCGAGGAGGTTCATCGACGACTGCACCAGCGCTGTGGTGGAGTCCGCGCCTCGGGAGGCGCGTTCCATGTCGTCGGCGAACGCGTCGGCGTCGAACGCCTCCAGCCGCACGGCGGTGGTCACCTCGAACAGCGCGCGCTCCACCTCCCGGTCCACCTTCGGGCTCAGGCCGTTCTGGGCGTATCCCATCGCGGTGGCCATGCCCGCCCGCACGGCCGTCACCGAGGCCAGCACCGCCAGGGCCGGCAGCGCCGCGACCACCTTGTCCGCGGTCGGGCCCCCCGCGAACAACTCGACCAGCACCCGCTGCGTGGCCAGCAGCCCGAACGCCGCCATCACTCCCGCCCCGACCGTGGTCGCCGCGACCACGAACGTGCGGACGCGGTCGGCGCGCCAGCTGACCCCGAGAGCGGCCCGGACCAGCCGAGGCAACTCGGCGAACACCGCGAACAGGCCGGCCTCCGCCCGTGCCCGCACCCCCGTCTCCCACCACATCGCCCGCAGCTCCGGCAACACCGAGTCGGCGCGCGGTCGACTCGACGGCTCGGCTGGGGCTTCTTTCCCGGTCGTGGTCGCGGTCTCTGCCATGGGCCTACCTCCCAGGGTCGCGGGCTCTCTGTTCGGTCGGGGCGGCCGGCGACCGGTGACCGGCACGCCTGCGTCGCACGTAGTATCTGCTCCGGCACCGACAGTTGTTGTTGTGTGCGTGGGGAACCGCGAGGGTCGCCGCGAGCGCGGGCAGCGTGACGAGGTGGTGACCGGGTGTTCGCCCCGCGCGCCTTTGGCGGGTGTCCACAAACTTCGCCCTCCTCCGGTGGTGGGTCCGACATTTCCATACCCGCCGGTAGCAACGATCGTTGTGACGAGGACCCCTGCCTCGAGGGGTCCTCGTTGTGTTGTGCACAAACCTTTGGGAGGGTTACTCGGTGTTCAGCCGCATCGCCATCGTCAACCGGGGAGAGGCCGCCATGCGGCTGATCCACGCCGTTCGCGAGCTCAACGCCGAGACCGACGCCCCGCCGATCGAGACCGTCGCGCTCTACACCGAAGCCGAGCGCACCGCCACCTTCGTTCGCGAGGCGGACGACAGCTACTGCCTCGGGCCTGCGTCGGCGCGCCCGTACCTGGACCACCGGATCCTTGAGCGTGCCCTGGTCGAGACCCGCGCGGACGCGGTCTGGGTGGGCTGGGGCTTCGTCGCCGAGGATCCGGCCTTCGCCGAGCTCTGCGAGAAGGTCGGTGTCACCTTCATCGGCCCGAGCGCCGAGGCGATGCGCACCCTCGGTGACAAGATCGGCGCGAAGCTGATCGCCGAGGAGGTCGGCGTTCCGGTGGCGCCGTGGAGCCGCGGCGCGGTGGAGAGCCTGGACGCGGCCAAGCGCGCCGCGGCCGAGATCGGTTATCCGCTGATGCTCAAGGCGACCGCCGGCGGTGGTGGCCGGGGCATCCGGGTCGTCCGCAGCGACGAGGAGCTCACCGAGGCCTACGAGCGCACGAGCCTGGAGGCCCAGCGGGCGTTCGGCAGCGGCGTGGTGTTCCTGGAGCGTCTGGTCACCGGCGCCCGGCACGTCGAGGTGCAGGTGATCGCCGACGGCCAGGGCACCGCGTGGGCGTTGGGCGTCCGGGACTGCTCGGTGCAGCGGCGCAACCAGAAGGTCATCGAGGAGTCCGCCTCTCCCGTGCTCGCCCCCGAGCAGACCCGTGAGCTGAAGGCGGCGGCCGAGCGGCTCGCGTTGGCCGTGAACTACTGCGGCGCGGGCACCGTGGAGTTCCTCTACCACCCCGGCGAGCAGCTGTTCGCCTTCCTCGAGGTCAACACCCGACTTCAGGTCGAGCACCCGATCACCGAGGCCACCACCGACTTCGACCTGGTCAAGGCCCAGCTCCACGTGGCCGCCGGCGGTCGGCTCGGCGAGCGGATCCCGACCGAGGCCGGACACGCCGTCGAGGCCCGGCTCAACGCCGAGGACCCCGACCGCGACTTCGCACCGTCGCCCGGCCGGATCGCCCGGTTGGCGCTGCCCGCAGGCCCCGGCATCCGGGTGGACACCGGGGTCAGCGAAGGCGACGTGATCCCGGCCGACTTCGACTCGATGATCGCCAAGATCATCGCCTATGGCCGCACTCGCGACGAGGCGCTCGGCCGGCTGCGACGCGCGGTCGCCGAGACCACGGTGATCATCGAGGGTGGCGCCACCAACAAGAGCTTCCTGCTCGACCTGCTCGACCAGCCCGAGGTGATCGACGCCAGCGCGGACACCGGCTGGATCGACCGGGTCCGCGCGCAGGGCCGCCTGGTGTCCACCAAACACTCCGGCATCGCGCTGGCCGCCGCCGCCATCGAGGCGTACGAGGCCGAAGCGCTCGTAGAGCGGCAGCGGCTGCTGTCCACCGCACACGGCGGCCGCCCGCAGGTCCAGCACGAAAGCGGCCGGCCGATCGACCTCAAGCTCCGCGGCGCGAGCTACCGGGTGACCGTCGCGCAGACCGGGTCGCGCCGGTTCCGCGTCGGCATCGGAGACGCGTCGACCGTCGACGTCGAGCTTGAGCGATTCGACGAGCACACGGGCCGGATCCTGGTCAACGGCCGGCGTTTCCGGCTCGTCACCGACACGCACGGGCCGATCCACCTGGTCGAGGTAGACGGCACCACGCACCGGGTCAGCCGCGACGAGGGCGGCGTGCTGCGTTCCCCCGCGCCCGCGTTGGTCGTCGCGACGCCGCTCGAAGTGGGGGACGAGGTCGAGGCGGGCGCGCCCGTACTCGTCTTGGAAAGCATGAAGATGGAGACCGTGCTGCGCGCGCCGTTCAAGGCGAAGCTGCGGGAATGCCAGGTCTCCGTCGGCAGCCAGGTAGAGACCGGCGCGCCGCTGCTGCGCCTGGAGCCGATCGGCGACCAGGCCGCGGGCGAGGCCGCGGAAGCCGAGGCCGTCGACCTGGAGCTGCCGCCCGAGCCGGCCGGCCTGTCCGCCGAGGCCCGGGTGGCGCGCGGCATCGCCGACCTGCGCAGCCTGCTGCTCGGCTACGACCTCGACCCCCGCGACGAGCGTCGGGCGCTGTCCACCTACCTGGCCGCGCGGGCCGAGCTCAGCCACCGACCGCTCGAGGAAGAGGTCGAGCTGCTCCAGGTCTTCGCCGACCTGTCCGAACTCAGCCGCAACCGGCCGGTCGGCGAGGAGACGAAGGCCCACAGCCGGGTGCACAGCCCGCGCGAATACCTCCACGCCTACCTGCAGTGCCTGGACGTCGAGCGCGCCGCGCTGCCGGACACCTTCCGCAACCGGCTCGCCCGGGTGCTCGCCCACTACGGCGTCGACGACTTCGAGCGCACGCCCGCGCTGGAAGAGGCCGTCTTCCGGATCTTCCTCGCGCAGCGACGGACTTCGGCCGACGTCTCGGTGATCGTCACGCTGCTGCAGCAGTGGCTGACCGAGCCGCTTCCCGGCGACGAGCTGCGCGAGTTGGTCGGCCAGGCGCTGGAGCATCTGATCTTCGCCACCCAGCTCCGGTTCCCGGTGGTCGGCGACCTGGCCCGCAGCATCGTGTTCCGCTGGGCTGCCCAGCCGATGCTGCGCCGCAAGCGTGCCGAGGTGTACGCGAGTGTCCGCGGCCACCTGCGTCACCTCGACAAGAACCCCGACGCGACCGACCGCGCCGAGCGGATCGGCAAGATGGTCGCCTCCCCCGAGCCGCTGGTCCGGCTGCTCGGCCAGCGCATCGGCAAGCCGGGCGCCGACCACGGCCCGATGCTCGAAGTGCTCAGCCGCCGCTACTACGGCAACCGCGGCGCGAGCGACGCGCGTCCCGTCGAGGTGGCCGGGCAGTCGTTCTTCACGGCCGAGTACGACCGCGACGGCGAGCGCTTCCGGCTGATCGCGGTGGCCAGCGACTTCGGCGAGCTGCCCGCGACCCTGAACAAGATCGCCGGGCTGTCGACCGCGGACTCCGGCGACGGCTCTGGCTCGGCCCGTCCGACGCCGCGCCCGGAGCCGTCGGTCGCCGACGTGTACCTGACCTGGGCCGACCAGCCCGACGTGGACACGATGGCCGCCACCCTGCGGGAGGTCCTCGACCGCGCCGGGCTGCTGGACGTGCTCCAGCGGGTGACGATGTCGGTGGCCGGGCCCAACGGCACGCCGATGCACCACCAGTTCACGTTCCGGCCCGGCCTGGGGGAGGACCGCGTCATCCGCGGCCTGCACCCGCTGATCGCCGAGCGCCTGCAGCTGCCGAGGCTGCGGAACTTCGACCTGACCCGTCTGCCGTCCGCGGACGAAGAGGTCTACCTCTTCCACTGCGTCGCCCCGAACAACCCGGCAGACGAGCGGCTGACGGCGATGGCCCAGGTCCGCGACCTGACCCCGCTGCGCGACGCCGACGGCCGGATCCTCGCGCTGCCCGCGGTCGAAGGCGCGCTCGACGCGTGCCTCGACGCGATCCGCAAGGTCCAGGCGCAGCGACCGGCGAAGAAGCGGTTCGACACCAACCGGATCACCATCTACGTCTGGCCGCCGAACGAGCTGACCATCGAGGAGCTGAACGCGGTCGCCCAGCGCGTGCTGCCGATCACGGCCGGTGCGGGCCTGGAGGAGGTCCTGTTCCTCGGCCGGCAACGCGACAGGGCCACCGGCGAGCTGACCGACATCGCGGTCCAGATCTCCTACGACGCCGGCATGCGGGTGTCGATGACCGAGCCGCCGACCGAGCCGATCCAGCCGCTGGACGACTACCGGCAGAAGGTGCTCGCGGCGCGGCGGCGCGGCACGACGTACCCGTACGAGCTGACCGAGATGCTGGCCGGCCAGCGCGGCAGCTTCACCGAGTACGACCTGGACGACACCGGTGAGCTGGTCCCGGTCGAGCGGCCGAAGGGCCGGAACAGGGCGGGCATCGTCGCCGGTGTGGTGAGCACGCCGACCGAGCGGTACCCCGAGGGCGTCACTCGGGTGGCGCTGCTCGGCGACCCGACCAAGGCACTCGGCGCGCTGGCCGAGCCGGAATGCGCGCGCGTGATCGCCGCGCTCGACCTGGCCGAGCGGATGCGCGTACCGCTCGACTGGTTCGCGCTGTCGGCGGGCGCCCGGATCTCGATGAGCTCGGGCACCGAGAACATGGACTGGGTGGCCGCCGCGCTCAAGCGCATCGTGGAGTTCACCCAGGACGGCGGCGAGATCAACATCATCGTCGCCGGGATCACCGTGGGCGCCCAGCCGTACTGGAACGCTGAGGCCACGATGCTCATGCACACCAAGGGAATCCTGGTGATGACCCCGGATTCGGCGATGGTGCTGACCGGAAAGCAGTCGCTGGACTTCTCCGGCGGCGTGTCGGCCGAGGACAACTTCGGTATCGGCGGCTACGACCGGGTGATGGGGCCGAACGGCCAGGCTCAATACTGGGCGCCGGACCTGCGGGCCGCCCGTGATCTGCTGATGACCCACTACGACCACACCTACGTCGTGCCCGGTGAGACCCGGCCGCGCCGGGCGGTGACCGCCGACCCGGTCGACCGCGACATCTCCGACTACCCGCACGCGGTGCCGGACAGCGATTTCACGACCGTCGGCGAGATCTTCTCCCGGGAGCGCAACCCCGACCGCAAGAAGGCGTTCGACATCCGTACGGTGATGCGAGCCCTGGCCGACCAGGACCACGCGATTTTGGAACGCTGGGCGGGCATGGCCGACGCCGAGACCGCGGTCGTGCAGGACGTGCACCTCGGCGGTATCCCGGTGTGCCTGCTCGGCATCGAGTCCCGGTCGGTGCCACGGCGCGGATTCCCGCCCACCGACGGCCCGGACACGTACACCGCGGGCACCCTGTTCCCGCGCTCGTCCAAGAAGGCCGCGCGGGCGATCAACGCGGCCAGCGGGAACCGGCCGCTGGTCGTACTGGCGAACCTGTCCGGGTTCGACGGCTCGCCAGAGTCGATGCGGCAGCTCCAGCTGGAGTACGGCGCGGAGATCGGCCGGGCGATCGTGAACTTCGCAGGGCCGATCGTGTTCTGCGTGATCTCGCGCTATCACGGCGGCGCGTTCGTGGTGTTCTCCAAGGCGCTCAACCCGAACATGACCGTGCTCGCCGTGGAGGGCTCGTTCGCGTCCGTCCTCGGCGGGGCGCCCGCGGCGGCCGTGGTGTTCGCCGGCGACGTCAACGCGCGCACGGCGAAGGACCCGCGCGTGGCCGAACTGGAGGCGCGGGTCGCCGCAGCCACCGGCGGGGAGCGGGCGGCGCTGGTCACGCAGCTCATGGACGTCCGGGCCACGGTCCGGGCGGAGAAGCTGACCGAGGTGGCCGCCGAGTTCGACGGCGTGCACAGCATCCAGCGCGCGGTAGAGGTCGGCTCGGTGGACGCCATCATCCGACCCGAGGAGCTGCGTCCGCAGATCATCGCGGCCATCGAACGGGGCCTCGCGGCCAAGTAACGCGACGAGCCGCCTGCTCACCACGATGACCACCTTCCTTCGTACGGGGGTGGCGTGGTGGGCAGGCGGCCGTTCATCGCCGCGAACGCTGCGCCGGGGGATCGTCGTATCCGAACCCTAAGATCACCGGCCATGACGCGTACCACGCCACCCCGACCGGTTGAACTCACGAAGCTCTTCCCCGGGTTGAGCGGGTATTCGACAACAGCGACACGGCTGCATCCTCGTCCCGGTAGGCCGACGACCGCCGAAAGCTCAGTCGGCGGCCCGCTGCTCTGGCCGGTCAACGAGGCGTGGCCGGTGTGCACCGACGGCGATGCCCACTACATCTGCCAGCTCGAAACACCGGCGACCGTCCGCCGCAGCCGGGAGATCTACGCGGCGGCAGAAGCGCGGGCAGCCGCGACCGGCGGCCGTTACCAGCTGACCGCCGAGGAGCGGGCGCAGCTGCCGGACTCCGACTTCTCCGAGCCGCACGAGCTGGCGAACCAGCCGGCCCCGCTGGTGCCCGTGGCGCAGCTCTACCGCAACGACGTTCCCGACTTCGTCGGCCCGGACGGTGCCGACCTGTTGCAGGTGTTGTGGTGCCCGCTGGATCACCCGGAGGAGGGCTACAACCCGCGGGTTCGGCTGTATTGGCGGCGTAGCAGCGATGTCACCCAGCCCTTGGACGCGGCTCCCGAACCGCCGGTCGTCAGCGACTCCTACCTACCGACGCCCTGCGTGGTATATCCGGAGCAGATTCGCGAGTACCAGTACGGTGGACTGCTGCCCGAGGAACTCGATGCCCGGATCACCGCGTGGGAGGAGGATACCGGCCTTACCTATCAGCTGGACTTGTCGCTGGCACCAGGTTGGAAGGTGGGCGGCTTCGCGAACTGGTCGTTGACCGATCCGCAGCCGATGGACTGCGTCGAGTGCGGAACCGCGATGACGCTGTTGTTCACTGCCGACTCCAGCGAGTGGCACGGAACGGGCGACAGTTGGCGGCCGGTGGAGGATCAGCCGGAGACCTCGTCCAACCTCACCGACGTCTCGATCGGCCGGGGCTATGCCTTGTACGTCTTTCGCTGCCCGGCCTCCTTCGACCACCCGCCCGCTACCGCTATGCAGTGACGTCCGCTCTCGCCGAAGACTTCACAGTATGTCGAGGACGAGTGGTCTGGAGCTACCCACCGGCCGGGTCTCTGACTCGCTGTGCCAGCATGGCCTCGTGCGCAACGAGCAACGTCTACGAACACGGACGCATGAGTCACGGGCCTTCGCGGAGCGCGTACAGCTCGTCATGAACCTGACCTCGCGCCTCAACGTGCTGCCGTTTGGCGACCTCGACGCGCGCAGGACGGTGCTGACCGAGATCTTCGGTAAACCGATCCCTGACTCTCTGTCCATCCTGCCCCCGTTCTATTGCGACTATGGGCTTGGAGCATCGTTCGGAGAGCGCGTGTTCATCAATCAGGGATGTTTCTTCCTCGACTACGGAGGCATCACCATCGGTGACCGCGTCCTGATCGGTCCCCGAGTGACTCTGAGCACGGCCGGCCACCCGGTCGAGGTCGACGAGCGGTACGACTTCATCACGCACGCGCCCATCGTCATCGAGGATGATGTGTGGATCGGCGCCGCAGCCACGATCACCCCTGGAGTGACAATCGGTCGCGGCTCGGTCGTCGGCGCGGGCGCCGTTGTCGCGAAGGATGTGCCGCCGCTGAGTGTGGTGACGGCAACAAGCGCTGTCGAGCGAAAGCGTCTCAAGCCGACGTCTCCTGCAACCACTTGAGGCTTGCGGCTCACCCGCGCGCATCGACAGTTCCGAGCGCCTGCCGGCATGCCTGCACGGCGTGACGGTACAGCCCGGCGCGTTCGAGTACGCCTCGCGATCCGGCTCGGCGGCTGACGAGTACGCATGATCATCAAGATGCCGATTACAGTGAGTTCGGAGGCTTGGCCTTCTGCGGGTGAATCGTCTCGTGACGGGCCAGCATGGCGACGAACTCGCCGATCTTCCGCTCGCGGGTCTGCGCCCGTTTGACGGCATTGACGCGGTGGATGAGAGCGAACCGGTTGGTTTTGGTGAGTACGTCGAACATGGCCTGGGCGGCGGGGTCGGCAGCGATGGCGGCGAGGAGGTCGGCTGGCACCTCGGCTTCCGACGGCGGGGCGTAGGCGTCCGCCCAGCGCCCGTCGGCCTTCGCGGCTTCTACCGCGGCGCGGCCTGGGGGCAGCATTCGCCCCTGCGCTTCCAGCCGGTCCACGTGGGCGACGTTGCGTTGTGACCAGGAACTGCGGGGCCTGCGAGGGGTGAAGCGGATCCAGGAGGTTTCCTGATCCCGTTTGCGGGCCTGCCCGTCGATCCAGCCGAAACACAGGGCCTCGTCGACCGCCTGCTGCCAGTTCAGCGTCGTGACTGTGCCGCCCTTTTTGGTCAGGGCGAGCCAGACACCGGGCGACGTGGCGTGGTTGGCCGACAACCACGCGTGCAGCGCGTCGGCGTCCGCGACGATCAACTCATCCAGTTCGGCGCTCCCCATGACGGCAGGCTATCGCTGCGCGTTGTCGCAGCCTCTGCCTGTGGGCCAGGCCGACTCGCCGGGCTGCCGGCGCACCGGTCGCTCGGCCGATAGACGGGGGTAGGACCTCGACGCTCAGGACGGTCTCGACGTCGGGCCGGCATATCGGACTCCTCGCGCACGTGCCGGTAGCGGCCAGCGCCGTAGGCCTGGGTGGACGCCGGCTTCAAACAGGACGTCGCGGTCCACGGCGCCGTCCTGGGCATTCGACGTCGAGATCGTCAAACGCTCCGAGAGCGGCCAGGGGTTCGTGCCGGTCCGCAAGCGGTGGATCGTGGAGCAGGTCAACGGCACGCTAATGCTGCACCGCCGCCTCACCCGCGACCCCTTCCTGGCGACACCGGTGAACATCACCACGATCCTCGACCTGATCGCCGAACGCGAAACCACCGCAGGTCAGACCGCCGACCGGCTACGCCAGCAGATCACCACGCTCACCCACCGAACTCGCCCGCATCGACAGCGAACTGGCCGACCTCGCGACCTAACTTTCCGAATCGCCCCCTCAATGACCCTTCTCAAGATCGCGTCGGCGGTTGTCGCTTCTGCCGGTGCTCGTCGTCGGTGGCTCCGGCCCGGCCGACGGCCGGCGACACTGGTCCGGCATCGCCACCCTGGCCAGCGCCGACGTCGGCGCCCACGCCTGGCAGTGACGTCCAGCCATGCCTCGTCCGGGTCGCACCGCTGACCGGGTGCTGGCGCGGGTAGCCGCACGGCTTGCCCGTCCTGCCGACCGCTGGCAGAGCAGGATCCAGCCCACAGTCGCAGCTGAGCACCCCGAGCGCGGCCGGGCGACGTCAGCGACTTTCACACACGGGCACATCGATGTTATCGTTTTTCGATAACATCGATAAACGATAAGGGGGCATCGTGCAGTCCAAGTCACGGAACCCGCTGGAGCCGGTGGCCACCGTGGTCAGTTTCCTGCTCGCGGCGACCAGCGTCTTACTGGTCATCTCCGCGATCGCGACGGTGTTCGGCAGCGGCAGCGTCATGGGGATCGGCCATTCCTTCGTATACGTCGACGTGCCCGACATCGTCAGCAGCTCCGACCTTCGGACCGGGCAGTGGATCCTGCGGGTCGGAACCTCGGCCAACACCATCGGCTACCGGCTTGGCGTCGCACATCCAGATGTCGGGCAGCGAGTCTGGTACACACTCACCATGCTGCCGGGCAGCGCGTTGTTCATCGGCGCCCTCATACTGCTGAACCGGTTGATCCGCGGTGCGAAACGGGACGGCATCTACACGCCGGCCACGGCCAAGCGGCTGCGGACCCTGGGCTGGTTCCTGCTGGCCGGCGCTCTGACGAGGATGATCGTGGAAGCGGTAGCCGCCAACCGACTGCTGGCCACCATGGTCGCCAACCAGGTCGACTGGCTCCGGCCAAACACCTGGGACACCCCCTGGGCAGTGCTCCTGATCGCCGCCGGCCTGCTCTCCTTCGCCAGAGTCATGCGGATCGGCGCGGAAATGCGCGACGACCTTCAGGGGACGGTGTGACCACACCCGCCGACCGGGAACAACACGCCATCACCGTGCACCTGGATCGGCTGTTGGAGGCCCGGGACATGACCCTGACGGAACTGGCGGACCAGGTCGGAATCACCATCGCTAACCTGTCCATCCTCAAAAACGGCCGTGCCAAAGCCATCCGCTTCACCACACTAACGAAACTCTGCGAAGTACTGTCCTGCCAACCCGGCGACCTTCTCACCTTCGACCCGGACTGACCCGCTCTCCCCGCGAGCGTGCGGCTACCACCGGACGCAGAGCATAGATCGCTTCAAAGATCTTCGAACCACCCTCTGGGTGGTGGTACTCCCTGGAAGGGTAGCGGAACCAGCCGGCGGTGGACTCGTCGTCGGTGTGCTCGAGCGCGCCTGTGGGGGAGCGGCTTCGTCGAGTTCGTCGTACTCGTACCCGATGTACCTACTGACGTGTTCCAGGAACTGGACCACGTTGTCCTCCAACACCCGACCCTCGATTGACGGCACGGCTCAGATGCCGCCGCACGCCTCGAGCTCCGACGAGCATCGGAGACGGGAATCTGCCGTCGGCACATCGTGGCGACGCGCAGCGCCCGGATCGCAGTGATTGCGGATGTGCGGTAGGTCTGCCCCAGGCAGGTAGCGCCCCGCTGGCCGATGCGTCTTGGTCAGGCCCGGCAGATGATCTCGCCGTGTAGCACGGTGAACCAGGCGTCCGTGGCGTCAGCCCATTCCCGCCAGCCCTGAGAGATGCGGTGTAGGTCGTCTCCCGTGGCCAGACCGGAGGCCAATACCTGCTGGGCCAGGTCCGAATGCAGGATCCGGTCGGCCCACATCTGCCCCCACCACTGCCGATCGGTGGGGGCGGCGAAGCACCAGGTGCTCGCTGTTGCGGTGACGTCGGTGAACCCGGCCTTGCGGGCCCAGGACAGCAGGCGGCGTCCGGCGTCCGGCTCGCCGCCGTTGTTGCGGGCGGCCTGTCGGTAGAGGGTTAGCCAGTCGTTGAGCGCGGGCACGTGCGGAAACCAGGTGAACGCCGCGTAGTCGCTGTCACGGGCGGCGATGATGCCTCCGGGCCGGCACACTCGGCGCATTTCGGTCAGCGCCCGGACCGGATCGGCCACGTGCTGAAGGACCTGGTGGGCATGGACGACGTCGAAGGTGTCGTCGGGCAGATCGAGGGAGTGGACGTCGGCGACGACGAAGTCGATGTTCTCCTGCCGGCGTGCGCTGGCCTCCGCCCGAGCCAGTTGCAGCGCCGGTTCGGTGATCTCCGCGGCGGTGACTCGTCCCGCAGCCACCCGGGTGGCCAGGTCGACGGTGATGGTGCCTGGTCCGCAGCCGACATCGAGCAGGGACATGCCCGGCCGGAGATGGGGTAACAGGTAAGCCGCCGAGTTCTCGGCGGTGCGCCATCGATGCGAGCGCAGAACCGTCTCGTGATGCCCGTGGGTGTATACGTGTGGTGCGGCGGCCATCTCGTCTCCAGCCTTCTGATGTCCGGGCGACAAACCTAACCCGTATCTCAGATTGTGGAGGGGCGATCCCATCATATGGGTCGGGTCTTTGCTGCGACGAACCCTCACACACCGGCCAATCGCCCCAGACCCTTTGGCGACATAGGCGGACCCAGGAACATCCGCACGTCGGCAAGACCGCACGCCGAGCGCGAGCAGGCCCGTCACGTAACGTCACGCTCGCTTCGCGGCAGATCCGGGCGTTGCGAGGCTCAGCCGATGCGTTCGGCCAGCGAGACGATGATCCCTTCCGGCCCCCGGACGTAGGCCATCCGCCAAGCACCCTCGTGCTCGCCGATGCCGCCGACCAGTCCGTAGCCCTCGCTCGCTGCCCAATCAACAGTGGCCTGCAAGTCGTCGACCTCGAAAGAGACGTTGCGCAATCCCAGCTCGTTGGCCATGGCAGCCGGCGAGCCCGGCACGGAGTCGGGCCGCACGAATCTCGCGAGTTCCAGGCGGGCGCCTTCGTCGGGCGACTTCAGCATGACGATCTCGGTGCGGGAGTCGGGAATGCCGCAGACCGTCTCCAAGAACTCGCCCTCGACGAACGCCCTGCCCTCGACCTCCAAGCCGAGCGCCACGAAGAAGGCGGTCACGACATCGAGGTCTGCAACCGTGATGCCGACGTGGTCGAAGCGGCGTACATGTGACATGGGCCGTGCTCCCGTCGTATCGATCATGTATCTGCAACGGTAGGCGTTCGCAGTACCTAGACCAACCGACACGAGGAGGCCGGTCGTCACCGTGTGACCGTCCGCAACTCGCCACGTCCGCATGCTGGCGACGCCGCCGCCGTCACCTTCCATGCTTCGCTCGCCACGGACATGCTCTGGCTTGGGGATGCCCCGGGCGGATGAAACGGCTGGAGAGAGTACGGCTTAGACTAGATCGCGCCAGAACTCGACGCTCGCCTTCGGTTCCCACGGGGTTTCGCCTGGGCCCGTGCGGCCGAACTCCCGGTCGATGTAGTCGGCCAGATCCAAACCGTAGTAGATGATGTCGGTCTGCCACATCGAAAGCACCGGGTGGCCGAAGGCCCTCGGCTCACCAGGGAGATACCGGTGCCCATACACCGGCACCATCTTCGGAACCTCCGCCAGCATGCACGTCGCTGTCGCCAATGCCGAGGCGGTGCCGCTTGGACGAGAACCCCAGCCGTCGTACCAGAAGCCGTTCTTCTCGACGTCGAACAGCACTCCTTCGCTGGGCCAGTCCAGCAGACTGCGGAGCTTGTCGCGGTCCCCGTTACGCCAGTCGGGCCACGGCTCCGGGTGTGTGTAGATCACGCCCGGCTCGCGTGGCTCGGGCCGGGTGTTCACCGGCAGTCCTGCGGACAGAAAGGCCCGGTGGTCGGCGGCAAACCGGAACCCGAATTCTTGCTCGATCCGGGCGAGTTCCGAGTCGGTGAGTCCGGGGTCGATCGCACAGACGGATCTGAGGCGCAGTCGCCGCATCGCTTCCTGACCGAGACGGCGGCCATTCTCACCCTGTTGATCAAGCCCTGCCATCACGACGCGAGACTCTACCTCGTCACCGTGTCACGGATCGGCGCCTTCGTCATCGCACCGACGCACTCACGTCGGCACGGCCGAGCGTTCAACCCACCGCACCTCGTCACGGAGCGTGGCGCCCGCCGGCGGCGTGTGCGTGCGCGTGACTCGTGCGTCTGTGGGGGTGCATCCGGCGGTGGGTGCCGCTATCAGGGCGATTGGTTTCCGATCGCTGGGGGCGGCGGTTAGCCGCGCCCCACGGCGTTAACCCGTGCCCGGTCGCCGTCGAAGTCCGGGTTGAGGCGGTCGGCCAGACAGGACCGGTGCGCGGCGAACGACGCACATCCCGGTCCCTCACTGCTGCGCACATCGACGGTGACGCCGTCGCCGCCAGGGCTGAGGATCGTGAGCTGCCCGCAGCATCCGCACGGCCAGCTGAACTCACGCAGGTCCGCGGCACGCATCGTGAGGCGTATCGAGACGGGCGGGTGGTACCGCCTGATCTCCTGGACGACCGCGTCGACCTGCTCGCCGACTGGCGGGTACTCCTCGGGCAGTGCCCGAAGTGCGCCCGACGGGCTGTCGATGACGCCGGCGTCAACCGACGCGCCCACCGTTTCGTGTCCGAGGACCTCGGCCATGACCCCCCAAGGCTCATGGCTCATGACCGTCGCCCGGACGGCGGTGCCCACCACCAGGTCACAACCAACGCTGTCGAAACGCTGCACCGGCTGATCGTCGCGCACCGCCTCGTCAGCGGCACAGCCGGGCATCCCTACTCCAGTCGGGGGCAGCCAAAGACGGCCCAGGTACGACTTGCAGCACGTCCGCTCGCTCGGCGGCAGAGCGGATGCCCGGGAGCCGTGCGCTGGAATACTCGTGACGAACCGGACCGCCTATTCTGACGCTAGTGAACGTCCGACAGCGCAAGAAGCTCACCGCCCGCCTGATGGCGTCGCTACTGCGTGACGATCTTCCGGCCGTGCTTATGCTGTTGCGTGCGGGGGCAGACCCGAATGCGGCAGACCGTGACGGCAGCACGCCGCTCTACCTGGCTGCGGTGCAGAACGAGTGTGTGGTGGTGCGGATCCTCTTGGATGCCGGCGCGGACCCGAACGTCGAGAGCGGGCGCGGCGAGGAGGGGACACCCTTGACGGGAGCCGCAGCGTGGGGGCACGACGACGTTGTCCGTGAACTCCTCGCACAGGGCGCTGATCCGAACCTCCGCGAAGACCACGGCAGCGGACTGTCGCCCCTCGAATGGGCCGTCCGAAGTGGCCACTCCGAGACGGAAGCGCTTCTCAAAGCCGCAGGCGCGACACCACCATAGGCGGCAGGTGCGCGCGCGGGGTGTGAGCGCTGGTCGATATTTATGCCGGGTATTCTGCTGGTCAGAGCGACTGGCGGCACGGGGATGGTTGGACCATCGGGGAGCTTGTCACGGGAGTCGACCGCCTGGGCTGCCGTTCGGAGGTACGCATGCCCCAGATCGCTCGACTCCTGCCCGGCGCACCGGTGGCCGAGGCCGTGCTCTTCGACATCGCCCGGCGGGTCGTCGCCCTGCAGGGACGAGGCGTCACGCCCAGCCTCGCCACGATCCTGGTCGGCGACGACGACGCGAGCGCCGGGTACATCCGGATCAAGCAGCGGCAGGCGGCGGAGTTGGGCTTCGACTCGCCACACCGGCACCTGCCCGCGGACGCCACCCAGGACGATCTGCTCGACGTGATTGCCGGCTTCAATGTCGACAAGGACGTACACGGTGTCCTGCTCCAATATCCGATCCCTGACCACCTGAACTACGACGCCGCGCTGCAGACGCTGGACCCCGACAAGGACGTCGACGGTATGCATCCGCTCAACATGGGGCGGCTGGCTCTGGGCATGCCAGGCCCTCTACCGTGCACTCCCGCTGGTATCGAAGCGTTGCTGGACCACCATAGGATCCCCGTCGCCGGCCGTGAGGTGGTGATCCTCGGACGCGGCGCGACGATCGGGCGGCCGCTGGCGATCCTGCTGACCCAGAAACGCCCCACCGCGAACGCTGCGGTCACCGTGATCCACACCGGTGTCCCGGACTGGCCGCGCTACACCCGTCGGGCCGACATCCTCATCGCCGCAGCCGGCGTTCCCGGCATCATCCAGCCGGAGCATGTCCGCCCAGGCGCGGTGGTGATCGGCGCCGGTGTCCGGTACGCCGGCCGCCGCCTCCTACCCGACGTCGACGAAGCCTGCGCCGAGGTGGCCTCCGCGATCACCCCCCGCGTCGGCGGCGTCGGCCCCACAACGGTCGCCATGCTGTTCCGCAACGCCGTGGCCGCCGCCGAACGCGCAACCACCTAACGCGCGCAGCCGGCTCGCGCACGTCCGGGAGACGCATCCAATCATCGACGTATCTGGACGCCCGACCAGCGGCATGAGAGTGTGCCGTCCGCAGCCGGCACCGGTCTGGTTCGGTATCAACGGGGTGAGTTCCGGCATCCTGATGGCGTGGCAGATCCGGAGCGGTTTCTGAGGTTCGAGCACCAGCATCGCGGTGGGCTGCACTCT
>NZ_JBEZFI010000036.1:0-62256 GCF_040649295.1 Micromonospora sp. NPDC048999 | reverse complement strand
CTTCACGATCAGCCAAGGTCAGCATCGCGCGCACGGCGGAACATCCTGTCCCACCCAACCACCAAGATCAAATGCTACGACCGGCTGAACCTGCCAGGTTCTCGCCTCCTATAGACCTGATGGCGTAAACGATTCACGCCCAGTAGCCCTGGGCTGATTCGTTTACGCCATCAGCTCGAAAGGGGGGGCGGCGCAGCCAAACCTCCGCCGGAAACCGATCCATTTACGTCATCAAGTTCGTAGCGCCGAGCGGGAACACCCTGGACCACGGCAGCCACGGAACATGAGAGATCGTGCTCGAACACGGAAGTAGTGGCCTCCGAGGCGGTGGGAGGCCACTACTTCCTGGATCGAGTGCGATCTTCGCCGGGGCGCGGCGCAGCGCCGCCGGCTCAGAGGCCGGCGCGGGCGGCCACGGCGGTGTCCGGCTGGTCGGCGAAGGCGCCGTCCAGGCCGAGGCCGAAGAAGAGCTCGTACTCGGCCGTGATGTCGCCACGGGCGTTCGGGTCGGTGCCGATGCGGTGGTCGACCGCGAGGAACTGGTTCTCGGCGCGGAACGTCCAGGCGTGCACCAGCAGCTTCACCCGGTGCGCGTCCCGGATCACCGAGGTCGGCGCGAGCAGCCTGCCGGCCGCGTCCCGGGGCACGATGAGGTTCTTGTTCAGGCCGACGCCGTCGGCGTACCCGGCCACCCAGGCGAGGCCCGCGGCCGAGGCCAGGTCGACATAGGTGCGCGGGTCGCCGGCGACGGTGAAGTCGTACGGCTGGCCGGCGGCGTCCATGAGCTGGATCAGCCGTACGTCGATCATGCGGTCCAGCTTGCGCAGGTTGGCCGTCTCGAAGCTCTGGATGAAGACCGGGTCGTTGCGGTGGGTCAGCTTGTTGGCCTTGAGCACGGCGACCAGCGGCTCCTCCAGCGGCAGCCCGATGGAGGCGAAGTAGCTGGGGTGCTTGGTTTCCGGGTAGACGCCGATGGTTCGGCCCCGGGCCTTGGACTCGGCCCGGGCCAGGTCGATGACCTCCTGGAAGGTCGGCACCTCGAACCTGCCGTCGAATGCGGTGTTGGGCACCCGGACCTGCGGCAGCCGCTCCTTGGCCCGTAGCGTCTTCAACTCGGCCAGGGTGAGGTCCTCGGTGAACCAGCCGGTGGTCCTCACCCCGTCGATGGTCTTCGTCGTCTTTCGAGCGGCGAACTCGGGGTGGGCGGCCACATCGGTCGTACCGGAGATCTCGTTCTCGTGCCGGGCGACCAGCACGCCGTCCTTCGTCGAGACCAGGTCCGGCTCGATGTAGTCGGCGCCCAGCCGGATCGCCAACCGGTAGGACTCCAGCGTGTGCTCCGGGCGGTAGCCGCTGGCCCCCCGGTGGCCGATCACGATGGGCTGCTTGTTCGCGAGGGGCTGCTCGGCGCGGGGCTCCGAATCGGCCTGGGCGGCCACGGCCGGCACCACCACGGCCGCCGCGAGCAGCGCGCCGGCCACGCCGAGGGCGGAAAGGGTACGTCGCAAAGCCGTCTCCTGTCATCGATGAGTACGCTCAGCAGACCCGTCGTGGTTGACCGCCAGTTGGTCGGTTTCTGTCCTGCTGGTGAATCTCTGGGCGGAAGATGGCGTGGTGCGCCGTCTGCTCCGTAATCCCGTACGGCTGGTGCCGTTCGGGTTTCTGGCGGCGATCCTGATCGGCACCGGCCTGCTGACGCTGCCCGCAGCCGACAAGGCGCACCATTTCACTCCGTTCGTCACCGCCCTCTTCACCGCCACCTCCGCCGTCTCGGTCACCGGCATGGCGATCAACGACACCCCGAACTACTGGACCGACTTCGGGCTGGCGATGATCACCGTGCTCACCCAGCTCGGCGGCCTCGGCATCCTGACCGGCGCGGCGTTGGTGGTCCTGGTGGTGTCCCGGCAGCTCGGCCTGCGCAGCCGGCTGCTGGTGCAGGCCGAGACCGCCGAGTACGGCATCGGCGACGTCCGTTGGCTGCTGGCCCGGATCGCGGCGACGGTCTTCGCCACCGAGGCGGTGATGACGGCGGTGATCGCCGGCCGATTGGCGCTGACCTACGGCTATCCCCCGGGGCGGGCCCTGTGGTACGCCGGGTTCCACTCGATCCAGGCGTTCAACAACGCCGGGTTCGCCCTCTACTCCGATGGGCTGGTCGGGTTCGCCCGGGATCCCTGGGTGATCCTGCCGCTCGGCCTGGGCGCGATCATCGGCGGGTTGGGCTTCCCGGCGCTCTTCGAGGCGGTACGGGAGTGGCGGCGGCCGCGCCACTGGGCGGTCTCCTCCAAGCTGACCATCTGGGGCAGCCTCACGGTGATCACGCTCGGCTTCGGCGCGCTGCTGATCGCCGAGTGGCACAACCCGCGCACCATCGGCACCTTCGACTCGGCCGGCAAAGTGCTGGCCTCGTTCAGCCAGATCGCGCTGAGCCGCACCGGCGGCTTCGACGTGATCCACGTCGCGCAGCTCAGCGAGGAGAGCTTCCCTCTGATCATCGTGTTGATGTTCATCGGCGGTGGCAGCGCCAGCACCGCCGGCGGGATCAAGGTCTCCACCTTCTTCCTGCTCGCCTTCGTCATCTGGGCCGAGCTGCGCGGCGAACCGGACGTGACGGTGGCTGGCCGACGGATCGCCACCGCCAGCCAGCGGCAGGCGCTCACCGTGGCATTGCTCAGCGTGGCCCTGGTCGTCGCCGGCACGGTCACGGTGGTCGCGCTGACCGAGCACGTCCGCTACTACGCCGCGCTCTTCGACGTCACCTCCGCGTTCAGCACAACCGGTCTGACCACCGGGCTCGCCGAGCATTTGAAGCCGCCCGGCCAGTACCTGCTGACCGCGCTCATGTACGTCGGCCGGGTCGGCCCACTCACCCTCGGGTCCGCGATCGCGTTGAACACCCGGCGACGCCTGTACCGCTATCCGGAGGAGCAACCCATTGTCGGCTAGGAAGACGGACGACAGCGGCATCGCGGTGATCGGTATGGGCCGGTTCGGCTCGCGTCTGGCCGGCTCGCTGATCCACCTCAATCAGGACGTACTGGCCCTCGACCGCGATCCGGGGCAGGTCCAGCACTGGTCGACGCTGCTGGACCGGGTGGTGCAGGCGGACTCCACCGAGGAGTTGGCGCTGCGCCAGCTCGGCGTGGCGGACTTCCAGCGGGTGGTGGTCGCCATCGGCGCCTCGGTGGAGGCGAGCGTGCTCACCGTGCTGGCGCTGACCGAGCTGGGCATCCCGCAGATCTGGGCCCGGGCCACCTCAGAGAAGCACGCGAAGATCCTCGAATCGGTGGGCGCGCACCACGTGATCTTTCCGGAGGCGGAAACCGGCGAGCGGGTCGCGCACCTGATCGTCAGCCGGATGCTGGACTTCATCGAGTTCGGCGACGACTTCGCGATCGCCAAGGTACGCGTACCGGAGGCGATGGTGGGGCGGCGGCTGCGCGACGTGAGCCCGACAGACCGTTTCGGCGTGATGGTGGTCGGCGCGAAGCTCCCCGGCGAGCGGTTCCACTACGCCGGCCCGGACACGGTGCTCGAACCCGGGAGCATGCTCGTCGTGGAGGGCAGCATCGACCAGGTGCAGCGCTTCTCCGCGCTGGGCTGAACGTCACTTCTTGGCCTTGCCGGGCTTCTCCGACTTCTCCGGCTTCGCCGACGCCTTGGCCGCCGCCCCCTTGCCCGCCGCGCCCTTAGCCGCCGCCCCCTTGGCGGTCGGGGCCTTGGTGGTCGGCCCCTTGGTGGTCGGCGCGGTGGTCGGCGTCGAGCCGGCCACCCCGGACACCTGCACGCCACAGGTGGTGCCACCGACCTTGAACTCGACCGGCAGCGGATTTCCCCCGGTGTAGCGGCCGGTCAGCGAGACCTTCTTCGACGCGCCGGGAGCCAGCACGGCGTCGGCGGCCGACGCTTGGAGCTGCACCGTCGGCCCCTGCTGGCGTACCGCCGGCTGGGCCTTGGTGACCGTCTGACGGCCGGGGAAGTCGAAGCTCATCGTCCAGTCGCGCAACTCCCGGCCACCGGTGTTGGTGAGAGTCAGGTCGGCGACGAAGTCCTTCCCGGAGTCCCGCCGCAGCACGTAGTCCACCGCGCAGGGGGTCCGCTGCGGCAGCCCCATCCGGGCCTCGGTCGGCTCGACGCCGCCGCTGGCCGGGCTCCTCGACGTCATCCCCCAGATCACGGCGGTGACCGCGACCAGTCCGGCGGCGGCCATCGCGGCCTCCACCCTGCGCCGTTGGACGGCGGCCCGGCGGGTGCGGGTACGCAGGGCGGCGAAGGGCAGCGCGCCGGTCTCCGACGACCAGGGCAGGATGGTGGTCCCGGCGCTCTCCGCCAAGTCGAACCGACCGAGCGCCGGCGAGACCGGCATGATCGCCGCGACTCCCGCCGCGCCGGCGAGCGTACGGGCCACCTCGGCGGTCGCGGGGCGGTCCTCGAGGCGCTTCGCGAGGCAACGCCGGACCAGTTTCTCGACCTCTTCCGGAAGCCCTATCACCGGGGGCATCGGGTCCGGGTCGTGGTACATGTGCGCCCGGAGCAGCTGCGTGGTGGTGCTGGCCTGCCAGGGCAGCCGCCCGGTGAGCATCCGGTAGAGCAGCAGGCCGACGGCGTACACGTCGGTGGCCGGGGAGACCTGGCCGTTGTCCAGCCGCTCCGGTGCCAGGTACGCGGGGGTGCCGAGCAGGGTGCCGTCCGGGCCCTGGTCGCTCTCCCCCACCAGCGCCGAGATGCCGAAGTCGACCACCTTCACCCCGGTCGAGGTGAGCATGACGTTGCCCGGCGTGACGTCCCGGTGGACCACGCCCCGGGCGTGCGCGGTGGCCAGCGCCGACGACACCTCCGCACCGATGGCAACCGCCTCCCGCCAGGGCAGCCGCCCGCCGTGGCCGAGCCGGCCGCTCAGCGGGCCGCCGTCGACCAGCTCCATCACGACGTACGGCAGGGTCAGCCCGGCCTGCTCGGACTCGCCGTAGTCGTAGACGTTGGTGATGTTGGGGTGGCAGAGCCGCGCGGCGGCCTGCGCCTCGAGCCGGATCCGGTGCCGGAACGCCTTGTCGCTGGCGAGCCGGGAGGCGAGCACCTTGACCGCCACCTGGCGGCCGAGCACCTCGTCGTACCCACGCCAGACCACCGACATGCCGCCCGCACCGAGCTGCTCGATCAGCCGGTACCGCTCACCCAGCAGCTGCGCGCCGCTCCTGGCCGATGCACCCATGGTCGGTCCTGTTGCCCGCAGCCGGCCGCCGTACACCTGAGCAGTCGGAATCGGTCAGAGAATCACCCGTTCAGGGATGATCAGTACATGGAAACATGAACATGGTTGGTGTGGTCGCCGGCCGGGCTGCCGCCACCGTTGTACGACCGCCAGCCGGTGTTCGGCATCCAGATCTGCCGGTACCAGATCACGTACATGACGCCGAGCCTGCTCGCGTTGTTCTTGAGGTAGTTGGCGAGGCTGTCCCCGTACGCCTTGTCGCCGCCGGTGGCCGAGACGTTCTCGAAGCCGCCGGTGGCGGCGGCGAAGTCGCAGGCCCGCCCCTTCGGATGCTCGCCGTCGCCGCCGCTGCGGTGGCAGGAGACGTACCGCTTGTAACCGGCCGCCTGGGCCTGCTGGAGCATGTGCAGGGTACGCGCCGTGATGCAGCTCGAGGTGGTCGGATCCTTCACCGAGCAGGACTCCGACGGCCAGGAGCCGTCCGGGTTACGCGGGGCCGGCTTCGCCGACGCGGAGCCGCCACCGAACCCGGCGCCGGCGCCGGAACTGACCATGGCCAGTGCGGCCTCGGCGTCCCGCTTCTTCCTCGCCAGGATGGCGAGCTGCTTCTGCTGCTCGCGGATC
The DNA here is from genome assembly GCF_040649295.1 of Micromonospora sp. NPDC048999. Taxonomy (NCBI): domain Bacteria; kingdom Bacillati; phylum Actinomycetota; class Actinomycetes; order Micromonosporales; family Micromonosporaceae; genus Micromonospora; species Micromonospora sp. NPDC048999. The sequence goes on along the minus strand of NZ_JBEZFI010000036.1, from coordinate 56,417 downwards.
TCCGTGTCGATGGCCAGCTTGGCCCGGGCGGCCTCGCCCTTCGCCTCGTTCAAATCGCGCAGCCGCTTGCCGTCCCGCTGGGCCATGACGTCCAGCTCGGCGGCGCGTTGGAGAAACGAGTGCGGGTCGGAGCTGGCCAGCAGCGCCGACAGCGGGGTAAGCCGGCCCAGCCGGTACGACTGCGCGGCCACCTCGCCCACCTGCGAGTTCAGCTCGACCAGGCGCACCTCGAGCTGCTTGAGCAGCGCGGTCAGCTCGGCCTGCCGGCGCTTGGAGTTGTCGAGTCGTGCCTTGGCCTCGATGTGGCCCTTCGCCGCCGCTTCGAGGGCGTCCCGCAGCTTCTTGCTGCCACCCTCGTTGGGGGCGCTCGGGGGCGCGGCGACGGCGACCCCGGCCGGGGCGAGGCCGGCGCCGATCAGCAGGATTGTCGCGGCGAAGAGGGCGAGCAACGGCCGGCGGATGAGCCTGGTCCTGGGCACGAGAGCGTCCTTCCGTCGACCGCCGGTCACGATACCGGACCACGCGCGCCCGGCCAGGCCCCCGACTTCGGGGACGGCATCACGCTCGGTCAGCCGTCCAACAGCGCCGTGTGGACTTCGTCCCAGACCTCCGCGCTGGACGCGACCAGCAGGCCCGGGCCGTCGTCCGCCGGGTGGTAGTCGGTCCCGTCGAAGCGGCGGGCCACCCCACCCGCCTCCCGTACGAGCAGGGTGCCGGGCGCGTGGTCCCACGGCAGGGTGTGCCAGAAGAGGACGAACTGCTGCGCGCCGGTGAGCATGTCGAGGTATTCCCGGCCGGCACAGTGCTGGCCGGGCAGCAGCTCACCGATCCGCCCGCCACCTGTCACCACCCGCTGTCGGGTGGCCGGCGGCAGGAACCGGGTCATCGCGGTGCCGTGCAGCGCACCGATCTTCGGCACCGGCCAGGTGGTGCGTACCGGTGTGCCGTCCAGCCAGGTGCCCGCGCCGGCGCGGCAGGCTGCCATGGTCCCGGCCATCGGGTCGTACACCCAGGAGGCCACCGGCACGCCGTCGGTCAGCAGCGCCACCATCAGGGCGAACGGACGCCGTCCGGCGGCGAAGTTGGCGGTGCCGTCGACCGGGTCGACCAACCAGACGTCACCGGTGCCACGCAGGTGCCGCAGCAGGTCCGGGTGGTCGGCGACCGCCTCCTCGCCGACCACCACCGACCCGGGGCGCAGTCGCCGCAGCCGGGCGGTGATCAGCTCCTCCGCCCGCCGGTCGGCGACGGTGACCACCTCGCCGGGCGCCTTTTCGGAGATCTCGGCGGCGTCGAGCCGGCGGAACATCGGCACCACGACGTCCGCCGCGATCTCCCGTAGCAGCGCGCCGACCTCCTGCAGCAGCGGGTCAGGCACGCGGCGGCAGCTTGACCACGCTGACGAAGAACTCGTCGATCTGGCGGACCACCGAGATGAACCGCTCGAAGTCCACCGGCTTGGTCACGTAGGCGTTGGCGTGCAACTGGTAGCTGCGCAGGATGTCCTCGTCGGCCTGGGAGGTGGTGAGCACCACCACCGGAATCTGGCGGAGCTCCTCGTCCTGCTTTATCTCCTCGAGCACCTCCCGCCCGTCGCGGCGGGGCAGGTTCAGGTCGAGCAGGATCAGATCCGGGGTCACCGCGTCCGCGTACTGGCCCTCGCGGCGCAGGTACGCGAGCGCCTCCGCGCCGTCGGAGACGACCGTGAGGCGGTTGCGGAGCTTGTGCTCCTCGAACGCCTCCTGGGTCATCAGCACGTCGCCCGGGTCGTCCTCGACCAGCAGCACCTCGATCGGGCTCTTGCCGTCCGCCGGCACGGTCATCCCACCGTCTCCTTCATGCCACCCGTTGTATCGTCTGTGGCCGCCCCTCGGGCGTCCCCTCCCGTGCCGCGCCGTCCGGCTGCCGACCGACCGGCACCGCCTCCGTCTCCTCGATCGCGGAGAGGGTGAACCGGATCGCCGTGCCCTCCTCGGCGGCGGTGTCCACCCAGACCCGGCCACCGTGATATTCCACGATCTTCTTGGCGATGGCCAGGCCGATGCCGGTGCCCGGGTACGCATCCTTGGAGTGCAGCCGCTGGAAGATGACGAAGATCTTGTCGACGAACTCCGGCTCGATCCCGATGCCGTTGTCCCGACAGGTGATCTCCCACTCGCCGTCCACCAACCGTGCCGACACATGCACCCGGGGCGGCACGTCCGGCCGGCGGAACTTGACCGAATTGCTGACCAGGTTGGCGAACAGGTTGGTCAGCAGCGCCTCCTCGCCGCGGATCACCGGCAGCTCGTCCCAGGTCAGCTCGGCGTCGGCGGGCTGACGGGCGGCCTCGGTCTGGGCGGCCACGTCGCCCATCACCTTGTTGAGATCGACCTCGGTGAAGCCGGTGGTGAGGCGACCGATCCGGGAAAACGCGAGCAGATCGTTGATCAGCCGCTGCATCCGCTGCGCCCCGTCAACCGCGAAGGCGATGTACTGGTCGGCGCGCTCATCGAGCTGGCCCGCGTACCGGCGCTGCAGCAGCTGGCAGAAGCTGGCCACCTTGCGCAGCGGCTCCTGCAGGTCGTGCGAGGCGACGTAGGCGAACTGCTCCAGGTCGCGGTTGGATCGGGTCAGCTCCTCCGCCTGCTTCTGCAGCTGGCCGTTGACCCACTCGATGCGCTCCCGGGCCTCGCGTACCTCGTCCAGCTCCTGGGCGATCTTCTGCCGCATGCCGTCGACGTCCTCGGCGAGCCGGCGGAACTCGGGCGGCCCGGACCCCTCGATGTGGTGCCGGTAGTCGCCGTCGGCGACCTTTCGTACCTGCTCGACGAGGGCGGCCAGCGGCCCGATCAGCATCCGGTCCAGGGAGAGCAGCAGGACCGCCCCGGCCACCGCCACCACCAGGGCGGCGGCGATCAACAGCACCACCAGTTCGTTGCTGGTCCGGTTGAGCCGGTCGGCGGCCTGCTGCCGGACGACCAGGATCTCGTCCTGGAGGGTGTCCGCCGCGGCCCGAATGCCGTCGAACTGCTGCCGGGTCTGGTCGGTGATCAGCGCCTGCCCGGCGTCCGGGCCGCTGCTCTCGGTCGTGGCGATCACCGGCTGGGCGACGTCGGCCCGCCACTGCTCCGCGCGCTCCTCGACGACCGCCAGCGCGCGCAGCACGCCCGGGTAGTCGCCGGCCAGCTCCCGCATCGAGGCGGTGGTATTCCGCTCCTGCTTCAGGCCCGCCTCGTACGAGGCGAGGTCCTTGCGGTCGCCGTTCACCGCGTACCCGCGGACGCCGGTCTCCTGGTCGAGCAGGGCGCTCACCAGCTCCTGGCCCTGCACGCGCAGCGGGCCCGTCCTGGTCAGGACGACGTCGATGTTCTGCCTGTTCGTCGCCGCGACCAGCGCCTCGGCCACGGCCAGCCCGAGCAGCAGCACCAGGACCACGGTGAGCAGCGCGACCACCCGGCGACGCAGGGTCCAACCCTGCCGGTACGCGTTCACCGGCCACCGCCCCGGCTGACCAGCAGCATCGCGACATCGTCGGCCAGCGGCCCACCGTTCAACCGCTCGGCCCGGCCGACCAGCCAGGCCGGCAGCTCGGCCAGCGGCACCGCCTGGCTGGCCGGGTCGGCGAGCAGGTCGGCGAGCCCGGGCACGTCGAGCCGGTCGTCGCCGGCGCCCACCCGGCCCTCGATGACGCCGTCGGTGTACATCAGCAGGGACCAGTCATCGGCGTCGAGCTCCAAGTCGAAGGCGACGGGCCGGCGCGGTCGTACGCCGAGCAGCAGGCCGCCCTTGGCGGGCACGGGAGCGGCCTTGCCGCCGCTGAGCAGCAGCGGCGGTGGATGCCCGGCGAGTCGCACGGTGGCCCGGCCAGCCGCCAGGTCGAGCCGGATGGTCGCCACCGTCGCGAAGATCTCCCGGAGGCGCCGCTCGCTCATCAGCACCTGTTCCACGGCGGGCAGCACCTCGTCGTCCGGCACCTCGGCCAGGATCAGCGCCCGCCAGGCGACCCGCAGCTCGACGCCGAGGGCCGCCTCGTCCACGCCGTGGCCGCAGACGTCGCCGACGATCAGATCGATCCGGTCCGGTCGGGTCTGCACCACGTCGTAGAAGTCGCCGCCGATCAGCGCGGCGTGCCGGCCGGGCCGGTAGAAGGTGTGCACCGACACCTGGTCGGTGGTCATCAGCGGCTGCGGCAGCAGGCCCCGCTCCAGGCGGGCGGACTCGGCCTGGCGCAGCTCCACCTCACGCAGCCGGCGGGCGTTCTCGTCGGCCCGCTTGCGTTCCACCGCGTAGCGCAGCGCGCGGGTCAGCAGGACCCCGTCGACCTGCCCCTTGACCAGGTAGTCCTGGGCGCCCTCGGCGACCGCGACGATGCCCAGGTGCTCGTCCGAGCGGCCGGTGAGCACGCAGACCGCGGCCCCGCTCGCCATGTCCAGCACCTTGCGCAGGCCGTCGAGCCCCTGCGCGTCGGGCAGGCCCAGGTCGAGCAGAACACAGTCGACCCCCGCCACCCGCTGCCGAGCCTCGCTGAGACTGGTGGCGACCAGCAGATCGATCATCGAGTTGGTCTCGGCCAGCAGCTCGCCGACCAGGAAGGCGTCGCCCTCGTCGTCCTCGACCAGCAGCACCCGCAGCCGCTCGCCGGGCGGCAGGTTGGCGCGGTGCCCGATGCCGTCCGGCGCGCCGGCCCGGGGCACGACGGGCGACCGCGGCAACGCCGCGATGCGCGGGAGTTCGCTCGTGATGTCGGACTCCTTCCGAGTGCCCTGCTCATCCTGTATCAGACAACGGTCGCACACAAAGAAGGCTTCACCACTACGCGCTGGAGGGGCAGGATGAGGCCACCCCCGACCACCCCGAGGAGTTCCGAGTGGGCGTACCCCCGACCCGCCCCGCCGATCGGACGCTGGCCCGGCCGCGCCGCCGGCTGCCCGCCGCGCTCGCCGCACTCGCCACGCTGCTCGCGGTCGGCGCGGGTGTCCTGGTCGACCTGTCCACCCCGGCGCCGCGACCCGCCGACGCGCCAGCGGACCGGTTCAGCGCCGAACGGGCGTACCAGCATGTGAAGGTCATCGGAGCCCGGCCGCACGTGGCCGGCAGCCCGGCCAACGACCAGGTCCGGGAGCACCTCGTGGGAGTGCTGCGCGGGCTCGGCCTGGAGACCGAGGTGCAGGACACCGTCGCCCGGGAGGCCGGGCAGCTCAGCGGCGCCGCCGGCGGGGCGACCCTGGCCCGGGTCCGCAACGTGGTGGCCCGGCTGCCCGGCACCGATTCGACCGGGCGGCTCTTCCTGGTGGCCCACTACGACTCGGTGCAGTCCGGGCCGGGCGGCAACGACGACGCTGCCGGGGTCGCCAGCATCCTGGAGGTGGCCCGGGCGCTCACCGCCGGCCCGCGCCCGCACAACGACATCGTCTTCGTGCTCACCGATGCGGAGGAGGCGTGCCTGTGCGGCGCGTCGGCGTTCGCCGCCGACCACCCGCTGGCGCGGGACGGCGGGGTGGTGCTCAACCTGGAGGCGCGCGGCAGCACCGGCCCGGTGATCATGTTCGAGACGTCCCGGAACAACGCCAAACTGGTGGACGTCTTCGGCCGGGCCGCCCAACATCCGGTGGGCACCTCGTTCGCCGTGGAGATCTACCGGGCGCTGCCGAACGACACCGACTTCACCGCCTTCCTGGACCACGACTTCGTCGGCCTGAACTCGGCGTACATCGACGGTGGCGCGGTCTATCACACGCCGCTGGACGTCCCGGCCGCGATGGACCGGGGCAGCCTCCAGATGCACGGGGACAACGCGCTCGGCCTGGCCCGCGAGTTCGGCCGGACCGACCTGACGAAGCTGGGTTCCGACCACGACGCCACCTACTTCCCGGTGCCCGGCGGCCTGGTCCGCTACCCCGGCTGGCTGGTCCTGCCGCTGGCCCTGCTCGCCCTGGTCGCGGTCGGCCTGCTCGGCCGGCTGCTGGTCCGGCGTGGCCGGGCCACCGTCGGGAAGCTCGCCGCCGGCGTCGGGCTGGCCCTGGTGCCGATCGTCCTCGCCCCGTTGGGCGCGTGGCTGCTCTGGACCGCGATCACCACACTCCGCCCCGGGTACGCCGAGCTGCTCGACCCGTACCGGCCGGGCTGGTACCGGCTCGCCGTGGTCGCGCTCGCCGCCGCCGTCCTCTTCACCTGGTACGCGCTGACCCGCCGCCGGATCGGGCCGGCAGCCCTCGCCTTCGGTGGGCTGGCCTGGCTGGCCCTGATCGGGGTGCTGCTCGCCGCCGAGGTGCCCGGCGGGGCGTACCTGGCGACCCTGCCCGCGCTGGCCGGCGCGCTCGCCGGGCTGGCGGCGCTGAACGCCCGGCTGGACGGCCCGTGGCCGGTGGTCGCGGTGACCCTGGCCGGCGCGGTGGCCGTGGTGGTCCTGCTGCCCACCGTGGTGCTGCTCTTCCCGGCGCTGGGCATGGCGATGGGCGGGGTGGCCGCGCTCTTCGCGGTACTGCTCGGGCTGGCCGCGCTACCGGTGGTCGACCTGCTGCACCCGCAGGCCGGCGGCCAGCGCGGCATGCTCGCGGTCCGAGCCCGCCGGCTCGGCGCGCTGCCGGCCGCCGCCGCCACGCTCGCCGCCGTGGTCTTCGCCGGGGTCGGCCTGGCCGTGGACCGCTTCGACGCCGCCCACCCCGTGCCCACCCACCTGATGTACGCCCTGGACACCGACACCGGCCGGGCGATGTGGATCAGCCACGAGGCAGAGCCGCAGCCGTGGACCGCCCAGTACGTGAACGACGAGGGGTCGGTCTCCCACTTCTTCCCCGCGCTCGGCGACAACGTGGCCAGGATCGGCAACGCTCCCGGGGCGAACCTGCCGCCACCCGCCGTCACAGTGCTGTCGGACACCACGCTGGGCACCGAGCGCACCCTGCTTGTACGGGTGACCCCGAAGCGCCCGGTCCGCCTGCTCTCGCTGCACGTCGAGTCCGGCTCGGCGACGGTCACCGGAGCCAGCGCGGACGGCGTGCCGCTGACGCTCAAGCCCGTGCCGGCGGAGAGTGAATGGGGCTTCGGTCTGGTGTTCCACGCTCCGCCACCGGAGGGTGTCGAGGTGATCCTCACCCTGCGGATGGAGACGGAGAAGGTGGTGCTGCGGGTGATGGACGCCAGCGACGGCCTCTCCGATATCCCCGGCTTCCGCCCCCGGCCGGCCCGCGTCGGCGTGGTCGGCTCACACACCTCCGAGATGCTGGCGGTGGCCCACACCTATTCGTTGTGAACCGACGGCTCTGGGCAGGCCGGTGGCGCGGTGAAAATCCAAGGCTTCCGCCCGGGCAGGTAGGGTGTTTCGCTTCCTATGGAGCTGATAGCGCAGACGACTCATCAGGGCGGGCGGGGGCGCCCTGGACGGCTGAATCGTCTACGCCATCAGCTCGAAAGGGCCTGACGACCAGAGCCACTTCCGTCAATCGACTGCCGGCCGATCACTTCCAGCGGAAGTGGACGAAGAGGCGGCCGAAGTTCTTCGAGTCCTTCTCGACGCGGTGGTAGAGCTGCTTGACGTCCTTCTGGTCGAGGAAGCGCAGGACCTTCTTCTTGAGCTGGCCGGAGCCCTTGCCGGGGATGATCTCCACGAGGGTGGCCTTCTTCGCCACCGCCTCGTCCATGATCCCGCGCAGCGCGCGGTCGATGTCGTGGCCCTTGTTGAAGATGTCGTGGAGATCGAGCTTGAGCTTCACCAGTCCATGGTAGGCGTGCCGGATCGCCGGAGGCGGAGACGGCGAAGGGCAGCCCGCTGGGGCTGCCCTTCGTCCCAATCCTCAGCGACCGCCGCTGACCCGGCTCTCGACCCGGCGCAGTGCGGTGGTGTAGTCGTCGTTGGTCGAATACATGGCCGCCGCGATGCGCAGGTGCCGCAGCGCGTCGACGGGCCGGTTCAGCCGTTCGAGGGTCCGGCCCAGCACGTGGTGCGCGTAGTGGTCGCTCGGGTCCCGGTCGATCAGCTCCCGCAGCTGCTCCTCGGCCCGGCTGAGCTGGGCCGACTGGAAGTATGCCCGGGCCAGCAGCTGCCGTACCGAGGAGTTGCCAGGCTCCGCCTCGACGATCGGCTCGAGCAGCCGGGCCGCCCCGGTCGGGTCACCCGCTTCGAAGAACATGGTCGCCCGCCGGTACTCCGCCAGAAGATCCATTCGACCCACCTCCCCTGTCGCCCACCCTTGGTCCGACGCTGGCACAACAACGGCCGGAGCGCGAGTGTTCCTGCGCCGGAAGTTGTGCCTCAGGCGGTCGGGTCGTAGCGGTCGCCGACCAGGTCCCAGGCTCGGACCCCGCCGACGATTCCGGCCGTGTTCGGTACGACCACCACGTCGTCGCCCATCCGGGCCAGTTGCTCCGGCCGGATCAGCCGCGAGTTGCCCCCGCCCAGATAGAGCCGGTCCCAGCGGAAGACCGGCCGCAGCCCCTCCACCACCTGCCGGATCCGCCGGGACCAGAACGCGTCGCCGAGGCGACGGCGTTCCGGCTCTCCGACGTACGTGTCGTAGGTGGTCTTCCAGCGCACCGGCGCGTGCGACAGCTCCAGGTGCGGGGCGAGCACCCCGCCGTCGAAGAGCGCGCTGCCCAGCCCGGTGCCGAGGGTCAGCACCAGCTCGCAGCCGGTCCCGGCGACCACGCCCGCGCCGTGCACCTCGGCGTCGTTGAGCACCAGCGCCGGGATCCCGAACGCCTCGGCCAGCGCGCTCCGCGCGTCGTACCCGGACCACTCGGCGACCAGGTCCGGGTCGATCCGGCTGCGCGGCCCCGACCGGGTCACGTAGTGCGGGGTGGCCACCACGACCCCGTGCCGGATCATGCCCGGCATCCCGACCGTGAGCCGGTCCGCCGCCGGCAGCCGGCCGGCCAGGGCCAGCAGCGTCGTGACGAAGAGCGCGGGCGGCAGCGGGTACGGCGTGGGGACGCGCAGCGGCCGGGCCCGCATGGTCCCCGCGGCGTCCAGCACGGAGGCCTTGATCCCACCGCCGCCGCAGTCGATCGCCAGAGTGGTCAGCACGGCAGTGAGTCTCTCTCACCGGTAGGCTCGATCACCTCATGAGCGCCACGTTGATCGCCAAGGACCTCACCGCCGGCCACGGTGACCGCCTGCTCTTCGCCGACCTGGACCTGGTCGTCGCCCCCGGCGACGTGGTCGGGCTGGTCGGGGTGAACGGCGCCGGCAAGTCGACGCTGCTGCGTACGCTCGCCGGGTTGCAGCCCCGAGAGCAGGGCTCGGTGGCTTTGAACCCGCCCACCGCCAACGTCGGCTACCTACCGCAGGAGCCGGAGCGTCGGCCGGGCGAGACGGTCCGGGGCTTCCTGGCCCGGCGTACCGGGGTGGCGGAGGCGCAGGCGGCGCTGGACGCGGCCACCGAGGCGCTCACCGCCGGGGCCGAGGGCGCCGACGACGCGTACGCCGTCGCTCTGGAACGTTGGCTCGACCTCGGCGGCGCGGACCTCGACGAACGGGCCGAGCAGGTGGCCGGCGAGCTGGGGCTGGGCGTCGACCTGGCGCACCCGATGACCGGCCTCTCCGGCGGGCAGGCGGCCCGGGCCGGGCTGGCCTCGCTGCTGCTCAGCCGGTACGACGTCTTCCTGCTCGACGAGCCCACCAACGACCTGGACCTGGCCGGGCTGGACCGCCTGGAACGCTTCGTCACCGGGCTGCGCGCCGGGACGGTGCTGGTCAGCCACGACCGGGAGTTCCTCACCCGGACGGTGACCCGGGTGGTGGAGCTGGACCTGCACCAGGGGCAGGTCCGGCACTACGGCGGCGGCTACGCGGCCTACCTGGAGGAGCGGGAGGTGGCTCGCCGGCACGCCCGCGAGGAGTACGACGAGTACGCCGACACCCGCGCCCAGTTGGAGGCGCGGGCACGGACGCAGCGGGCCTGGATGGAGAAGGGCGTGAAGAACGCCCGGCGCAAGGCCACCGACAACGACAAGATCGGCCGCAAGTTCCGCACCGAGTCCACCGAGAAGCAGGCGGCGAAGGCCAAGCAGACCGCACGGTTGATCGAGCGGCTGGAGGTGGTCGAGGAGCCCCGCAAGGAGTGGGAGCTGCGGATGGAGATCGCCGCCGCGCCCCGCGCCGGCGCCGTGGTGGCCTCGCTGCGGGGCGCCGTCGTACGCCGGGGCGGTTTCAGCCTCGGCCCGGTGAATCTCCAGATCGACTGGGCCGACCGGGTGGCGATCACCGGGGCGAACGGCTCCGGCAAGAGCACCCTGCTCGCGGCGCTGCTGGGCCGGCTGCCGCTGGACGAGGGCCACGCGGCGCTCGGCCCGGGCGTGGTGGTGGGCGAGGTCGACCAGGCCCGGGGGCTCTTCCTCGGCGACCAGCCCCTGCTGGACGCCTTCGGCGCCGCCGTACCTGACCTGCCGCCGGCGGACGTGCGGACACTGCTGGCCAAGTTCGGCCTGCGCGCGGAGCACGTGCTGCGGCCGGCGGCGACCCTCTCCCCCGGTGAGCGGACCCGGGCCGCGCTGGCCCTGCTGCAGGGTCGCGGGGTGAACCTGCTGGTGCTGGACGAGCCGACCAACCACCTGGACCTGCCCGCGATCGAGCAGTTGGAGTCGGCCCTGGCCACGTACCCGGGGACGTTGCTGCTGGTCACCCATGACCGGCGGATGCTGGCGGCGGTGAGCGTCAACCGGCGGCTGCGGGTGGACGCCGGGCAGATCACCGAAGACTGATCCGTGCCGGCCGGCATATCGGGCGGGAATCCGGGTATCGGGCCGCCCGGAGGTGGCGCATGGTCACGATGGCGCAGTCGGCACCCTCGGCCGAGCGGCTGCGGCTGGTCGACGGGTTCCTGGCCGAGGCGTGGGCCGACCTGGTCCGGCACGACGAGCGGCTGCGCGCGCTGACCGTGGAGGTGCGCTTCGACCGGGGCGTCGCCCACGTGGGCGGCGAGGTCGCCGACCCGACCCAACTGCGGCTGGTCCGGGACCTGGTGGGCCGCCTGGCCGGGGTGCTCGGCGTCTGGTGCCGGGTGACCGTCGCCGGCCGTACGCCGGTGGTGGTGGACCTGGGCTGCGGGGCGACCAAGCAGTGGCCGGGGAACCTGGGGCTGGACATCTACCCGGCGCCGGGGGTGGACGCGGTGGCCGATCTGTCCGGGTCGCTGCCGCTCGCCGACGACTCGGTGGACGTGTTCTTCGCGGTGCACATCCTGGAGCACCTGATCGACTTCCTGCCGCTGCTCGACGAGTGCCACCGGGTGCTCCGGCCGGGTGGTGTCCTGCACGTGATGAGCCCCTGGTGGCGGCACGTGAACGCGGTGGCCGACCCGACCCACGTACGGCTGCTCGACGTGCAGACGTTCAAGGGCATCTGCGGCCAGCGTCCGCCCGGCACCCCGCGCTGGTATCCGCTGCACGTCGGCTGGGACGGCGCCTCCATCTTCGCCGACCTCACCCCGCTACCTGTCGACGCCCCGCCCCCGTCCCCGTCCCACCTGGCCCGCTTCTTCGACTGAGCCCCTCGGCGAGGCCCGCCGTCGGGCGGGCTCAGCCTGTGTATCGATCCGGCCGGAGGTCTTGCGCGCCCCGGCGATTGATGAAAGTTTCTTACCGGCAGCGGACATTCCACGGCGAATGTTTCCGGGTGCGCCGGGGTGCCCGCCGCCACGGGAACACCCCCGGGAGCCCAACGAAGGGACCGCACCCCATGAAGGCAACTCGGCTCAGCGCCGCCGGGCTGGCCGTGGCGCTGCTCGGCGCACTCGCCGCCGGCACCCCCGCGCGCGCCGCGGACACCGCCGCCACCACCGCATCCTCGACCACCTGCCCGACCGATCCGGCCACCCCCAAGCGGCAGTTCCGGGCCATGTGGATCGCGTCGGTCACCAACATCGACTGGCCGAGCGCGGCATCACAGACCGCACCCGACCGGATCGCCAAGCAGAAGGCGGAATACCTGGGCTGGCTCGACCTGGCCCAGCAGCTCAACCACAACGCCGTCGTGGTCCAGGTCCGCCCGACCGCCGACGCCTTCTGGCCGTCGCCTTACGAGCCGTGGTCGGAATACCTGACCGGGGTACGCGGCCAGGACCCGGGCTGGGATCCGTTGGCCTTCCTCGTCGAGGAGTCGCACAAGCGAAACCTGGAGTTCCACGCCTGGTTGAACCCGTACCGGGTCTCGATGCCGGCCCCGGGCGCCGGCGCGGACCTGTCGAAGCTCGCGCCGAACCACCCGGCCCGGCAGCACCCGGACTGGGTCTTCGCGTACCCGCCGGCCAACGTCGCCGGCAGCCGGCTCTACTACAACCCCGGCATCCCCGAGGTCCGCGAGTTCGTCGAGACCGCGATGATGGACGCGGTCAACCGGTACGACGTCGACGGCGTGCACTTCGACGACTACTTCTACCCGTACCCGAGCGGCACCTACGAGGTGCCGGACGACGCCACCTTCGCCCGGTACAAGCGGGGCTTCACCGACCGGGCCGACTGGCGGCGGGACAACATCAACCTGCTGGTCCGGGAGATGAACGCCAGAATCAAGGCGGTCAAGCCGTGGGTGAAGTTCGGCGTCAGCCCGTTCGGCATCTGGCGCAACCGCTCGGCCGACCCCGCCGGCTCGGACACCACCGGCTCGCAGTCGTACGACATCATCTCCGCCGACACCCGCAAGTGGATCAAGCAGGAGTGGATCGACTACGTGGTGCCGCAGCTCTACTGGTACATCGGCCAGTACCCGGCGGCCGACTACGCCCGGCTGGTGCCCTGGTGGGCCGAGCAGGTGCGCGGCACCAACGTCCAGCTCTACATCGGGCAGGCCGACTACAAGAGCGGCGACCCGGCATACGGGGCGGACTGGATGAAGCCGCGTGAGCTGTCGGACCACCTGACGTTGAACCGCTCGTACCCGGAGGTGCTCGGCAACGTGCACTTCTCCGCAGTGCAGGTGCGGGCCAACCGGCTCGGCGCCACCGACAGCTACGCCGCCGAGCACTACTCCCGCCCGGCGCTGGTGCCGACCATGTCCCAGCTCCCGGCCAGGCCGCTGCGGCACCCCGTGCTCACCGGGGCCGACCGGAAGGCCGACGGGGTGCACCTGAGCTGGCGGCAGCCGGCGGACGGCCAGGGCCCGTTCGGCGCCGCCACCTCGTACGCGATCTACCGGTTCGACGGCACGGGGCACGTCGACGCGTGCGGCTTCGCCGACGCGTCCCACCTGGTCGGCACCGTGCGTGGCACGGCCGGCGACGTCCAGTCCTGGGTGGATCCGGGCGCGGCGGCCGGGCAGCCGTACACCTATTACGTGACCGCTCTCGACCGGGTCTGGAACGAGGGCCCGGCCAGCCCGGCGCGCTTTGTGCGCTGACGGCTAAGGAGGGGCAAACGCGGGGAGTCGGCGGCCTGGTCCGGGTGCTCGACACCGAGGGCCAGCGCCGTCGCCTCCTCCAGGGCCAGCTCGCCGCCCTCGCCGTACGTGGCGTCGAACGCCGCGTCGCCGAGCTCGCGGCGCAGCTCCACCTGCCGCTCCTGCCAGTACGGGCCGTAGATGCCGGGGGTGGCCCGCAGGTTCGCCCGGGTGGCCTGGGCCGCGCCGAACAGCCGGGCCCCGGTCACCCCGTCCCCGCCGAGCGCGCAGCGCACCGCGATCGCGTTCAACGTGTCGCAGGCCCGGCCCAGGTAGCCGTGGTTCATCCGGGAGCGCAGCGCCACCAGCAGGTGCTCGTGCGCGGCCACCAGGTCGCCCCGGGCCAGCGCCACCATGCCGAGCAGCATGTCCACCGAGCGGCGGCCCCGCTCGACCGGGCGGGCCGCCGCGACCGGGCGGGACGCGCCGAGCAGTTCGGCCGCCTCGTCCAGCGCGCCCCGGCGCCAGAGCAGCTCGGCCAGGTTGTAGATGGCGCGCAGCGCGTCGGAGACAACGTCCTGCGCGTACGCCCATTCGATCACCTCGCGGCAGACCCGTTCCGCCTCGGCGAACTGCCCCATGTCGATCAGCGGCGCGGCCCGGCCGGCCAGCACCCGGGCGAGCAGGCCCCGGTCGCCGGCCTGCCGGGCGGCCGCCTCGGCCCGCTGCGAGTAGCGCAGCTCCTCGGCGACCTCGCCGTCCGCACCGGCGTGCAACGAGTGCATGTGGTACGCCGCCGCCAGCTCCGCCTCCGGCATCGTCTCGCCGGTCTCGGCGATCCGGCCGTACAGCCGGAACAGCCAGAGCCGCCCCTCCCGGGCCAGCCCCCGCTCCCGCCACCACTGGTCCAGCCCGCCGGCCAGCCGCAGCCCCGAGCGGGCGCTGCCGCCGGTGGCGCACCAGCGCAGGGCGGCCCGCAGTTCCCCGGCGAGTGGGTCGAGCGCGTACAGGGACAGGGTGATCGGCTGGCCGTCCGGGCCCAGGTGGGCGCGGTCCAGGGCGTGCCGGGACCAGGCGACGTGCCGGTCCCGGGCGGCCCGCTCCTCGCCCGCCTCGATCAGCCGGCGGGCCGCGTACGCCCGGATCGGGTCGAGCATCCGGTAGGTGCTGCCCGAGGCGTGCGGCTCGGCCAGCACCATCGACTTGTCCACCAGTACGGAGAGCGGGTCGAGCGGATCGTCGTCGAGCAGCCACTGCACCGTCGGCAAGTCCACCGGCCCGGCGAAGACCGCCAGCCAGCGCAGCAGCCGGGCCGGGCGTGTCTCCAACGTCCGGTACGACCAGGTGACCGTGGCCTGCATGGTCAGGTGCCGCTCTTGGGCCGACCGGTACGCCGCCGTGGACGGCTCCGGCTCCGCTCGTCCGGCGTCCAGCGTGCCGAGCATGTCGTCGAGGCGCTCGGCGAGCTGACCGGCCGAGAGCACCCGCAGCCGGGCCGCGGCCAGCTCGATGGCCAGCGGCAACCCGTCCAACCGGCGGACCACCCGGCGCAGGTCGGCCTGCTCGGCCGGCCCCGGCGGCCGACCACCCCGGGCCGCCGCGGTCCGCTCCAGCAGCAACGTGACCGCGTCGCTCTCCCCGCCGCCCGGTCGCGGGTCGTCCGAGAGCGGCGGGATCCGCCACACCACCTCGCCGGGCAGGCCGAACGACTCCCGGCTGGTGGCGATCACCCGGACGTCCCGGGCACCGGCCAGCAGTCGGGAGATCGCCTCGGCCGAGGCAGCCGGCTGGGCATCGCAGGTGTCCAGCACGATCAGCATGCGGCGGGTGGCCGCGTACTCGACCAGGGTGTCCGTCATCGGCCGGCCGGGCTCCGGGCGGAGCCCGAGCACCGCGGCGACCTCGAAGGCGACCAGGCCCGGGTCGGTCACCGCGGCGATGTCGACGAACCACACCCCGTCCGGGTACGCCTCGACGATCCCGGTGGCCAGCTCGACCGCCAGCCGCGTCTTGCCGGCACCGCCCGCGCCCAGCACCGTCACCAGCCGGTACGTCTCGACCAGCCGATTCAGCTCGACCCGTTCCGCCTCGCGCCCGACGAACGAGGTGGCCTGGGTGGGCAGGTTGTGCGCCACCGCGTCGGCGGTACGCGGTCGCGGGAAACGCCGCTCCAGGCCGGGCGCCACCACCTGGAACAGCCGTTCCCGGTCGTCGAAGCCGCGCAGCCGGTGCAGCCCGAGGTCCAACAGGGACGCTCCGTCCGGCAGCGAATCGGCGTGCCGGGCGGTCGCCGCCGAGCAGAGGACCTGTCCACCGTGGGCAGCGGCGGCCACCCGGGCCGCCCGGTGCACCTCGGGGCTGGCGTACTCGCCGTCGCGGGGCTCGGCGTAGCCGGTGTGCAGGCCCATCCGAACCCGGGGCCTGGCCTCGGGCGTGGGCCAGTCGTGGCTGACCAGTGCGCGTTGAGCGGTCAGGCAGGCGGCGAGCGCCCCGGCCGCGTCGGGAAAGGCGAGGAAGAACGAGTCGCCCTCGGTCAGCAGCTCCGCCCCGTCGGTGCCGGCCAGCGTGTCACGCAGCAGGCGACGGTGCTCCCGCAGCACCGGGCGGTAACCCGTACCGAGCAGCTGGGCCAGCCGCGTGGAGCCCTCGATGTCGGTGAAGACGAAGGTCACCCAACCACTCGGGAGGTGGATCCGTGGCGACATGCGTGGAACCTCCCACCCTGATGTCGGCTTCATGCTGCCCTATGGTCACGCGGTCACACATCGTGAGAACGGCCGGGGCGGATTCCGACTCAAGGTGCCAAAGGACCACACCTGCGGCAAGGGCGGACGACCGGGAAGTGGAATCGCCGGCGGCGTCAGCAGCCGCAGCCGCCGCCGCAGCAGCCGCCTCCGGCCGGGGCGGACGCCCCACCGGCCCGACCTGCGCCACCCCGACCGGTGACCGCGACGGTGGAGAGCAGTTTCACGGTGTCGGCGTGACCCTGTGGACAGGGGGCCGGGTGGCCGGCCTCGGCCATCGGCCGGTTGACCTCGAAGGTGTCTCCGCAGGCGCGGCAGCGAAACTCGTACCGGGGCATGCCATCAGGGTACGGCCGGGCCGGACGCGACGGCCGGCGTGGGTAATACTCGACGGGTGGTGGACGGCAAGGAACGATCGACGGTTCGGCCCCTACGACCGGCCGTGCCGCCTGACGGCGGCGCCGGGCCGCCGCTGATCCCCCGGTCCCGACCAGCATCCGAGCCCACCACGGCCGGCAGCGCCGCGACCGCTGTGGATCCGGCACCGACCACTTCGGAGCCGGACGGGGGCGGCGCGAGGGACGGTCTACGGCGGCGGCGGGTGCCGTTCGCGCACGCGATCCGGATTCCGCCGCCCCGGCAGCTCGCCGTCGCCGCGGCCCGGGCCACCCGGGACTGGTCCCGCCGCCCGGCCGGGCGGACCACCCTCGGCGGCCTCTTCCTGCTGGCCCTGGTCGCGACCACCGCGGCGGCCGGCGCGCTGCTGGTACCGGCGGCCGTCGGCGGGCCGGTGGCCGTCGACGCCACCATGACCGGGCCGGCCGGCGTGCCCGAGGGCGGCGCGCTGCCCGGCTCGACCGACACCGCCACCGGGACGCCGACCGACCTGGCGACCGGGACGCCACCGCCGGACGCCGGGCAACCGACCGGGCCGGTCGTGGGGGCGGCCCCGACCGGTCGCCCGGCCGACGCGCTGGCCGGGTGGGCGAACGGGCTCAGCGGGAGGACCGGCATCCCGGTGATCGCCCTGCAGGCGTACGGCTACGCCGAGCTGGTGCTGCAGCAGACGCAGCCGGGCTGCCACCTCAGCTGGACCACACTCGCCGCGATCGGCTACGTCGAGTCCCGGCACGGTTCCGCGAACGGCGCCACCCTGCGTCCGGACGGTGTCGCCGCACCCGAGATCCGCGGCGACCCGCTCGACGGGCGAAACGGTCGCGCCCGGATCCTCGACACCGACCAGGGCCGGCTCGACGGCGACACCGTCTACGACCGGGCGATCGGGCCGATGCAGTTCATTCCGAGCACGTGGCAGGAGATCGGCGCGGACGCCGACAACGACGGGATCAAGGATCCCCACAACATCAACGACGCGGCCCTGGCCGCCGGCCAGTACCTCTGCAAGGGTGGCCGGAACCTGACCGTTCCGGGTGACTGGTGGGGTGCCATCCTCTCCTACAACGACGTGCGCCGGTACGCCCAGGACGTCTTCGACAAGGCGGACGAATACGGGCGGCTGAGCCGTACGTGACCGGATGCATACATTCGAGCACCGAACCCTTCCCCCGGGCAGCCGTTGGCGGCAAGCTAGACAGGTGATGGTGCGCGAGTGGGACCCTCGTAACGCGTCGTCCGCTGAGATCGCGTCGCTGCTGGACACGCTGAACGCGGTCCTGGCGGCCGACCTGCCGCAGGATCCGCCCTGGCGGGAGAGTTCGCTGCGGGAATACCTCTCCGAGGTGATGCCCGGCGAGCGGCGGATCTCCTGGATCGCCCAGGCCGAGCCGGCCGAGGACGGCACCCCGGGCCTGCTCCTGGGGCACGTCAACGTGCTGCTCCTCGGCGGGATCGGGGTGCTGGAGGTGCTGGTGCACCCGGCGGCCCGGCGCACCGGCCTCGGCCGCGAGCTGGTCCGGGTGTCCGCCCGCCGAGTCTGGGACGAGGGCTTCCAGTCGATCGGCGTGGAGGTGGTCGGCGACACCCCGGCCGTGGCGTTCTACGAGTCGCTCGGCTTCGCCCGCGAATACGTCGAGACCCGCAGCGTGCTCGACCTGAACGCGGTGGACTGGCCGGCGCTGGCCGAGATGGCCACCGGCGTGGGCGCCGGATACCACCTGGAGTTCTGCCCGGGCGGCCCGCCGGATGAGCTGATCGAGGCGTACGCGCGGGCCAAGGCCGAGGTGCGTGACGTCGACGACGGCGAGCTGCGGCCCAGCTCGTACGACCCGGAGCGGCTGCGGGACAGCCTGACCACCCTGCACCGGCGAGGGATGAAGCCGTACATTGTGCTGGCCCTGCACGAGCAGACCGGCGAGGTCGCCGGGCTGACCGAGGTGGTGGTGCCGGCCCAGCACCCGACCCGCGCCGACCAGTACGACACCATCGTGGTCCGCGACCACCGCGGCTACGGCATCGACCGGGCCATCAAGGCCCGGATGCTGCTGGAGCTACGCTCGGCCGAGCCGGAGCTGGTCGAGGTGCAGACCTGGAACGCGCAGGCCAACGAGGCCATGCTCAAGGTCAACGCGGAGCTTGGCTACCGCCCCGACCGGGAGTGGTGCGAATACGGCGTCGACGTCGCCGAGCTGGTCCACCGCCTCGATCCACCCCGCTGACGCTTGGCCGCCGGCCGGCTGTGTCGCTCAAGGTCTGATTCCACGCCGCCCCAGATCGGGCGGGGGCGGGACACTCCGGTACTTGGCCACCCGCACCTCCCACTGGCTGCGCCGCCGCAGGGCGTCCCGGACCGCCCGGTCGCGGTAGAACGTCTCCGGTGGCCGCGCCAGGCCATACCGGTCGGCCCACCACTCCCCCGGCTCCGGATCGGTGATGACGTCGAGATGGGACGGGTAGCGGCGTTCCGCCCCGTCGCGCAGGTCGCCGCGGTCGCGCATCGGCTTGAGCACCCGACCCGAGTCGTCCACGACGGCGAGGCGGAAGCCCGCCACGCTGATGATCCGCTGCAGCATGGCGATGCTCGGGGTCAGCGTGCCCGCCTCGATCCGGCCGACAGTGGCCGGATGCACCCGGGCGAACCGGGCCAGCTCACGCTGGCTGGCGTCGGCGCGACGACGGACCGCCCGGACGATCCCGGCAGCGGGCCAGGGAATGTCGAAGGGCTCGGTGAGCAGCGTGGGCGGTTCCACGACTTCTTCGGGCCGGCCGGGACGCTCGGGGTTGGCAGCATCGGTCACCCCGCCACGCTCTCCCCGCAGGCCGCACCGCGGCAACCCCGGCTGGCTCGGCTGTGGAAAACCGAGCACCCTGTGGACAACTTCCGGCCGCGTCAGCGGGCCGGCCGCCTCGCCAACTGGGGAACCGACACGGAAGTTGGTAACCCACCGTAAAGATGACGCTGGGTAACGTCAACAAGACCACTGCCGCCCGCCGGCTCCCTCCACCGCCTCCCAGCAGCCCCCAAATCAGGCAAATACCCCTCGGCCGCGTCGACACGCTATTAGCCCTCTCCAGACTTTGCTCCGCAGCCATATACGCGTCAGACACGGAGGGTTGCTGCTGCGTGGATGGCTGCAGAGCAAAGCGAGCGGTGCGGTAGGTGGGGGGCCGCCGATTCAGGCACGCAGGGTGACGATCCGCAGTGGCTTGGACCGGGTACCACGCGGCGACCAGCGAGGGATCCGGATGCGCCGCCGGCCACGTCGCCGCCGGGAATGCGGGTCCGAGCAGTTCCACCGGGAGCACGTCGAACCCGAATCCGCCGGGCGCTTGCGTTGGCCGTCGACGACAGCCTGGCCGCCCGGTCGGCCCTGGAGCGGCTTCCCGCACGGTGCCCCGCAGCGCAGCGGACAGCTCAGTAGCGCTGGCGGAGCAGTTGGGCGGCCTCGACCGCCCAGTAGGTGAGGATGATCTGCGCCCCGGCCCGGCGGATCGAGGTGAGCGTCTCGAGCATCACCCGCTCCCGGTCGATCCAACCGTTCGCGGCAGCCGCCTCGACCATCGCGTACTCGCCGGAGACCTGGTAGGCGGCGACCGGGACGTCCACCGCGGCCCGGACCGCCGACACCACGTCGAGGTACGGCAGGGCCGGCTTGACCATCACCAGGTCGGCACCCTCGGCGACGTCCAGCTCGACCTCGCGCAGGGACTCCCGCAGGTTCGCCGGGTCCTGCTGGTAGGTGCGCCGGTCGCCGTCGAGGGCCGACTCCACCGCATCGCGGAACGGGCCGTAGAAGGCGGAGGCGTACTTGACCGCGTACGCGAGCACCGCCACGTCCTGGTGACCGGCGGCGTCCAGCGCCCGGCGGACCACGCCGACCTGGCCGTCCATCATCCCGGACGGCCCGACCATGCCGACCCCGGCGTCGGCCTGGGCGACCGCCATCCGGGCGTAAGCCTCCAGCGTGGCGTCGTTGTCCACGGTGCCGTCCGGGGTGAGCAGCCCGCAGTGGCCGTGCGAGGTGAACTCGTCCAGGCAGAGGTCACTCATCACCACGGTGGCGTCGCCCACCTCGGCGACGACGTCCCGGATCGCCACGTTGAGGATGCCGTCCGGATCGAGACCACCGGACCCGGACTCGTCCCGTGACGCCGGCACGCCGAAGAGCATGAGCCCGCCCACCCCGGCCTGGACCGCCTCGACGGCGGCCTTGCGCAGCGAGTCCCGGGAGTGCTGGAGCACTCCCGGGAGCGACGCGATGGCCCGTGGCTCGGTCAACCCTTCCTTGACGAACATCGGCAGGACCAGCTCGGCCGGGTCGACGCGAGTCTCGGAGACCAGCCGCCGCACGGCCGCGTTACGACGCAGCCGGCGGGGCCGAACCTCGGGGTATGCCACGGGAGCCTCCTGTCAGCGGAACCTCAGGGCGGTCGGCCCCTGCACCTTCGAGCCGCGGCGCTGCTTGGCCGGCATGGCGGCCAGCTTCTCGCGCAGCTCGACGGCGTAGGCGGCGAGCGCCTCCACCAGGTCGGGCACCGACGCGTGGGCCGGCTGCACGTCGACCCGCAGGCCGAACTCCGTCGCCGTCTCCGCCGTCTTGGGCCCGATGACGGCGACAACGGTACGCGCGTGCGGCTTCCCGGCGATACCGACGAGATTGCGCACTGTCGAGGAGGACGTGAAGAGCACGGCGTCGAAGCCGCCCGACTTGATCGCGTCCCGAATCTCGGCCGGCGGCGGGGCGGCCCGGACGGTCCGGTACGCGGTCACGTCGTCGACCTCCCAGCCCCGTTCGGTGAGCCCGGCGGCCAGGGTCTCGGTGGCGATGTCGGCACGCGGCAGCAGCACCCGGCCGACCGGGTCGAGGATCTCGTCGTGCGGCGAGAACTCGGCCAGCAGACCCTCCGAGGTCTGCTCGCCCGAGGGCACCAGCTCCGGCTGGATGCCGAACGCCCGGACCGCGTCCGCGGTGGCCTCGCCGATGCAGGCGATCTTGACGCCGCCGAAGTGGCGGGCGTCCAGGCCGTGCTCGGCGAACTTCTCCCAGACGGCCCGCACCGCGTTCACCGAGGTGAAGACCACCCAGGCGTACCGGCCGTCGACCAGGCCCTTGATCGCCCGCTCCATCTGGGCGGGGGTACGCGGCGGCTCGACCGCGATGGTCGGCACCTCGCACGGGATCGCCCCGTACGCCCGCAGTCGGGCGCTCATCGCACCGGCCTGCTCCTTGGTCCGGGGTACGAGCACCTTCCAGCCGTACAGCGGCCGGTTCTCCCACCAGCTCAGCTTGTCGCGTTCGGAGACGCCCACACCGATGGTGAGCACGACCCGGCCGGTGAAACCGAGCGCCGCCGCGACGAAGGAGTCCACGGTCGACGTGGTGGTGTACTGCGTCTCGCCGGTGCCGTCGCCGGTCACCCCGACGCCGGTGGTGCCGTCCACCCCGGCGGCCAGCAGGCCGTCCCGGATCGCGGCCAGGTCGCCGGCGTCCACGGCCAGGGCGAGCGAGCCCCGGCCGACAGCCGCGGCCAGCGCGTCGAAGTCCAGCGTGGTGACGTCCTCGACGTCGGCGGCGGTCCGCATCCCCGGCAGCGGCACACCCGCGTAGGTGGACACGCCCTCAGCCTGGCCGACGCCCGGAACCACCTCGAAGCGCGCGGCGGTACGCGCCACCGCCTGCACCTCCCTGACCACCGACTCGTGGCCGAACGGGTCACCGGCGACCAGGTGCACCGCGTTCTGCCCGGAGCGGGCTGCGGAGATCAGCACCTTCGCCACGTCCCCCGGTACGCCCTCGGCAGGGCTGAACTGGGCGTCGGACTTGGCCTGGGCCCGGATGTGCTCGAGCAGCGACTCGGGGATTCCCCGGTCGTACACCACCTGGTCGGCGTCGATCAAGGCGTCGTGCGCCCGGCTGGTCAGCAGGCCCGGGTCGCCGGGACCGGCCCCGACGAACGCGATACGGCCTACGGGCTTACGGGTGCGGGTCATTCTGTGCTCCCAAATTGCTGGGTCCCCGGGCCGGCGTGTCCTTCTTGGCCGAGGATCGAGTCGGCGCCGAGTTCGAGGAGTTCGGCGGCGAGTGCCTTGCCGATCTCCGCCGCGTCGGCGGGCGTTCCGGTGCGGGACAGTCGGAGGTCGCGAGTACCGTCCGGGCTGATCACCGCCCCGCGCAGGTAGATCTCCTCACCGGTCTCACCCTCGGCGAGTTCGCCGTAGGCGGCGACGGGTGCGCTGCACCCGGCCTCCAGGGTGGCCAGCAGCGCCCGTTCCGCGATGACCGCGGCGCGGGACGGTGCGTGGTCGAGCACCGCGAGCAGCTCGACCATGTCCTGGTCGTCGATCCGGCACTCCACCGCCAGCGCGCCCTGCGCGGGCGCGGGCAGCATCAGCATCGGATCGAGCGTCTCGGTGATCACGTCCGTCCGGTCGAGGCGGGCGAGCCCGGCCCGGGCCAGGACGACGGCGTCGAGGTCGGCGTCCGGGCCGAGCACCCGGCCGAGGCGGGTGTCCACGTTGCCCCGGATCGGGGTGACCTCCAGCTGCATCCCGAGCGCGTGCAGCTGGGCGATGCGGCGCAGTGCGCCGGTGCCGACCCGGGCGCCGGGCGGCAGCTCGGCGAGCGTACGGCCGTCCCGGGCGACGAGCGCGTCACGCGGGTCCTGCCGGGGCGGCACCGCGGCGATGTGCAGGCCGGGGGCGTCCGCGGTGGGCAGGTCCTTGTACGAGTGGACGGCGAAGTCGATGGTGCCGGCGGTCAGCGCGTCCCGCAGTGCGGAGACGAAGACGCCGACGCCGAGCCGGTGCACCGGGGCCGAGGAGCGGTCCCCGGCGGTCAGCACCTCGACCAACTCGACCTCGCGGCCGGTTGCCTTGGTGAGGGCCTCGGCGACGTGGCCGGACTGGGCCATCGCCAGGGCGCTGCCCCGCGTGCCAAGGCGCAGGGGGGCGGTCATCGGGCACCTCCGGTGGGTGGGGCGGTGTCAGCCGGCATGACGATCTCCGGTTCCACCACGTCGGGCACGGTGTCGACCGGAGAGGTCTGCGGCACCTGCAGGTCGAACAGCTCGCGCAGCAGGGCCGCGTACTGGTCGCCGCCGGGCTCGGCGGCGAGCTGGCGGACCCGTACGGTCGGTTGGTGCAGCAGCCGCTGCACCACCCGGTGCACGGTGCGGGCGACCTCGGCGCGTTGGTCGTCGGTGAGGTCGGGACGGCGCTGGGCCAGCCGGCGCAGCTCGGCCGCGACCACGTCGTCGGCGCGCCCGCGCAGGGCGGCCACGGTGGGCGCCACGTCGGCGCCGCGCAGCCAGCTGAGGAACGCCTCGACCTCGTCGGCGACGATCCGGGCCACCTCGGCGGCATCGGCGGCGGCGGCGCCGTCGGCGAGGATCGCGGCCATCCGGTCGATGTCGATCACCTCGACGCCGGGCAGCTCGGCGACGCCCGCCTCGACGTCGCGCGGGACGGCCAGGTCGAGCAGGACCAGCCGGCCCCGGCCG
Source organism: Micromonospora sp. NPDC048999 (assembly GCF_040649295.1). Classification (NCBI taxonomy): domain Bacteria; kingdom Bacillati; phylum Actinomycetota; class Actinomycetes; order Micromonosporales; family Micromonosporaceae; genus Micromonospora; species Micromonospora sp. NPDC048999. The sequence continues at coordinate 32,486 of NZ_JBEZFI010000036.1, read as the reverse complement.
ACATCGCGCCGAGCCAGCGCCCGGCTCACCACGTCGCGGGTGAGGACCGGTTCCGTGGCCGCGGTGGCGGCCACTACGATGTCCACTGTGGAGAGCGCATCGACCAGTTCGGCCATCGGCACGGCGTTCGCGCCGTACGATTCGGCCAGCCGGACGGCCCGGTCGGCGCTGCGGTTGGTGACGGTGAGCGACCCGGCGCCCAGCCGGGAGAGGGTGGCGACGCCGAGCGAGCCCATCGCGCCGGCGCCCACCACCATGGCGGGGCGGCCGGCCAGTTCGCCGCCGAGCAGGTCAGCGGCGAGGTCGAGGGCGGCGGTGACCACGCTCTGACCGGCCCGATCGATGTTGGTCTCGGCGTGCGCGCGCTTGCCCACCCGCAGCGCCTGCTGCATCAGCTCGTGCAGCAGGCGGCCGGTGGCGTCGGCGCCGCTGGAGCAGTGGTAGGCGTCCCGGAGCTGGCCGAGGATCTGCGCCTCGCCGACGACCATCGAGTCCAGCCCGGCGGCGACCCGGAAGACGTGGTTGACGGCGGCGGCGTCGTAGTGGACATAGAGGTGGTTGGCGAGCGCCGCCGGCGGGCAGCCAGCCAGCTCGGCCAGGACCGCGCAGATGTCGCCGAGGCCGCCGTGGAAACCGGAGACGGCCGCGTACACCTCCACCCGGTTGCAGGTGGAGACGAGCACGGCCTCGGCGACGTACGACTGGGCGACCAGCCGGTCCAGGGTGCGGGTGAGGTCGGCGGGCGGGACGGCCAGCCGCTCCAGCGTGGCGACCGGAGCGGTGCGGTACGACGCGCCGACGGCGAGCAGTTTCACGTGCCGATCGCCTCCTGTGTGTCGGTGGCCGTGAGCCCGCCCGGCAGGGCGGTGAGGGCGGACCCGCCGGTGGCGGGCAGGGCGGTCAGCGAGGCCTTGCGGTGCTCGTGGAAGGACAGGATCTGCAGCTCGATCGCGAGGTCGACCTTGCGCACGTCGACCCCATCCGGCACCGAGAGTACGCACGGAGCGAAGTTGAGGATGCTCGTCACGCCGACGGCGACGAGCTGGTCGGCCACCGACTGGGCGGCCGGCGCCGGGGTGGCGATGACCCCTATCGAGATCAACTCGTCGGCGGCCACCCGGGGCAGCTCGTCGATGTGCCGGACGAGCAGCCCGTTGATCTCCTCGCCGATCCGGGACGAGTCCGCGTCGAAGAGCGCGGCGATCCGGAAGCCACGGCTGGCGAAGCCGTCGTAGCCGGCCAGGGCGTGACCGAGATTACCCACGCCGACCAGGGCGACCGACCGGCACTGGGTGAGCCCGAGCACCGACTCGATCTGGTCGATCAGCAGGGCGACGTCGTAGCCGACCCCTCTGGTTCCGTAGGAGCCGAGGTGGGAGAGGTCCTTACGGAGCTTCGCCGAGTTGACCCCGGCGGCGTTGGCCAGCGCCTCGCTGGAGACCGTCTCGTCGCCGGCGTCGGCGAGGGCGTGCAGGGCACGGAGGTATTCCGGAAGCCGCGCGACGGTCGCCTCGGGCAGGTCCGGGAGCGCCGGTACGGCACCGGCGCGACCGGGCGCGCCAGGGTGACGGTGCTGACTCATGAGACTCCGTGCGGTGCGATCCTCGACCAGCGTCGGTGGCCGGTCGTCTCGGGACTCCCGCTGGCGACCGATGTTGCCGGCTGTGCTAGCAGGGCGCGTCGGAACTACAGAGTAGGCGCTTGTGAACAGGTGCACAAATCGCGATCTTGCTGGCCGGCGACGCGCCTCCACCTGCCCCTCCACTTCACAAGATCGATAACCGCGCACCGTCGGCGCCGCTCGGTGATTATTGCTCAATCCCGACTTCTCTGACCAATCGCGCGCGCCCGGTAGCGCCGTGTCACCGCCCGACGCGACGACTCTCACACGGGGTAGGGAGAACCCCACCCCGGAGAGGCCGGTGCGCGGGATGGGTCGGGCGGGCTCCGGCCCATAGCCTCGATGGCATGACCGCCGCACCCCTGGCCGACGCACCGGCCCCCACCGCACCATCGCCGGGACTCGCCCGGCAGCTCCTGCGCGACTCCGGTTACGTGCTCTTCGGCCTGCCACTGGCGCTGGTCGGCTTCGTGGTGGCGGTGGCGGGGATCTCACTCACCGCCGGACTGCTGGTCACCACGCTCGGTCTGCCCGTACTCGCCGGCACCCTGTACGTGGCCCGCGGGCTGGCCGATCTCGAGCGGTTCCGGCTGCCCGGGGTGCTCCGCCAGCCCCGGGTCCGCCCGGTCTACCTGGCACCTCAGCCGCGGGGCGGGTACTGGCGCCGGATCCTGACGCCGATGCGCGACCCGCAGTCCTGGCTCGACCTGCTGCACGCATTCGTCAAGCTGCTCGTGTCACTGCCGACCTTCGTGGTGGTGCTGGTCTGGTGGGCGATGGCCGTCGGCGGCACCCTCTACTTCACGTACGACTGGGCTATCCCGCGCGGCCCCGGGCAGCAGGACCTCAGCGAGTTGCTCGGGATGGGCGTGGGGCCCGCCCCACGGATCGCGTTGAACACCTCGTTCGGCCTGTTCTGCCTGCTCACCCTGCCGCTGGTGGCCCGTGGGTGCGCCCGGCTCCAGGCCGGCCTGGCCCGCTTCCTGCTGACCGGGGTGGCCGAGATGCGCCACCGGATCAGCACGCTGGAGGACCAGAAGCGGGCCGCCGCCTCCGCCGAGGCGTCCGCCCTGCGCCGGCTGGAACGGGACATCCACGACGGCCCGCAGCAGCGCCTGGTCCGCCTCGCCATGGACCTCAGCCGGGCCCGCCAGCAGCTCGCCGCCGACCCCGAGGCGGCCCGGCGGACCCTGGACGAGGCGGTCACCCAGACCCGGGAGACCCTCGACGAGCTGCGGGCCCTGTCCCGGGGAATCGCCCCGCCGATCCTGGTCGACCGGGGCCTGCCGAGCGCCCTGGCCGCCCTCGCCGCCCGCGCGCTGGTCCCCACCGAGCTGGCGGTCGACGACGACCTGGGTACGCCGCAGGGACGGCTGGACCCGGCGGTGGAGACCACCGCGTACTTCGTGGTGGCCGAGGCGCTGACCAACGTCGCCAAGCACAGCCGGGCGGCCGCCTGCCACGTTGAGGTGACCCGTCGGGTGGGCCGGCTGGAGATCAGCGTGGCGGACGACGGGGTGGGCGGCGCCCACCTGGCCAAGGGGCACGGGCTGAGCGGGATCGCCGACCGGGTCCGGGCGGTCGGCGGCGTGCTCGACGTCACCAGCCCGACCGGCGGCCCCACCGTGATCCGCGTCGAACTGCCTCGCTGACGGGCGGACCGATGACCGAGGACGTGATAGACACCGGACCTATGCGGGTGATTGTCGCGGACGATGCCGTACTGCTCCGGGAGGGGCTGGTCCGGCTGCTGACCGAGTCGGGACACGAGGTGGTGGCCGCCGTCGGGGACGGAGACGCCCTGGTCGAGGCGGTGGTGACGCACCGGCCGGACGTCTCGGTGGTGGACGTACGGATGCCGCCCTCGCACACCGACGAGGGGTTGCGCGCCGCCGTGGAGGCCCGCCGGCGGGTGCCCCGTACGCCGGTCCTGGTGCTCTCCCAGTACGTCGAGGTGTCGTACGCGGACGACCTGCTCGCCACCACCGGCGGGGCCGGCGGCGGGATCGGCTACCTGCTGAAGGACCGGGTGGCCGCGATCGACGAGTTCCTGGACGCGTTGAACCGGGTGGCCACCGGCGGCACGGTGCTCGACCCGGAGGTGATCGGCCAGTTGCTGGTCCGCCGCCGGCGCGGCGACCCGCTGGCCGCGCTGACCCCACGCGAGCGGGAGGTGCTGGCCCTGATGGCCGAGGGCCGCTCCAACACCGCGATCGCCCGAAACCTGGTGGTCAGCGACGGCGCCGTCGAGAAACACGTCCGCAACATCTTCACCAAGCTCAACCTCCCCCAGGACGCAACAACCCACCACCGCCGCGTCCTAGCCGTCCTAACCCACCTCCGCGCCTAACCCCCATCCCCACCCCCTCCAGCTGAGTTGATCAAGAAGTTTTGCGTCGAGGATTCGCGCGATCCAGACGCAAACCCCTTGATCAACAAGCGCGGACGGGAGGTTAGGGGAGGGTGTGGGCTAGGGCCACGGCTTCGGTGAGGGTGTTGGCCACGGGGTGGTTGGAGGCGCGGAGGCGGGCCGGGTCGGAGAGGCCGCCGGTGTAGAGGACGCAGCGGGCGCCGACCGAGAGGGCGGCGTCGGCGTCGTCGAGCGAGTCGCCGATCAGCATCACCTCGTGGCCGGCGAGCCCCAGCTCGGCCAGGTGCTTCTCCAGCCACTCGGCCTTGTGGCCGCCGCCCACCGCGGCCCGCAGCCCGTCCACCCGGGTGAAGTGCGGGGTCAGCCCGTACGTCTGCACGGTCGGCACCAGCTCGTCGTGGAACCACATGGACAGCAGCGACTGGCTGCCCGGCCAGGCGGCGATCGCCGCAGTCGCGTCGGCGGCCAACGCGCAGTCGGTCAGCCCGGCCCGGTACGCGTCGTGGAAGATCCGGTCGAGCCGGCCGAACGCCTCCTCGTCGATCGCCCGGCCGAGCATCTCGGCGTAGTAGTCGACGATCGGCCGACGGAACCGGACCCGGTGCTCGTCAGCGGTGACCGCCGGGCCGCCGGCGCTGGCGAAGGCGACGTTGGTGGCCCGCACCACCAGATCGAGGTCGTCGAGGAGCGTTCCGTTCCAGTCCCACACCAGGTGGCGGCGAGCAGTGGTCATCGCTGCACGATAAAGGGCCGGTCAGAGCTGCGGGGTGGTCAGGTCCCGCAGCAGGCGGTCCTCTTCGACCCGCCAGTAGCCGTGCTCCTTGCCGTCCAGCAGCACCACCGGCAGCCGGTCGCCGTACTCGCGCTCCAGCTCGATGTCGTCGGTGACGTCTTTCTCGATCCAGCGGTCGCCGGTGACCGCCACCACCCGGTCGAGCGCCGCCTTCGCGTCCTCGCACAGGTGACAGCCGGGCCGAGTGATCAAGGTGAGCCGGGCGTCACTGGACATCGGGTACCTGCCTCCCACTGGTTGCTCGGTGTCGAGCGGTTCGGATGTTTCACTCTCCGTCCGGCCAGGTTACGCGCAGGCAGGCGGCTCGGAGCACGGCGAGGTCGGTGACCACGGGCCGCTGCCGCGACACGCCGAGAGCCACGAAATTCGCTCCGACCAGGAGTTCCACTCAAGACCGGTGCCCAACGCGAAAGTCAACCGCACACGACGGACAACCGGTCCGCCACGGGTGCGATGGAGCGGGAAATACTTCCGCTCTGTGTAACGGACTTGCCACGTGCGGGTGACGTTGACCCCTATCATCACCCTGGTCGGCTCACCCCATTTGCCGTGAGTCGACACCCCTCAGCCCGAGGAGGCCCCCTTGCCTGTGAGCGCATCGGACCAGCACCTCAAGGGGATCTGCCGCCCGCCGGCACGTCCCGGAACGACTCTGCCCGGCCCGGGCGTACGCGGTCTCACCGCGACGCCTCAGCGACCGGTGCGGCCGCGCCCCGCGCGGATCGGGGAGGCACGGTGACCACCTTCGGTTACGCGGACCGATCGGCCGGAATGACCGGCCCGACCCAGCGAACACCGGCCAACGAACGGGTGGAGTCCCGCGCCTCCGGCGAGGGGACGTGGGGCCCGGCGGTACGGGATGAGGGGGCCCGACGGGTCCGCAACCGCTCGCACCACAACGAGGCACCGCCGCGACCGGTGGTGCCCGGTGGCAACGCGAAGCCCGCCTCCGGCCGGCTCGGCACCCCGTCCCGGCCGGCCGCGCCAACACAGGGTCGGCGCGGCGGCGACGGCCCGTCGGCCACCGACCCAACGACCAGCGACACCGCCATACTCCCGGCAGTGTCCGCCGGCGACACCGCCGTACTCCCGGCGGTGCCGGCCGCCGACACCGCGATCCTGCCAGCGGTGCCCGCCGCAGCGACCCCCGCCACCGGCTACCCGAGCCGCCCCGATCCGTCCGATCCGGCGACCGAGGTGTGGACGCTGGTCGAGCGGGCGCAGGCCGGCGAGGCCGAGGCGTTCGGCCTGCTCTACGACCGGTACGTCGACACGGTCTTCCGGTTCGTCTACTTCCGGGTCGGCAACCGCCAGCTCGCCGAGGACCTCACCTCCGACACCTTCCTCCGGGCGCTCAAGCGCATCGGCAGCGTCACCTGGCAGGGGCGCGACCTGGGTGCCTGGCTGGTCACCATCGCCCGCAACCTGGTCGCCGACCACTTCAAGTCGGGGCGGTACCGGCTGGAGGTCACCACCGGCGACGTGCTCGACGCCGACCGGGAGGACCGGGGGCCGGAGGGCAGCCCGGAGGCGGCCGTGGTCGAGCACATCACAAACGTCGCGCTGCTCACCGCGGTCAAGCAGCTCAACCCGGAGCAGCAGGAGTGCATCGTGCTCCGCTTTCTCCAGGGCTTCTCGGTCGCCGAGACGGCCCGTGCGATGGGCAAGAACGAGGGCGCCATCAAGGCGTTGCAGTACCGGGCGGTCCGGGCCCTGGCCCGGCTGCTGCCCGACGGCTTCCAGCCCTGACCCCCAACCCGTGCCCGACCCCGGCGCCCGCTCGGCGATGCGCCGGGCACGGGCAGAAGTGTGCCGTCCGACCCCGGTGACGGCAATCATGCTTGGTGATTCGTCGCCCCCGTCCCCGTAACCGGCGACCGGCGCGGTCCGTTTCTCCGGGTGCGACCAGTGGTTGTCCCGGCGTCCCCCGGGCCCCCCGGTCCGGCGGGCATGGTCGACCGTCTCGGTCGACCGTCGCGTCACGCTGCCACCGGTCGCTGGTGACGACGACGGCCGAGGAGGCCGTCACCAGCGAGAGGGGGTGCCTACGGTGGACAGCGACCTCTTCTCCCGTCGGCGTGCCGAGCGCTTCGCGCAGCTCCTCGACGAGGCCAACGGCGGCCGGCGGCACCACGTCCGTTCCCGGGCCGACGACGAACTCGCCGCGCTCGTCGCGGTGAGTCAACGGCTCGCCGCCGACCGGCCGGCCGTCGAGGTCGACGCGAACTTCCGCACCGGGCTGCGCGCGATGCTGGTCGCCGCCGCCGAGCGGCAAGGCGTCGACACCCCGGCCAAGGCGGACACCGCCACGGCGGGCATCGGCGTACGCGGGTCGCTGCTACCGGCCGTGACCGGCCGGCGGGCCCGCGCCCGGGGCGCGATCCTGGTCGGGGTGGCCGCCGGAGCGATCGCGCTCTCCGGCATCTCCGCCGCCAGCGAGAACGCGCTACCCGGCGACGCGCTCTACGGGATGAAGCGCTCCACCGAGCGGGCCCAGCTCGCCCTGGCCAGCTCGGATCTCAGCCGAGGTCAGCTCTTCCTCGACTTCGCCCGGACCCGATTCGACGAGGCCACCACGGTGCATGGCGACCGGATCGGGTTCAGTGCCGTCCTGGACGACATGGACGCCGACACCCGGCAGGGCGTACGCCTGCTGGCCACTGTGGCCACGCAGCGCTCCGATCCGGCCGGGCTGAACGCGATCGACGCGTTCCTCGGCAGCCAGCAGCGGGCGGTCAGCGGGCTGCTCGACCGGGCCGACCACGTCGAGCGGGAACGCACCCACCGGTCGCTGGCCCTCCTCGACGACGTGAACAGTCGCGCCGCCGGGATCCGCGCCGCCATCGCCTGCGGGCTGCCGGCACCGTCGGCCAGCGACGCCCTCGGCCCGGCCCCGGGCACCTGCCCCGCCGACCGCTGACCGCCCGTCGGACACCGGCCGGCCACGCCACACTTCTCAACGCGAGCAGGCACCCGTTACACAACGCCGGATACGCTCGCCAATGGGGGATACGCGGTCGTCGACGGGAGGAGGTCGCCATGGCCCGGATCGAGGCGGCCTCGACACCCGGTCGCGCCGCCGCCTTCTTCGACGTGGACAACACGATGATGCAGGGCGCCTCGATCTACTGGTTCGCCCGGGGGCTGGCGGCCCGGAAGTACTTCACCACCGGTGACCTGGCTCGGTTCGCCTGGCGGCAGGCCAGGTTCCGGCTGTTCGCCACCGAACGCGCCGGGGACATGTCGCAGGCCAAGGAGGCCGCGCTCGCCTTCATCAACGGCTGGCGGGTCGACGACGTGGAGCGGCTCGCGGAAGAGATCTTCGACGAGCTGATGGCCCCGCGAATCTGGGCCGGCACCCGCCGGCTGGCGCAGGAGCACCTGGACGCGGGTGAGCGGGTGTGGCTGGTCAGCGCCGCCCCGGTGGAGATCGGCCGGGTGATCGCGACCCGGCTCGGGCTGACCGGGGCGATCGGCACGGTCGCCGAGGTGGTTGACGGGACGTACACCGGCCGGCTGGTCGGCGACCTCATGCACGGGCCGGCCAAGGCCGAGGCGGTGGCCCGGCTTGCCGCGGTCGAGGGGCTGGACCTGAGCCACTGCGCCGCCTACAGCGACTCCGTCAACGACCTGCCGATGCTTTCCGTCGTGGGTCACCCGGTGGCGGTCAACCCCGATCCGGCACTGCTGCGGCAGGCCCGCCGGGACGGCTGGGACGTCCGCGACTTCCGCACCGGACGCCGGGCGGTCCGGATCGCCGTACCGTCGACGGCCGCCGCCGGGCTGCTCGCCGGCGCGGTCACCGCCGGTCTGGCGCTGCAGCGCCGCCGCCACCGCGCCGGTTAACGGTCAGGGACCGAACGGGTCGGGGCGGCGTTCGAGCAGCTCGTGCAGGGTCTGCTGGATCGTCTCGCGTACCTGGTCGGCGAGGTTGAACACGACCAGCGGATCCTCCGCCGAGTCGCGCAGATGCGCGGTCGGAATCGGCGGGCAGAACTCGATCAGCCACTTGCTCGGCAGCGGCACCATGCCCAGCGGCCCCAGCCAGGGGAACGTCGGCGTGATCGGAAAGTAGGGCAGCTTGAGCAGCCGGGCGAGCGGCTTGATGTCGGCGAGCATCGGATAGATCTCCTCGCCGCCGACGATCGCCACCGGCACGATCGGCGTGCCGGTACGCAGCGCCGCCGAGACAAAGCCACCCCGACCGAACCGCTGGAGCTTGTAGCGGTCGGAGTAGAGCTTGCCGACCCCCTTGAACCCCTCCGGGAAGACGCCGACCAGCTCGCCGTTGCTGAGCAGCCGTTCCGCATCCGGGTTGCAGGCCACCGTCCCGCCGGTCTTGCGGGCCAGCTCGGAGACCATCGGCATCCGGAAGACCAGATCGGCGCCGAGCAACCGCAGGTAGCGGTGCGCGGGGTGCCGGTCGTGCAGCGCGGTGGCGAGGACCAGCGCGTCCAGCGCCACCGTGCCGGAGTGGTTGCCGACCACCAGGCCGGGCTCGGCTTCCGGCACGTGCTCCACACCGCTGACCTCGGTGCGGAACCAGTCCCGGTAGAGCAGCCGGATCAGCGGGTGGAAGACCGCGTCGGTCAGCTCCGGGTCGAAGCCGAACTCGTCCACCTCGTAGTCGCCGGCGAGCCGCCGCCGCAGGAAGGCGAGGCCCCTGGCGACCTTGCGGTCCCAGTGGTCTCCGGGCCGGTCGGCCACGGCCGGGGCGGGCGGCACGGGAGCCGTGCCGCCCTCCGGCTCGTCGGTCGGCCCCGGGTCGGCGGCGGCCGCAACCGGGGGCCGGTGTCCGTTGCGCCGCGTCGGCTCCGCGTCCGGATCGGGCACGGCCAGTGGTACGCCATAGCGGGCCTCACCCCGCTCGTCGGCCCCGCTCACGACCGCTCCCGTACGGCGGCCCGCACCTGCCGGATGCCCTCCAGCACCAACTGCTCGGCCGCGGCGAGCTGCTCCGGGGTGACCACCGCGCCGCCGTGGTGGGCGTGGAGGAAGTCGTCGAAGGCGGCAGCGGTCGAGCGGGGGGTGAAGCCGAACTCCCGCTCGAGTCTGGTGGTGTCCACCACCCGACCGTGTACGAAGAGGTCGACCTGGTCCAGCCCGTACCGGCCGAAGCCCAGGCTCCGGGCGATCGCGGCGGCACCGGAGAACCCCGGCTCCAGCACCGGCACGGCCACCCGACCTGCCCGGCGGATCGCCTGCGACAGAGAGAGCACCCCCGGCCCGGCGACGTTGTACGTTCCCGGGTGGTCCTCGGCGACCGCGCGGTGCAGCACCTCCAGGGCGTCGTCGAAGTGCACGAACTGGAGCCGCGGGTCTCGGCCGAAGACGGTGGGCACCACCGGCTGGGAGAAGTAGCGGGTGAGCGTGGTGTCCGCGGTGGAGCCGATGAACGGCGCGAAGCGCAGTACGGTCGCGGTGACGTCGGGGCGGCGGCGACGGAAGCCGCGGACGTACCCCTCGATGTCGAGGATGTCCCGGCCGAAGCCGCCGCGCGGCACCTCGCGCGGCTCGGTCTCCTCGGTGAAGACGGCCGGGTCGCGGAACGACACCCCGTACGCGGCGGTCGAGGACCGGACCACCAGCTTGCGCAGCCGCGGCAGCCGCTGGCAGGCGGCGAGCAGTTGCATGGTGCCGATGACGTTCTGATCCTTCATCGCCGCCCGACCGCCGTGCTGTGGGTCGGGCGCGCTGACCAGCGCCAGGTGCACCACCGCGTCGACGTCGAGGTCGACGAGCAGGCCGCCGAGCGAGTCGAGGTCGAGGCGGATCCGCTCGACCCCGTCGAGCAGGTCGGCCAGCTCGGGGACGGGAGCCGCCGGGTCGACCCCGATGACGCGCTCGATGCGGGGGTCGGCGGCGAGGCGGGCGGCGACGTGCGCGCCGAGGTAGCGGCCGACCCCGGTCACGACGACAACCCCCGGAGCACCGAGGGTGCCACCGGGGGTCATGTCGCGCGCCTTGCCCGGCAGACGGGATCGAGCCGGGACGTCCGCGGCCTGATCACCTGTGCCTCCGAGGGTCGACAAATGGCAAGTGATGCCGGGTGCCGGGCCGGAGCCCGGCCCCGGTCACTTGCCGAGACGGCGACGCTGGACGCGGGTCTTGCGCAGCAGCTTGCGGTGCTTCTTCTTAGCCATGCGCTTGCGGCGCTTCTTGACCACCGAGCCCATACGACAGCCTTTCGATGCAACGTGCGGGGCGGACCGGGTGACACCACCGCAGGTGGCGCCGGTGACCGCTTGCGGACAACGGACCGGACCAGCGTGGTGGGCAGGGCGCACCGGCGTGCGGTCACGGTCGGGGTCCAGGGTAGCGGGAGCGTATCAGCAGGACCAACGCGCCCCCGTCGATGCCCGTTACGTCGCACTCGACGGCCTGGCCGGCGGCGGGTCAGGCGGTCTCCTGGAACGCGCCCCGGAGGTACTCGTGCACGGCGTGCTCGGGCACCCGAAACGACCGGCCGACCCGTACCGCGGTCAGCTCACCGCTGTGCACGAGACGGTAGACCGTCATCTTGGAGACCCGCATGACCGTCGCCACCTCGGCGACGGTCAGGAACCTGACATCCGACAGCCGACCGTCGGACTGCGACCCGGCCATGGCTCACCGACCCAATCCCATGCCCGGCGCGTGCCGCCGAGCGGGTTGCTCCCGCCACGACGAGCGACGCGCGTGTTACCAGTACGGTAGCGGGGCGGCTGTGACCGGCGCGATCCCTTCTTGCGATTGATCATGGAAGGGCCGCCGCTCTCCCGCTGTTGACCTGGCGTTTTCCACCCGCAAGGGCGCCGCGTCCAATTCTGGGAGCGCGACCAAGGCTGGGGGTGTCGGCGAGACCGCGTCCACCGGCAGCGCGGTGTCCGCCCTCCGGGGCCGCCGCTGGGCGCGGAAGGCGTCCGGTGGCTCCGGTGGCGCCACCGGAGCCACCGGACGGGCGCCCCGGGCCGCTTCCGGACGCGGACCGGGGCTCCGCGCTGGGAGCGCCGTCCAGTGTCGCAGGTCCGCCGGGACCGCCGGACAGCGGTCGATCATGAAGCTCAGCCGGCGATCGCCCGGAGATAATCGACGCACTCGTCGTGCAGGGCGGGCCAGGGGTCGCCGAACACCTGGTCGGCGGCGTCGTCCAGGGACCGGTGCTCGTGCACCACAGCCCGGAAGAAGTCGAGCACCCGCTGCTCCCCGTACCGGTCGACCAGGTGGCGTACGGCCAGGTAGCCGACGCCGTAGGCGCCGCCGACCCGGTCATCGGTCGCGTCGTCGGCGGGCGCCAGCGAGTCGAACCGCCCGTCCCAGCCACCGCGGACCAGCTTCCGCACCTCGGCCAGGCCCTCGTGGCGGTTCACCGGCTGACCGTCCGCGCCCGCGTACTCGGCCAGCCCTTCCACCAGCCACCAGTTGGACCGGTCGGAGTAGCCCTCGGCGGGCAGCGACGCGGCGTGGGCCAACTCGTGCCGGAGCAGCTCGCCCATTCCGCTCGGGCTGACGCTCTGGGCGTTCAACACCACGTCGTGGTGCCCGCCGCCGACGCCGACCGCGTACCCGGCCGTCCACTTCGGCCGGCCGCCGCCGTACCAACGCTGCCACTCGGCCTGACCGGCATAGAAGACCAGGTAGCGGTCCGGCGGGGTGCCGCTGACCGCGTACCGGTCGGCGACCTTGGCGGCGGCCTCGGCCTGGGCGAGCAGCCGGGGAAGCTTGGCCCGTAGCGCGGGCGTGGTCGCGACGAGGGTCCGCTCGCCGACGGCAACGGCCAGGTCGCTCACCTCCCAGGGCCGGGTGCCGGCGGGCTTTGCCTGGGACTCCTCGACGGCGACCAGCCGGGGCTCCTCCCCCACCAGGCGCCACCGGGTGCCGATCTCCACCGTGCTCGGGGTGCAGTCCGGCGCCACGAAGCAGTAGTCGACCGTCACCGCCAGCCGCCACTCCCCCGGTCGCCCGTCGACGGCCGCCGGCGCGCCGTCCGCCACCGGCCGCCACACGGTGACCCGCAGCGCGCGCAGCGCGGCGTAGCGGCGGGTGAGGTCGGGGCGGGCGGCCGACTCGGCGACGGCGAGGAAGCCGGTCCGGTCGCCGCCGAGCAGCGCGCTGGCCTGGCGGTCGAGCTGCGCCGTCATCCGCACGCCGAGCCGCCGCGCCGCCGCCGTGGCCGGGTCGTCCTTTCGGCCCACCGCCGACCGCCCGGCCGCGTCCCCCACGAGCCCGAGCAGGAGTACGCCGGGCACACCGCACGCCAGCAGGGCGAGCACCAGCGCGAGCGCGGTCCAGAGCGGCCCGCGCCGGCGGGGCGACGCTCCACCGTTGGGCGCGGCGAGCCCGGTCACGGGTGGGTCGGCCGGCTGTGCTCCGCTGCCCCCCGCCGGGCCGGAGACCTGCTCGTCGCCGTCGGTCACGGGCGAAGGGTACGACCAACCGAGCACCCCCCGCCACGGCATCGCGCCCGGCCCGACCTTGGAGGCAAACGGCCCCTGGAGGGGCCCGTTCCTTCCAAGATCTCTGGCCCCGGCTCAGACCGGGTCGCGGAGGTACGTGAGCAGCGTCTTGTTCGCCGTCCAGAGGCCGACCAGCAGGACCGCCGGCACCGGCCGACCGGCCAACGCGAGCAGCAGCCCGCCGGTGACGAAGCAGCCGGCCTGCACGGTGAGTTTGGCCGCCGCGGGCAGCGACACCGTGGCCTTCGGCGAGCAGAACAGGCCCCACACCACGGCGATCAGCAGCGGTACGCCGAGTCCGGCGAGCAGGCGCAGCGGCCAGCCGCCGTCGCGGGTGAACCCCCACCAGCCGGCGGCGCCAAGCAGCGCCAGCTCCACCAGGAAGGCAACCGCCAGCAGTGGTGCCTTCATCAGAACCTCCAGCCCGCGCGCCAGCTAGTTTTCATAGCCTGTGCTGAGCACCCGGGTCTGGTCGAACGGCTGAGTCACTTCGTGGAGGCCAGCGCGCGGCCGAAGAACATCAGGTTGGCCGGGCGCTCGGCCAGGCGGCGCATCAGGTAGCCGTACCACTGCTCGCCGTAGGGGACGTAGGTGCGCACGGTGTAGCCCTCGCCGACCAGCCGTTGCTGCTCCTCCGGGCGGATGCCGTAGAGCATCTGGAACTCGAAGCGGTCCGGGCCGCGGTCGAACCAGCGGGCCCGGTCCTCGCCGATGGCGATCAGGCGCGGGTCGTGGGTGGCCAGCATCGGGTAGCCGTCGCCGGACATCAGCACGTTCATGCAGCGCACGTACGACTTGTCCACGTCGCGGGTGGACTGGTACGCCACCGACTCCGGCTCCTTGTACGCCCCTTTGCAGAGCCGCACCCGGGACCCGGCGCCGGACAACTCCCGGCAGTCCGACTCGGTCCGCCGCAGGTACGCCTGGAGCACCGCGCCCGTCGACGGGTGGTCCTTGCGCAGCTTGGCGAGGATGTCCAGCGTCGAGTCGGTGGTGGTGTGGTCCTCCATGTCCAGGGTGACCGTGGTGCCCGCCGTGTCCGCCGCCACGCAGATCGCCCGCGCGTTGTCGTACGCGAGTTGCTCGTCGAACATCTGGCCGAGGGCGGAGAGCTTCACGCTGACCTCGGCGGCCGGGGTGAGCTCCGCAGCGGCGAGCAGTCGCAGCAGCTTGAGGTATTCGTCCCGGGTGGCGTTCGCCTGCTCCGGGGTGACGGTGTCCTCACCGAGGTTGTCGAGGGTGACCGCGAGGCCGTCGGCGACGAGCGCGCGGGTCGCGCGCAGCGCGTCGTCGGTGCCGGCGCCAGCGACGAACCGACGGACGACGTCCCGGGTGAACGGGGCCGTCGCGACGAGCCGCTCCACCCGGGATGACCGGGCGGCGGCGAGGATGACGGAACGGAGCATGAGCCGAGCGTAACGCCACCTGCGGACCCATGCCGGGGGGCGGTGACGATGGCCTCGGTCGACTAGAAACGATCACATGGAACCCCGCCCCCGACGCCGGCTCCGGTCGGCCACCGTGCACCTCGGCGCGCTGACCGCGCTGGCGCTCACCCTCTCCGGCTGCAACAACGACGATGACGACTGCGCCCGCCCGGCCAAGAGCGGTGGCAACGCGGTCACGCAGGCCATCCGGGCGCCCGGGCCGGCCGCCGCCCGCGACACGCCCACTCCGGTCGCCGCCGCGCTGCCCGGACAGGGCGGCTTCGGCACCCATCTCGCCTCGTGCGGCGGCTGAGGTGCGACGCGAGGCGAGCACTCCGCGCCCCGACTGGGACGCCACCATCCGCTCGCAGGGCCTGGTGTACGTCGACACCGAACTGCCCGACGGGGGGATCATGTCGTACTGGGACGAAACCGCCGCGTACGCCTTCGACCTGGCCGAGGTGCTCCGGCTGGAAGAGGCGACCGAGGAGCTGCACCGGATGGCGGTGACCGCCGCCGAGCACGTGGTGGCCCGCAACCGGTACGCGGAGTTCGGCATCCCGGCCTGGGCCACCGAGGCGGTCGCCCGGTCGCTGCGGGAGGCCCCGCCGACCCTCTACGGCCGCTTCGACCTCTGGTACGACGGCACCTGGCCGCCGAAGCTGCTGGAATACAACGCCGACACCCCGACCGCGCTGGTCGAGGCGAGCATCGTGCAGTGGTACTGGCTGGAGCACACGCGCCCCGAGGCGGACCAGTGGAACAGCCTGCACGAGCGGCTGGTCGAGGCGTGGGCGAAGATCGCCGCGGGGCTGCACGACCCGCGGCTGCACGTGGTCTGGTCCGACGAGGAGGAGTCGGGCGAGGACCTCATCACCGCCGGCTACCTGGCCGAGACGGCCCGCCAGGCCGGGCTGGACGTCACGCTCATGCCGATCCAGCAGATCGGCTGGGACGGGCGGCGCTTCGTGGACGCCGACAACGGGCCGATCACCACCTGTTTCAAGCTCTATCCCTGGGAGTGGATGCTGGCCGAGCCGTACGGGCCGCCGGCGCTGGAACCGGGCACCCCGACCACCTGGATCGAGCCGGCCTGGAAGCTGCTGCTGTCGAACAAGGCGCTGCTGGCGGTGCTCTGGGAGCTGTACCCGGGCCATGACTATCTGCTGCCGGCGTACCTGGGCTCGCCGCGCGGGATGACCGAGTACGTGGCGAAGCCGCTGCTCGGCCGGGAGGGCGCTTCGGTACGCATCGTCACCGGAGGAACCGAGATCACCAATCCGGGAAGCTACGGTGACGAGGGCTTCTGTTACCAGGAGTTCCGGGCGCTGCCCGAGTTCGCCGGCAACCACACGGTAGTGGGGAGCTGGACCGTCGACGGCGAGTCCGCCGGCGCCGGCGTACGCGAGAGCGCAAGCCTCATCACGGATGGTTACGCGCGGTTCCTCCCCCACTACATCGACGCGCCGCGGAGCGCGTGAGTCGTCTACCGTTGGTCCCGTGAACTTCGACGCGTACGCCCGGACCGGAGTTGATCTCGTCAACGCCCGCCTGGACGACCTCGACGACCTGCGGGCCCTCTTCCCGGACGACAACGGGTGGATGCGCGACGAGATCGCGGACCGGGACCTGGCGATTTTCCGGCGGGCGCAGAAGCGCCTGCGCGACGTCTTCGAGTACGGCACCTCGGGCCGGGACGCCGAGGCGGTGGCGGAGCTGAACGCGCTGCTGGAGACCTTCCCGGTGCAGCCGCGCATTTCCGGCCACGACTCCAGCGACTGGCACATGCACGTGACCGGCCGGGGCGCCTCGGTCTCGTCGGAATACCTGGCCGGCGCGGTCTGGGGCCTGTCGGTCTGGCTCTGCGAGTACGGCAGCGCCCGGTTCGGCGTCTGCGCCGACGAGCGCTGCGGCAACGTCTACCTGGACACGTCGTCGAACTGCTGCCGGCGGTTCTGCTCGGAGCGCTGCGCCACCCGCTCGCACGTGGCCGCGCACCGGGCCCGCAAGCGCGCCGCCGGCGGCGACCCGCTTCCGGTCCCCGCCCAGCCCGAACCCCTCACCCCGGTCCGTTAGCGCCGGCGGGGGCGGTCAGGCGTCGACCGGGGACGGTGCGGTGAGGTTGGCGCGGGCAAACTCCAGGGCCTCGCGCAGGTCGGCCTCGCGGACCGCGCGGCTCTTCGCGCCCCGGGTGGTGACCTCCACCGCGACCGAGCCGGTGAAGCCCCGGCCGGCCAGTGAGCGGAGCAGCTCCGCGCAGGGCTGGCCGCCGCGTCCGGGCACCAGGTGCTCGTCGCGCCCTTCGCCGGTGCCGTCGCCCAGGTGCACGTGGGCCAGGCCGGCCCCCATCCGGTCGGCCATCGCCAGCGCGTCGGTGTGCGAGGCCGCGCAGTGCGACAAATCCAGCGTGTACGAGGCGTAGCCGGTGTCGGTCGGATCCCAGCCGGGGGTGTACGGGACGAACTGTCGACCGGCCATCCGCACCGGGTACATGTTCTCCACCGCGAAACGCAGCCCGCCGAACTGCCCGGCGATCCGTTCGAGGCCGTCGGCGAAGTTCCGGGCGTAGTCCCGCTGCCAGGTGAACGGTGGGTGCACCACCACCGTCGGGGCCTCCAACGTCTCGGCCAGCTCGGCCGCCTTGCGTAGCCGCTCCCACGGGTCGGGGCTCCACACCCGCTGGGTGACCAGCAGGCAGGGCGCGTGCACCGAGAGCACCGGCACGCCGTAGTGGTCGGCCAGGCCGCGCAGCGCGCCCGGGTCCTGGCTCACCACGTCGGTCCAGACCATCACCTCGACGCCGTCGTACCCGAGCGCCGAGGCCAGCTGGAACGCCGCCGCGGTCCGCTCAGGAAAGACCGAGGAACTGGAGAGGAGCACCGGGACGCGGGAAGTCACATCCCTCAGGGTAACCGCCCGGGTCACGGAGTATCAGGACGAGCATCCGCAAAGCACGCAAACCGCCAAACCGCGATCACATCGGCGCGAGCTGATCGAGCCGACGCAGGATGACCCCCTCCCGCAGCGCCCACGGGCAGATGTCCAGGCGGTCCACGTCGAGCCGGCGCAGCACCGCCTCGGCCACCACCGCACCGGCGAGCAGCTGGTGGGCCCGCCCGGCGCTCACCCCCTCCAGCTCGTGCAGCTGACGGGGCGGGATGTGCCGGATGAAGCCGAGCACCTGCCGCAGGCCGGTCCGGGTCAGGCTGCGCGGGGCCCAGAGCCCGGCGCCGGACGGCGCCGCGCCGGCCAGCCGGGCCAGCATCCGGAACGTCTTCGAGGTGGCCACCGGGCGCTCCCAGCCCACCTCGGCAAGCTGCTTCACCACCGGGTCGAGCAACGCGTCGACGTACTCCCGCAGCTCGTCGACGGCCGCCGCGGACGGCGGCACCGCACCGGCCGGGTCGACCCGCAGTCGCTCACGGCTCAACCGGCCGGCACCCAGCGGCAGCGAGATCGCCACGTCCGGGTCCTCGTCGATACCCGCGGCCAGTTCCAGCGAGCCGCCGCCGATGTCCATGACCAGCAGCCGGCCGGCGGACCACCCGAACCACCGTCGCACCGCGAGGAAGGTCATCCGCGCCTCGTCCGCACCGGAGAGCACCTCCAGGCGTACGCCGGTGTCGTCGCGGACCCGGGCCAGCACGTCGCCGGCGTTGGTCGCGTCGCGGACCGCGCTGGTGGCGAAGGCGAGCAGGTCGTCGACGTCCAGCCCGTCCGCCGCCGTACGGGCCATGCCGACCGCCTTGACCAGGCTGTCCGCGCCCGCCTCGGTGAGCGCGCCGTCCGGGCCGATCTGCTCGGCCAGCCGGAGCACCACCTTCTCGGAGTGCGCCGGCCACGGGTGGGCGCCGTGGTGAGCGTCGACCACCAGCAGGTGCACCGTGTTGGAACCGACGTCGAGGACACCCAGTCGCATGCTGGCGAGCCTATGTCCAACACGTTTCTTCGGCTCACCGGCCGGCCCGGCTCACCCCGCGTACGCTGGTCCGGGTGACAGGCCAGATCGAGCTGCAGGTGCTGGTGGACGACCCCGACGACCCACGCAGCCGGGAGGTGGAGCTGGACTTCCCCCGGGAGTGGATCGAGTTCGTCGACCCGGCGGACGCCAAGCACGTGATCCGCGCCGACCTGACCTGGTTGCTCTCCCGGTGGACCTGCGTCTTCGGCAAGGGCTGCCACGGCATCATCGCCGGCCGGGCCGCCGACGGCTGCTGCTCGCACGGGGCGTTCTTCACCGACTCGGATGACGAGAAGCGGGTCCGCGCCGCCGTCAAGCGGCTCACCCCGGAGACCTGGCAGCACTTCCGCAAGGGCTTCAAGAACTGGACCGAGAACGACACCGTCGACGGCAAGAACCCGGCCCGGCGTACGGCCACCCGGGACGCCAACTCGCCGTGTGTCTTCCTCAACGACGCCGACTTTCCCGGCGGGGGCGGCTGCGCGCTGCACGCCCAGGCGCTGCGCGACGGGGTGCATCCGCTGGAGTACAAGCCGGACGTCTGCTGGCAGCTGCCGGTCCGTCGGGACCAGGACTGGCACAAGCGGCCGGACAACACCAAGGTGCTGATCTCCACGCTCGCCGAGTTCGACCGGCGGGGCTGGGGCGCGGGCGGGCACGACCTCGACTGGTGGTGCACCTCCTCGACCGACGCGCACGTCGGCACCGAGCCGATGTACCTCTCGTACGCCCCGGAGCTGACCGCGCTGATCGGCGCCCCCGCGTACGCGAAACTGGCCGAGCTTTGCGCCGCCCGCCTGCGCCAGGGCCAGATCGCCCCCCACCCCGCGACGGAGTGACCTTCGGTTGGACGAGAAACGCGAAGCCAGGCTGCTGGCCCGGCTCGTCGAATGACCACCGGCGAGGTGCAGCCTGCGGATCTTGGAGAGTTCCCGTTCGCCTCGAACGGCAACTCTCCAAGATCTGCAAGACGCCGCTGGCCGGCACCCCGGGTTCGGGGTGCCGGCCAACGTGTCGTTCAAGCGGGGTCAGCTGTTCCAGTACTGGGCGACCAGGTCAGCGGCCTGCTGCTCCCACTGGGCGTAGGCATCCGGGTACGCCGAGACCTGCACCGTCTGCGCGGCCTTGGTCAGCGGCATGTCCTGCCACCCGTCGACCTGCTTCAGGCCCTTGAGGAACGCGGTCGTCGAGTACTCGGGGTTCGTGATCTGCTCCGGGGTGCCCCAACCGGAGGAGGGGCGCTGCTGGAACAGGCCCAGCGAGTCGTGGTCGTTCTGGTCACCCAGGTGGCCCAGGTTCTCCAGCTTCGACTCCTGCAAGCTGGTGGCGATCGAGATGACGGCGGCCCGCTCGGGCATGCCGGCCTTCTTCGTCGCCGCGATGATCGCCTTCGCGTCCGCGGTCTGCTCATCGTTCAGAGCGATCTTCGACTGCGCGCCCTGCACACCGTTCGGAATCAACTTGCCCATGTCCACGGCCGGCTTGCCGGCCTGCACCGCGACGGCCGGGGCGGCGTGCACCGGCTCAGCAGCATGAGCAGCGATCGGACCAGCGAACACACCACCGGTGAAAGCCAGACCAGCAACACCAAGAATGCTCTTACGCAGCATCGAATTCATGACCAAGCTCCATTCGGGGGTCGGCGCACACGCCGATGGGGGTCGGCATCATGCGCAAGCACCACGTCAGGCGCCCAAAAACGGGGAAAAGTCTTCAACCGGCTGGCTCACGGGGCGAGGAAGCTCGCCTCTTCGCGGCGCCGGGACCATGTACAACGACCGGCGGCCCGCCATCATTCCGGGCCCGCGCACCCCGCCTGGCGGGGGCGTCCTCCTCGGCCGTGCACCCGTGTTCAACGACCGACCCCCACCAGCCATTCTGCCCCCGGGACCCCCCGACCACACCCACGAACCCGACACTCACCCCACACCACCACACCCGGCCAGGGCACGCCGGCAAGATCCGGACAACCCCGCACCGAGCCGGGACACGTCGCGAAGGTCCGGACAACCCGCACCGGGCCAGGGGACGCCGGGCAAAGATCCGGATAACTTCCCTGAAAGTGGCCCCTCGCGGCGGCGGGAGGCAGCACTTTCAGGGAACTGCGCAGATCATGAGCCAGCCCAAGGGGCGGGCGGCCCGATCAGGGCTCGAACTTGTAGCCCAGGCCACGGACGGTGACGAGGTGGCGGGGCGCGGACGGCTCCGGCTCGATCTTGGAGCGCAGTCGCTTGACGTGCACGTCCAGCGTCTTGGTGTCGCCCACGTAGTCGGCACCCCAGACCCGGTCGATGAGCTGCCCCCGGGTGAGCACCCGGCCCGCGTTGCGCAGCAGCATCTCCAGCAGCTCGAACTCCTTGAGCGGCAGTTGCACGGGGGCACCGGCCACGGTCACCACGTGCCGCTCGATGTCCATCCGGACCGGGCCGGCGGCGAGCGTCGGGACACCGGTCTCGGTCGCCTCCGCGCTCTGCCGGCGCAGCACCGCCCGGATCCGAGCGACCAACTCACGCGGCGAGTACGGCTTGGTGACGTAGTCGTCGGCCCCGATCTCCAGGCCGACCACCTTGTCGATCTCACTGTCCCGGGCGGTGACCATGATGATCGGGACGTGCGACCGCTGGCGGAGCTGACGGCAGACCTCCGTACCCGACATTTCCGGCAACATCAGGTCGAGCAGCACGATGTCGGCACCGGTCCGGTCGAACTCGGTGAGGGCGGCCGTGCCCGTCGCGGCGACGGACACCTCGAAGCCCTCCTTGCGGAGCATGTAGGACAGGGCGTCCGAGAACGATTCCTCGTCCTCAACCACCAGTACGCGGCTCAACGGGGGTGTTTCCTTTCCTGTCGGTCGGACCTACCGGAGCTCGGCCGGGCCGGCCTCGATCCCAGCAGAGGAGAGCGTCGCCTCCAGGTCGTCCGGGGGGCGGGCGGGCAGCCGGAGGGTGAACGTCGACCCCCCACCAAGAGTGCTCGACACATCCACCCGGCCGCCATGGTTGCTGGCGATGTGTTTGACGATGGCCAGCCCGAGGCCGGTGCCTCCGGTGGCCCTGGAGCGGGCCTGATCGGCCCGGTAGAAGCGTTCGAAGATCCGGTCGACCTCGTTCGGGGCGATGCCGATGCCCTGGTCGGTCACGGCGATCTCGACGTGCTCGTCGGTGGCCCGCGCGGTCACCCGTACCGCGGTGTCCTCGCCCGAGTAGTTGATCGCGTTCTCCACCAGGTTCGCCACGGCGGTGGCGAGCTGGCTGTCGCTGCCGTACACGGTGAGGCCACGCTGCCCGTCGACGGCGATCTCCACCCGGCGGGCGGTGGCCGCGGTCCGGGTCCGGTCGATCACCTCGGCGATCACCCAGTCCACAGCGACCGGCTCCGGGGCGGGCTGCGGCTCGGCGCCCTGGAGCCGGGTCAACTCCAGCAACTCCTGCACCAGCCGGCCCAACCGGGTCGACTCGTGCTGGATCCGCTCGGCGAACCGTCGGGCGGCGATCAGGTCCTCGGACAGGTCGGGCGCGCCCCCGCCGGCCGGCTCGGTGGCGTCCACCAACGCCTCGGCGAGGAGTTGGAGCGCGCCGATCGGGGTCTTGAGCTCGTGGCTCACGTTGGCCACGAAGTCTCGCCGGACCCGGGCCAGCCGGTGCGATTCCGTGACGTCGGCCGCCTCGACCGAGATGTAGCCGGCACCCAGGCCCATCGCGCGCAGGTGCACGCCGAGCGGGTTGTCTCCCGCGCTGTCGCGACCGCGCGGCAGGTCCAGCTCAATCTCGCGGCGCACGCCCGTGCGCCGGACCTGCCCGGCGAGGGTACGGACCAGCGGGTGCGCCGCGATGGATCCGGGCGTCGTCCCGGCACGAAGCAGGCCCATCGCCCGCGCGGCCGGGTTGACCAGCACCGGCACGTCCTCCGGGTCGAGCACCACCACGCCGGCGCGGAGCGAGTCGATCGTCTTGCGGCCGAGCCCGGACAGCCCGCCCTGTCGCTCGTCGGGAATCCCGGGCCTCCCTGTGCTCTGACGGGAGCTTCCGCTCTCCGACGACGCCGACCGGCGCCATTTCCTGACCGGTCGGGACAGCAGCGTCCCGGCGACCAGTCCGGCCACCAGAGCCACTGCCACCTCGACCGCCACCGCCCATTCCACCCGGCGATCGTAGGGTCATTGTTCAGCCGGCGTTCGGGTGAAATGGGACGAAACAGTCTCACTTCCGAAAAAGTTCACTCACGGGTCCCGCGTCGTTCACCCGCGTTCACCGTAGAGCCGGCCGCCCCAACCTACGGTGGGTCGCGCACCTGCTCACGCCGCAGGTGGTCCGCACCGGCCGCCGGCGGCCACCGACCGTCAGGAAGTGACGATGCGTTACGAGTTCCGGGCCGACCTGCAGCTTGTCAGCCAACTGCTGGTGGACATGGCGGAGGCGGTACGCGCCGCCATGCGCCAGGCCACCACGGCCCTGCTCACCGCCGACCGCGCGGCAGCCGAGACGGTGGCCGCGGGCGACGCCGAGATCGACGGCCGCTACCGGGACGTGGAGGAGCGGGTCTGTGACCTGCTGGCCCGGCAGGCACCCGTGGCCTCCGACCTGCGCGCCATGATCACCGCCCTGCACGTGGCCGCCGACCTGGAACGAATGGGCGACCTGGCCGAGCACGTCGCCAAGACCGCGCTGCGCCGGCACCCCTCGCCGGCGGTGCCGGCCGAGCTGCGACCGGTCTTCACCGACATGGCGGCCGTCGCCGACCGGCTGGCCGGAAAGATCGGCAAGGTGCTGGCCAGCCCCGACGCGACCATCGCCGGCGAACTGGACAGCGACGACGACGTCATGGACGACCTGCACAAGAGCCTCTTCACCGTGCTGCTCGGCGACGACTGGCCGTACGGGGTGGAGACGGCGATCGATGCGACCCTGCTCGGCCGTTTCTACGAGCGGTTCGCCGACCACGCCGTCAACGTCGGCGAGCACGTGGTCTATCTGATCACGGGTGAGACCGCCTGAGGTACAAGGAGGGGCCCCTGGCGTTGACCAGGAGCCCCTCCTTGCAGGCGGTCAGCGGCCCTGGTTGGCGACCGCGGCGGCGGCCGCCTTGGCGGCCTCCGGATCGAGGTACGTTCCGCCGAGGGTCTGCGGGCGCAGGTCCGGGTCGAGGTCGTAGCGCAGCGGGATGCCGGTCGGGATGTTCAGCTTGGCGATCGCCTCGTCGGAGATCTGGTCGAGGTGCTTGACCAAGGCGCGCAGCGAGTTGCCGTGCGCCGCCACCAGCACCGTGCGGCCGGCCAGGATGTCCGGCACGATCGAGTCGTACCAGTACGGCAGCATCCGCTCGACGACGTCCTTGAGGCACTCGGTGCGCGGCATCAGCTCGGTCGGCAGCAGCGCGTACCGAGGGTCACCGACCTGGGACCACTCGTCGTTGTCGTCGATCGGCGGCGGTGGCGTGTCGTACGACCGGCGCCACAGCATGAACTGCTCCTCGCCGTACTCGTCCAGGGTCTGCTTCTTGTTCTTGCCCTGGAGCGCGCCGTAGTGCCGCTCGTTGAGCCGCCACGACCGGCGCACCGCGATCCAGTGCCGGTCGGCTGCGTCGAGCGCCAATTCGGCGGTACGGATCGCGCGGCGCATCACGCTCGTGTGCACCACGTCCGGCAACAGGTTGTGCTCGCGGAGCAGCTCACCGCCGCGCCGCGCCTCGCTCTCCCCCTTGGCCGTCAGGTCGACGTCGACCCAGCCGGTGAAGAGGTTCTTGGCGTTCCAGTCGCTCTCGCCGTGCCGCAGCAGGACCAGCGTCCCGACGGTAGGTCCCTCGCTCGCAGTCATGCCGATCATCCTGCCGTACCTGATGTTCGGACACGCAGGGACCGGTGGTGACGACCACCACGTGGAAAACCTGCTGACCAGCGTTCCGGGGCGGGACTAGGTTGTAAGGCGCTACTGAGATATTGGTCATTACCTAACGGGGGCGTCGGGATGCGGACGGTACGGGGCTGGTTCCGGGACACCACGGGTGGACTACCGAGAGCCTTCTGGTATCTCTGGACCGGCACCCTGATCAACCGGCTCGGCTCGTTCGTCCTGGTCTTCCTGGCCATCTACCTCACCCAGGCCCGCGGCTTCTCAGCCTCGCAGGCCGGCCTGGTGATCGGGATGTGGGGCGTCGGCGGCGCGGTCGGCACCACGATCGGCGGCACCCTGACCGACCGGTGGGGGCGGCGGCCCACCCTGCTCACCGCGCATCTCGGCGCGGCCACCATGATGGTCGCGCTCGGCCTGGCCCGGCCGCTCGGGGCGGTCGCGCTGGGCGCCCTGCTGCTGGGCGGGTTCGCGGAGATGGCCCGTCCGGCGTTCGGGGCCATGATCATCGACGTGGTGCCCGAGAAGGACCGGCTGCGCGCCTTCACGCTGAACTACTGGGCGGTCAACCTCGGCTTCGCCTGCGCCGCAGTGCTCGCCGGCGTCGCCGCCCAGGCCGGCTACCTGCTGCTCTTCCTGGTCGACGCGGCGACCACCCTGATCACCGCGCTGGTCATCTTCGCCCGGGTCCGGGAGACCCGGTCGACCGGCCCGGCCGTCAAGGGCGCCGCTCCCGCCGGCGCCCTGCGGACCATCCTGCGCGACCGGGTCTTCCTGGGCTTCGTGGCGCTCAACCTGTTCGCCGCGCTGGTCTTCCTCCAGCACATCTCGATGCTGCCGATCGCGATGGGCGAATCCGGCCTGAGCCCCGCCACGTACGGCTCGGTGATCGCGCTCAACGGGGTGCTGATCGTGGTCGGGCAACTCTTCGTGCCCCGGCTGATCAAGGGTCGGAGCCGGTCGCACGTGCTGGCGCTCGCCGCGCTGGTGATGGGCGCCGGTTTCGGGCTGACCGCGTTCGCCGGCGCGGCCTGGTTCTACGGCCTGACCGTGCTGATCTGGACGGTCGGCGAGATGCTCAACTCGCCGTCCAACGCCACCCTCATCGCCGAGCTCTCCCCCGCCGCGCTTCGCGGCCGCTACCAGGGCGTCTTCTCACTCTCCTGGCAGCTGGCCGCGGCGGCCGCCCCGATTTTCGGCGGCCTGGTCCGGGAGCACGCCGGCAACACCACGCTCTGGCTCGGCTGCGCCGCGATCGGCGGCGCGATGGCGGTCGCCCACCTGATCTCCGGCCCGGCCCGGGAGCGGCGCGCCGCCCAGCTCCGGGCTCCCGCGACGCCGGTCCGGCCGGTCGCCGTGGCCCGCACGCCGGCCGAGCCGGCCGGCATCGCCTCATAGGTACCCGCCCCGCCGGGGGGAAATGATCGACTCGGTGTACGGCAACATGTGGCATCCTCCGAGGGTTTGACACCAACGTGCCGCACAGAGTTGATCATCGCCTCAGCGGGCGGACTTTTAGGGGGACAGGTGCGGCGCTGGTGGGACGACACGGCCGGGGGGTTGCCCGCCACCTTCTGGTACCTCTGGTCCGGGCTGCTGATCAACCGGGCCGGCGCCTTCGCGATGCTGTTCCTCTCGCTCTACCTGACCGCGGCACGCGGTGTCTCCGCGTCCCTCGCCGGCCTGGTCGTCGGGGCGTACGGGGCGGGCGGGGCGGTCGGAACGCTGCTCGGCGGGGTGCTGGCCGACCGGTGGGGCCGGCGCGCGACCCTGCTCGCCGCGCACCTCGGCGCGGCCGGGCTGATGGCGGGGCTGGCGGTCAGCCGGCAACTGGCGGTGATCGCCGCGCTCGCCGCGCTGGTCGGGGTGGTGCACTCGATGCCCGGACCGGCGTTCGTCGCGGCGATCGTCGACGTGGTGCCCGAGGAACGCCGCTCGCACGCCTTCAACCTCCAGTTCTGGGCCTTCAACCTCGGCATGGCGGTGGCGTCGCTGTTGGCCGGCGTACTGGCCGAGGCCAGCTTCGTCGCGCTCTTCCTGGTCGACGCCGCAGCGACCCTGGCCGCTGCGGCCGTCATCGCGCTGAAGGTTCCGGAGACGCTCGCCCACGCCGCCCGGGCAGCCGCCACCGGCGTCGGCCCGGTTCGGCCCGGCCGGCTCCGGCGGCCCGGTCTGCACACCGCGCTGACCGACCGCACTTTCCTCGTCTTCGTCGGGCTGACCTTCCTGCTGGCCGTGCTGACCATGCAGACCTCGACGATCATGCCGCTGGCGATGCGGGCGGACGGCCTGCGGCCCTCCGCGTACGGGCTGGTGGTGGCGCTCGGCGGCGCGCTGATCGTGGCCGGGCAACTCTTCGTGCCGCGGCTGATCGAGCCGTACCGCAAGTCGAGTGTCCTCGCGGTCTCCACCGGGCTGATGGCACTCGGCTTCGGCGCCCTGGCCGTTGCCGACCACCTGCCGCTCTACCTCGGAGCGGCAGTGGTCTGGACGATCGGCCAGATGCTTGCCGCACCGCCGAACGCGCAGATCAACGCGGACCTGGCGCCGCCGGAACTGCGGGCCCGCTACCAGTCGGTCTTCTACCTGACCTTCCCGGCGGCGTCCTTCGTGGCACCGGCGTTGGGCGGGCTGAGCCTCCAGCACCTGGGCGACCGGCACTGGCTCGTCGTCGGCGGGCTGGGCCTGGTCGCGGCGGTCGGTCACCTGCTCGCGGGGCCGTCCCGGGAACGCCGGGTCGCCGCCCTGCGCGCGCCGCGACAGGAACCGGAACCGGTACGCGGCTGAGGAGCGGATACACCGAGCGCCCACCCCGACCCCCGTCGTGATGGGCGCTCCGTACACCCGGCGGCGGCGGGCGACACTCACCCCCGTAAGCGTCGCCCGCTCGCGCCGCCGGTTCCTCGGATGGCACCGTCCCCCAACGGTGTGCTCCACCCGATCTTCGCGCCTCGCTTGCGCGGATCTGATCGATCCGCCGCTCCCCCGAACGATTACAAGCGGTGCGCGGTGCAATAAAGTTAGTTCGCCCGGATTCTGGATTCAACTTGGATCGCTGTCTCGCCCGTCACAGCCTTCGGGTCGGAGATCCGTCGCCCCGGCTCCGGGTGTCTACCGGTGGCCAACAGCGCATTCCCGCCGGCCATTCCCCTAAACCTCAGGCGTCCTCGCGTTCGGGTGACTCTGTCCGGAAGAAGTTGCTCTGCCGGCCGTCCCGGAGTTGTTCCTGGTAGATCAGGTTCAGCCGCCGTGAGTCGAACGTCCGGAACCAGTCCTCCCAGGTGATCTCCCGAATCCGACTGCTCTCCCGCCACCCCGGGATGTTGAACGTCAGCACCCCGGGCCGGCCTTCGCGCTCGGTGCCGGCGATGGTGGCCGGCTTAGCGCCCCGGGCCCGCGCCCAGCGCTGAATCACGTCGTGGTTGGCGGTCACCAGGCTCCGGCCGGGGCGCTCCGGACGATCCTGCAGCGAGGTGATCTGCTGGGACGACCGCACCGAGCGGGCCGAGGTCCGACCGGTCCGGACCGGCGTCGCCGCCGTACCGCCCGTAGCGGGCATCGCCCGCCCACCCGCAGCGGCTGTCGCAGTCGTACCCCGCGCCCTTGTCGTCGCCGCCTTCCTCGCGGGTGCCGCCTTCCTCGCGGCGGGTGCCTTCTTGACTACGGCCTTCTTCGCGGGAGCCGCCCGCTTCACCGCAGCCTTCTTCACGGCCGCCTCCTTCACCGCGACCTTCGTCGCCCGCGCACCGGTGGCCTTCGCGGCGGGCACCGCCTTGCCCACGGCCTTCTTCGCCGGGGCCTTCTTGGCGGCCGCCTTCTTCGTGGCGGCGCGACCGGCCGGCCCGGTGGCCTTACGTGCCGCACCGCCGCCGCGGCTCTCCGCGCGGAGGGTCCTCGCCAGCGTCTTCACCAGCTCGGGCTTGCGCAGGGTGGAGATTCCGGTGACCCCGCGCCGGCGGAGCTGGCTGCGGAGGTCGTCGACCTTCATCCGGGAGATCTCGGATTCGGAGACGCCCGGCGTGCCCGGGGTCTGGTTGCCGGTTTGCGGTCTGGTCCTCGTCGCAGTCGTGCCGCGACCTGAGCTGCTGCGCTGAGCCATGGGACACGCTCCTCGACAGTCCGTCCTCGGCCCGCGGTGGGTCCCACATGCCGCACCGCGCGGTGCGGCATACCCGTCAGGACGGGTCCGAACCACCGGAGCCGGACGTGGTGCCGGTCGACGGCGCGAAGAGGTGGGCAAAGGCGGCCAGGTTTGCCGTCGACTCCCCCCGCTTGACCCGCCACTCCCACTCTCGGCGGATGGCGGTGCCGAAGCCGATCTCCAGCATGCGGTCGAAGGACTCGTCGGCGTACGTCAGCACGGCGCCGAGGAGGCGGTCCAGCTCCGCCTCGTCCACTCCGGCCAGGTTGACCCGCCCGGTCAGGTAGACGTCGCCGACCGCGTCGATGGAGAAGGACACGGCGTACATCCGTGCGTTGCGCTGGAGCAGCCAGGCCCAGAGCTCCTCGCGGCGCTCGTCCGGTTGGCGCATCAGAAACGCCTCGATCCGCAACGCGTGCTCGCCGACGATCAGGTTGCAGATCGTCTTGAGCTTGTGCGTCCCCGGCAGGGTGACCGCGTACGACGTCTCGCCGGTGGACTCCCACGCCAGCTCGCGCTCGGCGCAAAACGACTCGATCAGCGCGGCGACCCCACTCCTGCGGCTCATCGCACCCACTTTACGGCTGCCGAGCCGCCGCCCCCTGGGGCGACAGGTCACCAGGAGCAGGACAGGGCGGGGTCGGCGGCGAGCTGGCCGGTGAGCCGTTCGCGGTGCTCGGCGATCGCCTCGCCGTAGACGGTGAGCAGCCCGGAGACGGTGCGCTGCCAGGAGAAGTTGCGGGCGTGCCGCTCCGCACCCCGGGCCAGGGTGGCCCGGCGCAGCCGGTCGGGCAGCAGCCGGGACAGCGTACGGGCCCAGTCGACCGGGTCGTGGCCGCCGATGAGCACTCCGCTGACCCCGTCGCGTACGGCGGTGACCAGGCCACCCACGGCGGCGGCGAGGACGGGCGTGCCGCACGCCTGGGCCTCCAGCGCGACCAGCCCGAACGATTCGTTGTACGACGGCACCGCGACCAGGTCGGCGGCCCGGTAGAGGGCGGGCAGGTCCTCGCCGGTCCGCGGCGGCAGGAAGCGCACCCGGTCGGCGACGCCGAGCGAACCGGCCAGCTCGATCAGGGCGGTGGGGCGGTCGAGGCCGCTGCCGCTGGGGCCACCGCAGATCACCACGGTCAGCTCGTCGGCCAGCCCGGGATCCCGCTCGCGCAGCGCGGCCACCGCCCGGATCAGCACGTCGGGGGCCTTGAGCGGCTGGATCCGGCCGACGAAAGCCACCACGTACCCCTGGGTGGGAAGCCCGAGCCGGCGGCGGGCGGCACGTACGGCGGACTCGCGGTCGCCCGGTGCGGGGCGGAACCGGTCCAGGTCGACGCCGGGCTCCACCACGGTCACCCGGGCGGGGTCGGCGTCGTACCGGCCGATCAGGTCGCGGGCCTCGACGCGGGTGTTGGCGACCAGCCGCTCGGCCTCGGCGACCACCTGCTCCTCGCCGATGACCCGAGCCTTCGGCTCGGGCCGGTCTCCGGCGGCGAGCTGGGCGTTCTTGACCTTCGCGAGGGTGTGTGCGGTGTGCACCAGCGGCACGCCCCAACGCTCCTTGGCCAGCCAGCCGACCTGGCCGGAGAGCCAGTAGTGCGAGTGGATCAGGTCGTAGTGGCCCGGCGGGCGGGCCGCCTCGGCGCGCAGCACGCCGGCGGTGAAGGCGCAGAGCTGGCCGGGCAACTCCTCCTTGGTCAGCCCCTCAAGGGGCCCGGCGGTGACGTGCCGGACGTGCACACCGGGCGCCATCTCGACCACCGGCGGCAGGTCGCCGGAGGTCGCCCGGGTGAAGATCTCCACCTCGACGTCGGCCTCGGCCAGCCGCCGGGCGACCTCCAGGATGTAGACGTTCATGCCGCCCGCGTCGCCCGTGCCGGGCTGGTGCAGCGGCGAGGTGTGCACCGAGACGGTGGCGATTCGGCGCGGCCGTGGCCACGGCAGGGCACCGCGCTGACGACCGACACCGGTGTGCATTTCCGCCACGTCCGCTCCCTCTGTCACGGTTGCTGCCGTCCCGCACGACCGGCGCTTCTCGGTCAACCTCCGCGCCGGATGTCATCTTCCCGATCGGGCTTCGGAAATGCGTACCGGCTGGTCCGGGCGTGACGGACCTCATCGCGGCGTCGGCACGGGGGCAGGGGAGAATGGCCGGATGACCTCCGTCGCCATCGTCACCGGGGCGTCCAGCGGGATCGGTGCGGCCACCGCCCGCCGGCTGGCCGCCGAGGGTTTCCACGTGCTCGCCGCCGCCCGGCGTACCGACCGGTTGGCCGGCCTGGTCGCCGAGATCGAGGCGGCCGGCGGCGCGGCCACCGCGGTGGGGTGCGACGTCACCTCCGACGAGTCGGTCGCCGGGCTGGCGGTGGCGGCCGCCGCCGCACCCGGCCCGGTCACCCTGCTGGTCAACAACGCCGGCGGGGCGCGCGGCCTGGACCCGGTCGAGTCCGCAGCCGTCGGTGACTGGCAGTGGATGTACGACGTGAACGTGCTCGGCACGCTCCGGGTCACCAAGGCGCTGCTGCCCGCACTGGAGGCGTCCGGTGCCGGCACCATCGTGATCGTCGGCTCCACCGCCGGGCACGTCGTCTACGAGGGCGGGGGCGGTTACACCGCCGCCAAGCACGCGCAGACCGCGATCGCCGGCACGCTCCGGCTGGAGCTGAGCGGCCGGCCGGTCCGGGTGATCGAGATCGACCCCGGGATGGTGAAGACCGAGGAGTTCGGCCTGGTCCGCTTCGACGGCGACGCGGAGCGGGCCGCGGCGGTCTACGCAGGGGTGGCCGAGCCGCTGGTCGCCGACGACATCGCCGACTGCGTCGCCTGGTGCGCCACCCGTCCGCACCACGTGAACGTCGATCAGTTGGTGATCCGCCCGCTGGCCCAGGCCGCCCAGCACAAGGTGCACCGGGTGAGCTGAGGTGAAGCCGCAGGGCGTCGTCACCCGGGGGACGACGAATCCCAACCGGCTCCGGCGGGTGGACAACTGGATCGTCGAAACCTGCGGCGACGCGCTGCGCGCGGCCGCCGACCCGCTGGTCGTCGACCTGGGCTACGGCGCTACCCCGGTGACCGCCGTCGAGTTGCGGGCCCGCCTCGCGGCCGGGGTCCGCGCGGACGTCCGGGTGGTCGGGTTGGAGATCGATCCGGTACGCGTGGCCGCCGCCCAGCCCGCCGCCGATCCGCCCGGGTTGACCTTCGCCCGGGGTGGTTTCGAACTGGCCGGGCTCCGGCCCGCCCTGGTCCGGGCGTTCAACGTGCTACGCCAGTACGACGAGAGCGAGGTAGCCGAGGCCTGGCGTACGGTGACCGGCCGGCTGGCCCCGGGCGGGCTGCTGGTCGAGGGGACCTGCGACGAGCTGGGCCGGCTCGGTGGCTGGGTGCTGCTCGACGCGGACGGCCCGCGCACGCTGACCCTGGCCGCGAAGCTGACCACCCTGGAGCGGCCGGCCCAGCTCGCCGAGCGGCTGCCGAAGGCGCTGATCCACCGCAACGTCCCGGGCGAGCGGATCCACGACCTGATCGGCGCCCTGGACGACGCCTGGCAGGCCGCCGCCGGCTACGCCCCCTTCGGCCCCCGCCAGCGCTGGCTACAAACGGTCCGAGCCGTCCGCGAAGCGGGCTGGCCAATCACCAACCACCCCCACCACTGGCGCCACGGCACCCTAACCCTCCCCTACCCCGCCATCTCCCCCACCTGACCCCACCCTCCGGCGTTGATCATGAGGTTAGCCGCGCCTCGTGTCCGATTTGTCGCCGCTAACCTCATGATCACCGTGGGCAAGGTGGGGGTGGGGTGGGGGGGTTAGTAGTTCGTGCGCCTAGCGGCGCGACCCTGAGCGGGTGAAAATTGGGCTAGGGCCGTCCGGCTGACGTCGTACCTTCTTGGCGCTGTCC